>DKVC01000191.1:11520-11894 GCA_002490995.1 Lachnospiraceae bacterium UBA7188
ATTCCCAATGACCAGAAGCATTTCAGGGAGGAGACCATAGGGAAAGTGGTGGTTTTGGGACGGAAAACGCTGGAGACCTTTCCCCAGGGCATGCCTTTAGCCGGCAGGACCAATATCATTCTCTCCAGAAACCCTTCCTTTCGCGTGAAAGGGGCGCAGGTGGCGCATTCCCTGGAGGAACTGAAGCTGGCGCTGGCTCCTTTTCCTTCCCGGGATGTCTACTGTGTCGGCGGCGAGAGCATTTACCGTCAGCTGCTGCCCTGGTGCGATACGGCACATATTACCATGATTGAACAAAATTACGAAGCGGATGCTTATTTCCCTGACCTAAACAGGGAGCCAGGATGGAGGATTACCGCCGACAGCGACGAGCA
>DKVC01000191.1:12190-12399 GCA_002490995.1 Lachnospiraceae bacterium UBA7188
GATTACCGCCGACAGCGACGAGCAGACTTATTTTGACATTGCATACACCTTTTTGAAATATGAGAGAGTGACGGGAAAACCATAAAATTTTCCCGTTTTTTCGGCATGATTTTACAGGATTTTGGGGACAAAGTATATTGACTTTTTTGAGTAAAAGTATAATAATTGTTTACAATAAAATATGGAAAGAAGGTAATGGCAGTGGAAAA
>DKVC01000001.1:0-7763 GCA_002490995.1 Lachnospiraceae bacterium UBA7188
ACATATTTATTGACTAACACCACCCGAAAAAAAAAATCGAACAAATTTCCCGTCCAGTCACCGGAACTTGATTGTATCCGGTCAGTCCATCGGATTGTAGGATCCAGAATCTCGCGGTAATCCAAAAAATAATCTGGGAAATGCCTGACAATACGGTATTCTTCACCAAACATCAACAGTCCCGCAGCGGTTGGACGCAACTCGTCACATTCTTTCAGCCGTCCCACCGCACCGATTTTTTCCAGATATTCATTCTTTGAAAGTTTTTCCCATACATGTCCCGGTCTTACTGTCGAATGATAATTTCGATACCCCTGAATAGCTTCATCATTTAAATCAGCAAGCGTAAACTCTTCCAGAACCATCATGTCCATGGTATTTTCCGGTTCATCGCGCAACATTGCTTTGATTTCTGAAGGAGTGCAATGATAATCGCCCTCCCAGTTTCTGCGGAAGGTACCATTCCATATATCCCCATTGATATAGACAGGTTTTTGCTCTCGTCTTGCCATTGGTACATGAACTACCATAATGACATCGCTGCCCATATCATAGGTTACAACATCTTTATCCATAAGAAGATTGCTGCTGATTTTATTCCGATTATTGATGCAATCCCAAAATTCCTTTTTTATTTTGGCAGAATCCTGCAGTCCTGTGGTATAAAAACTTCCGTTAGAATTTTCAGCAACGCCAAGAATAATAATACCGCCATAACAGTTCGCCATAGCCGAGTAACTCTCCCAAAGGCTGTTCGGAAGCCCGCCTTTGGCTTTCTTTACCTCCAACCGGTTATCTTCTCTGTATTCATCAAATTTTCCTATATCAAAATCTATCAATTTATCAACTCCCTCCATGATTTCTTATCTATATTCCCAAAAGAAATTACTGCAAATTCGGGATTTTCATCTCTTAGATTTCGCCCATGCCAGGCAAACAAAAAATGCTTCGTTGATTTTCCTGCTTATAGAATGTGTATGAGTATGATAATATACTGGCGAGAATTCGTGAACATACGGTGTGCCATCAAGGGAATTGCTGTTCCCCCTGGCAAAGTTGGTATCTAACCTACCACGCAATACGGAACAGGACTTTGATACACACAAGATTGATTATAAATCAAGTGTGCTGTTTTTGCAATCTGTTTCTGCTGTTTTGCTGTTTTTACTGCTGTTTTACAATTCCTTACAATTACTATTTATGTGGTTTTAAGGTGCTATATAAAATGTAAGTCTAAAGTATTTGCAGAACTATAGTTGATCTGTTCTTAAGAATATCCGGGGCTGCCGCAATTGCAGCAGCCTCACGCTTTGCACGAAAGAGGAAAATGAGAGCAGGACAGAGCCTTCAGAATACGGATATTTAATTGCGCACACAAGCGATGACTGCCCGGATAAGTTCGCCGTTTGTGGAGCAGATCCT
This sequence comes from Lachnospiraceae bacterium UBA7188, assembly GCA_002490995.1. Taxonomy (GTDB): domain Bacteria; phylum Bacillota; class Clostridia; order Lachnospirales; family Lachnospiraceae; genus Acetatifactor. Next base: position 1,423 of record DKVC01000001.1, read on the forward strand.
GTAAGGGCCTGCCGCTTCAGGCACGATGCAGGTCTCCGCATAGTGTAGTTCAAAGGGCGGGAAATGACCGGTATCGCTGGTCAGGGCAGCCCGTCCTCCCTCCACCAGATTGATTACATGTACGCTGCCATTGCGGCGGATGGGCATTTCGCTTTCCGTGCTGACGCGGAAGGTGTCCAGAAATTCTCTCTCATGAAGCCCTGTCCGTTCTACGGTGCCGTTTTCGTCCCGGTGTATTATCGTAATTTTGTTGACCAGATTTTCCTTCACCCACTCCGTATTGCGATGCCACTGGATGTTGGCGGCGCCGTGCTTTATATGGATGGGCCTGGGCCGTCCGTCCAGGTCCAGGCGTCCCCAGTCCCAGAGCTTGAAGGTAAAAATATAAGGCGTGGCGCTGATTTCCAATACCATGGTATTTGCGCCGGAGCAATGTACCGTACCGGCAGGAATCAGCACATGGTCATGTTTTTTCACGGGAATCCGGTTGACGAATTCTTCGGCGGGGAAGGGAGCGCCCCCTTCCTGGGCTTCCTCCAGAGCCTGCACAAAGGCTTCCGGGTCGGCTCCCGTTTTGACGCCCAGATAGACACAGGGGTCTTCCCCCTGGGCATCCAGCAGATAATAGCTCTCATCCTGGGTATAGTGCATATGGAAATTCTGCTGTATGTATTCCGTCAGTGGGTGAACCTGTAAGGACAGGTTCTGGCCGTTCATGGTGTCCAGCATGTCGAACCGGATGGGAAATTCCGCGCCGAAGCGTCCGTGCACCCGGTCCCCCAGCAGCTGCACCGGATGGGAGTGGACCAGGTTCAGCGCCGGAGTCTGGATGGGGCGTCCGCCGCCGAAGTCCAGAAGGAGGCTGTTTTCTTCAGGCACTCCGTCGAAGCTCCAGGCGTAGTTGGAACCGTTTTCCGGCAGATCGAAATTGGTTTTCATCCAGTCCCCGCCCCATACTCCCGGATCGAAATAAGGCACAATGCGGAAGGGCTGTTCCGCAGCCTGTCTCAGGGCTTCCCGGTAAGCTTTCCCGGAAACCATGGCCGGCTCATGCTCTGTAGTCATATCCAGATAGAGGTCTATATCTGGCAGCAGTCTGTCCTTGACGCGGTCTGCCCAGCGCCATTCGGCAAAAAAGCCTCTCTTGTATTTTTCGTTTTTGGGGAGATCCGTCTTTGCGGTTCTCCAGTTGGAAAAACCTCTCCGATAACGGAGCTGGATTTCCCACCGGGTGATGTCTGCCAGCACCAGGATATCTCCTTCGCACACCAGCGACGCGCCTACGCCGTATACCAGTACGATTCCGGAGGTTACGGCATCTATTCTGCGGCGGGCGGCGTCCAGATTTTCCGCGGGGAAAAATTCTTCCAGCCGCCTGGTGGTCATGATTCCGAAGACAGGATCGTCCGTCAGGTCATGCTCTATGAGGGCATCGATATCTTCCGGAGGCAGCGCAAGATCGTCGCTGTGGATGATTTCTGCCGGTTCCAGGGGAAGGAGCAGCTCCTGCAGTTCCTCCTGAATTACGCCGGGATAGCATTCCGCTACAATGACAGTGCGATTTCTGCCCTGACACAATTGTCGGAATTGCTGCAATATGGTATCTTTGTCTGCGGTGGCAGCGTTTTCATACCCGGTGATTTTAATCGTGGGAAAACGACGGAATGAGTGATTGTTATGCATAAGTTTGCCTCCTGTTGCTGTTTTATGAATGATCCGCGTTGGACGGCTGGTGTTCCACTGGGAAAACATTATGCGTCCTGCGGCTGATTTCGAGATGCGTCCTTATATATAGAATACTATATATGAAGGAAAATGTCAATACAATTTATAAAAATTAAGGTATGTATATACATATCGACGATTTCTTTGGCGTTAGTTAACATATGTGTTGGTGTAGCCCGAAAGTAGGCTTTTGCTGAATATATTGCTTATCTGGTATGATTTGAATCACAGAGAGGGTTTCATTCCCCGCTGCTTGCAGCGCAACAAACTAATGACGAACGAAGTGAGTCTCGGGCTGATACCCCGCAGCTTGCTGCGGGGAGTTTCATTCAAAGAGGAGGGAAAAACGCCAACCCGCTTTCTCTGCGGGTTGGTGCGCAAGGCTCTTTGCCCGATAAGAAATGATGTACTTTAATCTCTGGTAACAACATAAGGCGCCGCTTTTGTGATTACACGTACCTTGACCTCAGGTCCTTCCTCGCCGCCGAAGGTACAGCCGAAGCTCAGCTGGGCATTTCCTTTTTCCACAAGGCAGCTGCCGATATAAGGGCATTCCTGCAGCTTATTATAGTTTTTATCCGTTACAAATGCCTTCCGGCCGTCAAACAGCAGATACTGGCCGCCTTTTACGGTTGTCTGGAACTGTAATACGCCGGCGGCATTGTAGAACTTGGGATTCTCTATATAGCCGTATCCGTCCACCTTCATCCGGAAGGAAAAGCCCTGCCTGTCAAAGGGCTGGTCAAAGCTCCAGTCGGAACCGCCGGGCTGTCCGGGCTGCATTTCCAGCAAATCACATATCAAGGGCTTGCTGACTGCCATGGGATAGAGCCGGAAAGTGGTTTCGTTCTCCTTCTCCAGATGCCATTCCGTCTCCGGTTTTTTCAGCAGTTCTTTCAGGCTGTCGCCGAAACGGTTCTCATAGCGCAGCAGTTCCCAGTTCCGGATGGCCTCCAGAATCTCCTCCGTGGTTCCCAGGGAATCCAGGGTATCCTGGGAGGCGCTGAGGGAAAAGCCGGCATCGAATCCCGCGGCTTCGGAGAGAGCCCATTCCATATCCATGAGGGTGCTGGCTTCAAACCTGCGGTTGGCTTTCCGGATCAGGAACCATCCCAGCATTGCGGGAAAGAGGTTTTTGTGGAAGAATGCCTGGTTCCGCATCCTGCCTTCCACCTGGCCCACACGCATTTCCTCACCCCAGGGCTCGCCCCAGTTCATCCTTGTGTTCATATGCCACAGGAAATGGTGGAGACCGGAGGCATCGTTGATCACAGGATGGTCAAACTGGTCATAGCATCTCATACAGAAGCTGTTGTTGGCGTATTCCCCTTCTCCTGTCCACTCGCAGCCCTCCAGTCCGTCGAAGGAAATCTGCTCTATCCCGGCAAAGTTGAACAGCTGAGCGATTCTGTCTGCAAATTTATCCTGTAGATCGATGTCCGGGAACAGGGTATGATAGGGGTAGTCGATGAGCTTGCAGGCGGGACAGCCCTTCCTGTGGGAGTCAGGGGAAGTGCCGAAAGCGCCTCTTGTACAGCCTTTTAACAGGGAGATACCGTCTGACAATGTCTCAAATTCCGCATACTGAATCAGCTCATCCTCTATTCTGATACAGTTCAGGGTGGCAGGATAGGAAAGCCCGGCCAGGTTTTTCACGGAAAATTCTGCCTGCTCCCTGGTGATATCTTCTTCCAGGCTGCCGGGAAGCATGGATTTTAAGCCTTTGTGAGGAATCGGTGTCACGTAGCTGTCGTTTGTTTTGGTGAAGCTGGTAAGGGTGTGGAGGCCCAGCCTGATTCCCTGCTCCGCCGCTTTTTCCGCACATTTTTTCAGGGACAGGTCTCCCTCCGGGAACTGCTCTTTTCTTAACTCGAAATGTCCCCAGGTGTCAAAAGGTTCCGGGTGATAGAGACAGCGGAATCCGCCCTTTTTGGCGTAATCAAGCATATGGTCAATGTTTTCGGTGCCGAATTCTCCGATCAGGTAGGAGTAGGTAGCTCTCCGTGATGTTTTTACCCATTCGCCATCAATCATGGGATGGGGTAGCCCTTCGTTTACCTCGATTCTGCCGATGACATCCAGGGCTTCCAAATCGGGGCAGGAAAATAAGGCAAAGCGGCATCCCTGTATATCCGCATCCTCACGGTCCAACAGGGGAGCGGGGACACACTGCTCGGCATATACCACGGACTTGACACGGTCTCTGCGTCTGTTTTCGCAAAACAGCTGAAGGACGCTGCCGAAGGGCATGGCGTAAGCGGCCGCCGTATTGGCTTCCCTGCTGCCTACGGTCAGGGCGGAGGTGGGGGCTTGTGCCGCATGGATTGTGTGCTGACGGATTTCATCCGGGAAACCGGCCAGCAGCTTCCTGTGCAGGCCCTGTATGCCGATTGCGGCGCCTTCCCCCTGAACCACGCCCACCACGTCTCCCACCACGTCGTTCAGCCTGGTGACAATGGGGCCTATGGTCAGGAAATCAAAGCTGTGGGGGCATTCTGTCACTTCGAAGACGGTATACTCTTCCTTGCAGGTAAACTGCAGGGAAACCTTATCGTCCGTCCCCTGGAAGCAATAGGTGAGCAGATTGCCGTCCAGGCTTACATCCCTGATTTCACAGGGATTGCCATCCCGGAAAAGCCTGATCAGGAAGGATGTTTTTCCCTCAGGAAATACGGACTTCTGCTGATAAGTAATATCCGTAATCATTCCCTGGGGGGATAATGCGAGTTCTGATTTGCCGAAGTTGATTACCATAAAAATGTCCTTTCCGGATATGTTTAAATTTATATGCTGCCCAAAAGGGTAATGGGGAACTTTTCTGTAATGAGAAGTTCCCCGTTGGAGGTTTGTTACCCTGTATACTATTTATACATAAACATGAAAGAAATTGCAATTGAAAATTTTATGTTTCGCAGTGCTTATTTAAATGCCTCATCCATTGCAAGCTGTCCGGCCTGGGCAAAGCTTTCGCTGGAGGCTCTGCCGTCGTCACCAAGCGCGATAATGGCAAGAGCGTTCCTGTATACACGGACATAGCTGTTCAGGGTACGGCCCCAGTCAATGATTGCTCTTGAATGCATCCAGTCGTACAGGTCCGCGTCCTCTTTTGTGCTGAAGCTGCGCATGGTACCTGCTTCATAACCCAGATTTTGATATTCCTGGCCGTTCTTTTCGGCTTCAAAGGCGGCATGTCTTACGGATGCGGCTACAGGGTCGTTCATATCGCACCAGTCGAGGCCGATTTTAAGCAGTACATCGTCAGGGATATTTTTCGCGCCTTCGGAGCGGTATTCAGACTTGACAGCTACCATATCTGTCCAGAGGACATGTGCCGTATGGTAATTATCGCTCAGGGTAGTATAGTCGCCTTCACAGGTTACATTGCTGCCCCACGGCCAGGGAACGATGCCCCAGGAACCCAGGCTTCCTTCCAGGCTATCCATATACCAGTGCTCTGCGGTGGAAATGACACAATCCTTTGCCTCGGTTGCGGTGCACTGTTCACCGCCCTGCTCTGAACTGATGCTGCCATCCTCGTTTCTTTCTGCAGGGATAGGCTTAGCAAGACCCAGGTCTATGAGTTCTCTGTAGAATTCGATTGCTTCAATATAAGCTTCATCCGTCAGATGAATTTCACCGTTGGAATCGATGGAGACAGAGCCGTTGGCGGCGGGAGCCATTTCAGTCCATGTATTGCTGTGGATACAAATGGGGTAGGTACCCTCAGGAAGCTTGGATTTCAGCTCGGTGAGATATTCCTTACAGTCATCGTAGCTCCATTCCCCGGCAAGAAATTTATCGGTGGGGGTAACGTCCATGCCAATGCTGCTCAGATAATCGCGGCTGTAAGTCATTACCATGACATTGCCTACATTTTCACAGGAAAATCCGTATGTATGGCCGTTCCAGGTGGCAGGCTCCAGATAGATGGAACCGATTTCGAGAAAGTCGGAGGTCTCGGTATTGTCTACCAGGTAATCGCCAAGGGCAATGATATCGGCACCCGAAAACAGATCGGCATAGCATTCGCCGCTGAGGATGGTGGACTGGATCATGTCGGTGGTGTTGTAGCCGTCGTCTCCTTCCAGCTTAACATATTCAATCTTGACATTATACTTTTCTTCCAGCTGGGGGAGCAGGTCATGGGCTTTGATATAGCTGGCGTTTTCCGAATTTTCTTCGCTTAAGTCATACCAGTAAGCGCCGCTGACCTTGATTGTTGCGCCGCCGAAGTCATAGGTTTCTTCGCCATCAGCTGCCTCGCCTTCAGGGGGGGTTGCTTCATCTGAACTTTCTTCCCCGGAGCCGTCCTGGGCATCAGATGCGGTATCGGAAGATGCAGAGGAGGACTGGCTGTCCTCGGAACTTCCGGATTGTGAGCTGCCGGTGTTGCCGCTGTCGTTGCCGCAGCCAGCCATGGTGCCGATCATTGCTGTCGTGAGTGCCAGTGCACAGACCTTCATAGCTAATTTCTTTTTCATTCTTAATCCTCTTTCTTTCTCGTAATTTTCTGGATTGTCTTGTTCCTGCGGAGTTTTAATACTGCAATTCCACACTGATGATTTGTATATACAAATTGAGCAGCCTGTATGGCAGCCTTAAAGGGGCCGGCCTGT
>DKVC01000001.1:8017-8200 GCA_002490995.1 Lachnospiraceae bacterium UBA7188
AAAGGGGCCGGCCTGTCGAACCGTCATACATGTGCCTTTCCTATACAATACTAGATTTTTCGCGATATGTCAATACACAAAATAAAAAAATAAATATGTATTTACAAATATATTCTTCAATGGTAGGATTAAGGTAATCTGAGCTTCCTGTTGCCTGTCAGGAACTGCCGCGAAATAATTTGT
>DKVC01000001.1:8452-15596 GCA_002490995.1 Lachnospiraceae bacterium UBA7188
AGCAGCAACGCATGGTTTGCTATCTGCCGTTTCATTTAGAGATCGTTCATAAGTTGCAATATTTAGGAACTGCCGCGAAATAATTTGTACTATGTGCTTTTATTAAAGCATGATAATGTCTGTGGATTTCTCCGTAAAACTCGTACAAATTATTTTAAGACATTTCCTTATACCTGTGAACGCATTTCATTGTCGTTTTCAGCTCTGGATTGCCGATGCGTTCACTTGTTATACTTGTGAGCGCATTCATTTGCCGCTTTCTGTCCTGAACTGCAGAAGCACTCACTCGTTATACATTTCGTTTGGCAGATGTTTCTGACCGTGAGTATATACTGTGCGGACGGCAATTATTTGCGTTTATGGGTAAAAATACGGAATGCTCCGGGTGCGGGGCAATTCCCGGCGGGAAAACGGATTTCAGGAAGCAGGGTTCAGGCTGAAGCACAGGAGAGAGTAGGCCGGGACAGAATGACCTGGAGCAGGGAAACAGGCTTTCAAGAGTGAAGCTTTAAAAGTGTTTGACAAAGGTAAGGCGGAGGGAAAGAAATGATGCATGAGAAAAGAGAAGCAGTATATTGTGTGGAAAATAAGGCCACCGGCGACAAAGCCAGGTACGCGCAGACGGAGCTGATCAAGTATATCTGTCTCCTCACCGGACAACATGCGGACAGGGAGAGACGCGGTGAGGAGCATTACCGCATTGCATTCCGGCTGGAGCTATGCGGCGCAGACAGAGGGCTGGGGGAGGAAGGCTACGAAATCCATACCGGGGAGCAGGGAAAAGAGGTGGTCCTGCAGGCGAAGACGGAACAGGGACTGCTGTACGGGGTATACGGACTGCTGTCCAATCATTACGGCGTGGGATTTTATTTCAGCGGGGACGCCGTTCCCCAGGAGAAAAAGCCCCTTCCCCTGTGTGAGATAGAGGACCGCAGAATTCCGGAGCAGTATATCCGGGGAGTGCTGCCCTGGACGAATTTTCCCCAGTCCGCCACATCCTATTCCTTTCAGGACTGGATTTACATGATTGATCAGATGACCAGAATGCGGATGAATTTTATCAACATTCATAATTATAATGGAGAATTCGGCCACAACGAGATTTTCCACAATATCCTGGTGAATGGGAAAATGTCCCGGAACTGGAATGCCACGGTGTCAAAGCCCCATGCCTGGGGAATGAAGGGCTGGAAGGTGAAGGAATACCTGTTTGGCGGAAGTGAAGTGTATGACGACTATGATTTCGGGGCGGATGCGACGCTGCACAACGACTGTCTTGAGAATGAGGAAGTATTCCGGAAGGGAAGCTCCCAGTTTGCTTTCATCATCCGCTATGCCCATACCCGGGGTGTAAAAATCGGACTGGGGCTGGACCTGAACCTGGTGATGGGAGATTACGGACAGGCTGCGGATGACTTCAGCGTGGTGGATGCAAGGATTCATCAGATAACCACAGACTATTCCGAGCTGGATTACCTGCTGCTGTACCGCTCGGAGAATTCCCCTGATTTCCGCGTATGGAACCGTGCCTTTTACCGGACTTACAATGCCCTGAAGGAAAAGGCTCCCAATATACGGATCGCCGTGTCCGGCTGGGGGCTGGACCCGGATACGGTCATCGGACTGCCTGCGGACGTGATAGCCGCGCCCATTTCCGGGCACAGTGTAAACGACCGGATTCCGGACGGCAGCATCTACGGGGAGCGGGAATTCTGGGGCTGTCCCTGGTCGGAAAGGGATTATAATGATTCCATCCATTTCGCGCCTTACTGCACCCTGCTGAGCAATACGGTGGGGGATTATCAGCGCAGGAGCCGGAACATGAAGGGGCTTATGACGCTGACCTGGAGGGTTTCCGACGGGGTGGATGCGAAGCTTTCCTATATTGCGGAGGCGCCATGGGATCAGGAGAACAGCCTTGCCTGTTCCAGGGATGTGTATTACCGTTATGCGGTAAAATGTTACGGGGCGGAGGCGGCAGAAGCTGTCACAGAGATTATCAATGAGAATGAGGCCTATGCCACAGATGCGTCGGAGTGCATGTACACGCCGCTGCCTTCCGGAAAAGACCGCACCCTGGACATGGCCAAAGCGGACGGGCAGCTTGCGGTGATAGCGCAGGCGATGGAAGAAACCAGAGACAGAGCCTGGGCGGAACGGCTGCGCAGATTATACTGCCGTATCCGGGCGGTGAAGGCATTCTGCCGTCTGGACCAGGATATAAATCAGATGGGGGCGGAAGAGCTGACAAAGGAATTCCACATCTTTGTGGAATGCTTTGTACGGCGTATCGATGATATTTCCACGGCAGGGAATCTTTTCAGCGTGGAGAACCGATATGTGCAGGAGTGGTATCTGAAACGGATGAAAGAACTGGGGGCGGACGTCCGCGCAGCCCAAATAGCCGGGGAAGATGGGGAAGACGGAGGAGAACTGGAAGGCGGAGGAGAACTGCAGGTGCTGATGATTTCACCCGTCACTGTCACAAAGGAACAGAGCAGATGGGATATCAGGGCTGCAGTCATCGGAGGAAAACGTGGAAAGCGGAAGGAGGTCAGGGTCTGCTATCGGGAAGCCGGAAGCGGTTTCTGGAAGACACAGGCGCTGGAGCACAGGGTGAGAGGTGTATTTGGCATAGGGATTCCGTCTGGAGAGCTGCCGGAGGGCGTGGTGGAATATTATGTGGAAGCCAGCGACGGGGTGAGGACGGGAAGATATCCGGCTGCCGCTCCCGGACAGTGCGCCGTGCTGAGCCGTCTCCCCGGAAGCATGACAGGGAAACCGGGGACGCCGGTACTGGATACGGACGGAAACATGCGCCTGCGCTGGAAGCCCTGCAGCGGGGACTTTTGCTGGTATCGTATTTACAGGGGAACGGAACCCGGATTTTCCGTGGGTCCCCAGTCCCTGGTTACCTATGTATGCCGCGATACCCTGTCCTATCTTGATGCGGCGGAAGGGTTTGACGGAGAACCGCTTTCGGGAGAGTATTATTACAGGGTGAGCTGCGTGGACGGAGAATTCCGGGAAAGCGCCCCTTCCAATGAGGTATGCTGCAGGATGGAAGGTATCGGCATACAGCGGGAGGTCCATGTAAAGGGAAAGGGCTCGTCTGCGGCTTCTCTTGGAAAATACGATTTCGGGGCGAATGCTTCTCACTTCTATCTGTATTACGGCGCGGAGGAGGAGCTGGAGGCAGAACTGTACTTAGAGGAAGATTCTCCCGCAGGGGAAAGGCAGATAGGAACGGCCCGTCTCTTCACCACCGGGAGGGCAGAGGTGTGCGAGATGGGGGATATCGCCCTCATGGAACCGCTTTCCGGAGCAGCCGTGCTGTCCCTGAGGATAAAAGCTTCCGAAGGCGCAGCCTGGATTATTTACGGAGGCTGCCCTGCCCGTACAGCGCTGCGGGAATCAGGGGGCATCACAGAGGGAGAGAGCTTTGCGGCCGGCAGAGATTCAGGACAGCCGCATTCCGGGGCAGAGCATTATTCGGTCAGTCCTTTTCGGAATTTCTGGATGCTTTCGGATATTGCGGGCTGCAATGAGGACGTGGAAATCGGCGGGCTGACTTACGGGTATCAATACGCCTGCCGGGTAAGTGAGGGAACGCAAATGCTGTATGAAGCGGAAGGAAAGGGCAATGAGCCATTCCGGATTCCGGAGCATTTTCTGACACCGGGGCACAGCTATGCCGTACAGGTGACGGCTAAGTGCGGCCTGAAGACCTGGGGAAGCGTCCGGCGGGATTTCCGGGTTTCGGACGAAAACCTGGTTCTGCTGAATAAGCCGGAACTCCTGGGACTGCAGGACGGGGAGGGGATTTATACCTTTGACGACGGATGGGGGACAGTGATAAACAGCCCTTACCAGGTGAGACCGGAGGGATTCGTCCTGTCAGCAGGAGAGGGAGATGCCGGCGGCAGGTTTACTTTCCGGCTTCCATGGAAGTATGAGCCGGAATATCCTTATCTGTTGATAAAAGCAGAGGCGTTTTCAGGCGACTGGAACATTCAGGTGAACGGAGTACCCGTTGTGGGTCCCAGGGAAAATAATGTGGCGGTGCGGAAGGACCTTCGCATTTTCGGATTCCGGCCGGGGGAAACGCTGGCATTGACCTTGCTTGTAAACCGTGCTTCCGGTGGGAAAGGCGCAGGGACGATATTCCGGAGCCTGCAGCTGCTTCCGGAGGGCAGCAGTTTCAAACGAATTTAGCGATGTGGTATGATGAAGACGCCAGGTTCCGGTGTTCCCTGGAGTATCAGCTATTTTCTGACTGTTAGGAATTCAGTAGTTATTTGTAGACATTTCATTACGAATGGAGAGTTAAATATGGGATTTGAAGGAGAGAAAATATTAAGGCCTGTCTGCGGACAGGAATACCGTATCACAGCGGAGTGGGAGGGAAGGAATTGCCGACTGAGCCTTGTGAACATGTCGGACAGGGCAGTCCGTCCGGGTAAGATTACAGTGCTGGAGATGGACATGCCGTTTCCGGCGGATACGCCTGTGTATGGGGAAGGATATAACAAACTCTGCCAGTACGGCGGTACGGTGGGAAATGTGAAACCGATGAGTTATTTCGGAGATTCCGCACATTACAGGCTGCCGGTTCCGGAAGGACTGGGGCAGGTATACAATATGGTCCGGTTTGACCCGGAGGACGGGGACAGCCTTTTAATGGGATTTGCTTCCTGCAGCCGTTTCAGCGGGGAATTCTGGTTTGATGAGACTGACCTGAAGGTGGTGCTGAATCTGGAGGGAATTGAGATTTTATCCGGGGAGACGGTTGAACTGGAAGCGTTTTTTGCGGCAGAGGGCTCTGCCCATGAGCTGGAGGCGCTTTTTGCCGCTGCCATCGGTGAGAATCACCCCATGCTTTCCAGTGAAGAGATACCCACCGGATGGTGCTCCTGGCTGGTGTACGGCCCCAATGTGACTGCCGGGAACATCTATGACACATTAGATGCCATTAAGGACAGAGGGTTAAATCTGAAATATATACAGTTGGATGACGGATATCAGTCCCATATGGGGGACTGGCTTTCCACCACGGAAGCGTTTGAGGGGGGAATTGAGAAGCTGTGCCTGGCCATAAAGGAGCAGGGGTTCGAACCGGCCATATGGGCGGCGCCTTTCATCGCGGAGGAGGAATCGGAGGTTTTCAGGACGCATCCGGACTGGTTTGTAAAGGATGAGGAGGGAAAGCCGCTGGCATCGAACCGGGTGAGTTTCGGCGGCTGGCGCTGCGGCCCGTGGTACATGCTGGACGGGACGCATCCCGATGCCAGGGCGCACCTGACCAGAGTCTTCCGGACAATGCGGGAAAAGTGGAAGGTGAAATATTTTAAGCTTGATGCAAATATGTGGGGAGCGCTGCCCTTCGGCGTGCGCTTTGACAGAAACAAGACCTGTGTGGAAGCCTATCGGATGGGGATGAAAGCCATATTGGAGGGAGCGGGATACGACAGCTTTCTGCTGGGCTGCAACGCGCCAATGTGGCCGTCTCTCGGCGTGGTGCACGGCATGCGGATTACTAATGACAATTCCAGGAGCTTTGAGACATTTGCGCGGCTGGCAAAGGAATGTTTCCCCCGCAACTGGCAGAATAACAGGCTCTGGATCAATGACCCGGATACCGTCCTGCTGCGGAATGACGATTTGACGGTGCTTGACCCAGGAGGGGAACAGCAGCGGGTGGACAGCAGGTTAACCAGGGAAGAGTTTTTGTTTAATGCGGCGTATACCCTGGCATCTGGAGGAATGGTGCTGTCCAGCGACAATATCGGGGAATTTACGGAACAAAACGCGGCGGATTTGCGGAAGCTCCTGCCGCCCCGGGGGACAGCCGCTGTATTTGAATCAGCGGATTATTCGGTGGGAAGAATCTGCCTTGACGGAGAAACGATACTATGTGTATTTAATTATGATGATTTTGAGAAAGATTTCGAGGTGGAAATCAGGGAAAGGGCAGAGGCAGCCGATTTCTGGACGGAACAGAGCATGGGAGTATGGGAGGCAGGCGTGAGAAGGCTTCGCCTGACTGGGCATTCTGCAGAGGTAATAAGGCTTTATGTGAATAAAATGTAGTTGAAAAATACGTGAAGCTCCCATGTTCTTTTCGTTGGCTGTCCTGGACGGCAGCCTGGCGGTGGCAAGGGGAGGTCTTTCCGGCGGAACAGATATATCCGGAAGCTGCAAAGGTCTTTTACCGCATAAACAGGCCGGCTGCCCGGGCACTGGGATCCGCAAAGAGCCTGGCTCCCGGCGGATGATAGGTGAACCACAGAAAACAGACCAGCAGGACACAGACTAAGCCGCCCGGCAAAATGCCAAAAGGCTTCCCCTTACAGGACAGGGCGAAACGGAAGGATATCCAGAAGGCGAAGACGACGCTCAGGATAAAAGTTGCCAGATCCAGAAGGAACACATCCCTGCCCAGGATCCAGGTATAGCCGTAGTAAAGAACCGGAATCGCCAACGTCCCTGCCAGAAGCCCTGCCCAGAGGGAAGAGAGAAGGCAGGGAAATTCCCTCCGCAGCCTGGAGATCAGGAACAGGGAGTACAGGAGCATGGGGAAGAACAGCAGCTTCATATGCTCCCAGACCGACTCGCTGACCGGTGTAAAAAGGCCCACCACCGCATGATTCCCACTCCACTCGTACAGGAAATGGGACAGCGTCCCGGCAAGTATGACAAAAAGGATACCAATAACGGTATAGCGTTTTAAACGTGACATAAAATTCCTCCGGGGATAGTATATGCAGCTTTCTGTGGGATATGTGCGTCCGGCGGCTTTAGGCGTACACAGACATTGTGGAACCTGGCAGAATGTGGGATCAACCAGGAAGAGACTGTATGCGAAACATAATGAGGTTTTGGTGATATTATCACAGAAGAGCAGGCGGCATTGTGTTAAAATGAAATCACAAAAGAAAAACAAGCAAGGAGGATTTCAAAATGTCTGCTCTCAATATCAATAAAAACAATTTCCAGGATGAAGTCATGAATTCCGATAAGCCTGTCCTGCTGGACTTCTGGGCTCCGTGGTGCGGCCCCTGCCGTATGGTTGGGCCTGTCATAGAAGAGATCGCAAAAGAGCGCTCTGACATCAAAGTCTGCAAGGTCAATGTGGACGAGCAGC
>DKVC01000001.1:15904-25213 GCA_002490995.1 Lachnospiraceae bacterium UBA7188
CAAGGTCAATGTGGACGAGCAGCCAGAGCTGGCCAACCGGTTCAGCGTGATGAGCATTCCGACTCTGGTGGTGATGAAGAACGGCAAAATCGTCAGCCAGGCCACGGGCGCAAGGCCCAAGAGCGCCATTCTCGCAATGGTTTGAGGGAGGTAACGATATGGGATTTTTTGACTTTTTAAAGCAGCCTGATATCAATCAGGGCGTAATGGACTGCCGTAAGGTTCCCGGCGCCGTACTGCTGGACGTGCGCACTCCCCAGGAATACAGGGGCGGGCATATTCCGGGAAGCAGAAATGTTCCCCTGCAGAGCATTGACGAGGTGGCGTCTGTGGCGGAAAAGAAGGACACGGCGCTGTACGTCTACTGTCAGTCCGGCGCCCGCAGTCACCAGGCTGCGGCACGTCTGCGGCGCATGGGGTATACCAATGTGAATGACATCGGCGGCATTGCCGCATATTCCGGGGAGGTGGAGCGTTGAGATGAAAGTGGTGATTATAGGCGGTGTGGCAGGCGGCGCCACAGCCGCAGCACGAATCCGCAGATTGGATGAACAGGCACAGATTCTGGTATTTGAGCGTTCCGGATATATTTCCTATGCCAACTGCGGGCTGCCCTATTATATCGGGGATGTGATTCATGATAAGGAAGAGCTTACCCTCCAGACTCCTGAGAGCTTTTATGCCCGTTTCCGTGTGGAGATGAAAGTGCGGCATGAGGTGACTGCCATTCATCCCGACAGGAAGAAGGTGACTGTGAAGAACCTGGAAGGCGGTGAAATATTTGAGGAAAGCTACGACAAGCTGATTCTCTCTCCCGGTGCCAAGCCCACCCAGCCCCGGCTTCCCGGCGTAGGCCTGGACAAGGTATTTACTCTGCGGACGGTGGAAGATACGCTCCGCATCAGAGAATTCATTGAAAGGCATCATCCCAAGTCCGCCGTGCTGGCCGGCGGCGGATTCATCGGCCTGGAGCTTGCGGAAAACCTGCGCGAACAGGGCATGGAGGTGACGATTGTCCAGCGTCCCAGGCAGCTGATGAATCCCTTTGACGCTGACATGGCGTCCTTTATCCACAGCCAGATGCGGAAGCATGGCGTCAGGCTGGCACTTGGCCATACGGTAGAGGGCTTCGAGGAAAGGGAGGGCGGCGTGGACATCCTTTTAAAGGAGGAGGCACCTCTTCATGCAGATATGGTGATTCTTGCCATCGGCGTCACCCCGGATACCGGGCTGGCAAAGGAAGCAGGACTGGAACTTGGCATTAAGGGGAGTATCGTCGTCAATGACAGAATGGAGACTTCTGTGCCTGATATCTACGCCGCCGGGGATGCGGTGCAGGTAAAGCATTCCGTCACCGGCGAGAGTGCCCTGATCTCTCTGGCAGGCCCGGCCAACAAGCAGGGACGCATCATTGCCGACAATATCTGCGGCGGTGACAGCAGATATTTTGGCTCCCAGGGCAGCAGCGTCATCAAGGTTTTTGATATGACTGCGGCCACCACGGGCATCAACGAAACCAATGCCAGAAAAGCCGGGCTGGATGTGGATACCGTCATCCTGTCCCCCATGAGCCATGCCGGCTACTATCCCGGCGGCAGGGTGATGACCATGAAGGTGGTTTTCGAGAAAGGGACTTATCGTCTGCTGGGGGCACAGATTGTGGGATATGAGGGCGTGGACAAGCGTATCGATGTCCTGGCTACTGCCATCCACGCAGGCATGAGCGCTATTGCATTGAAAGATTTGGATCTGGCCTATGCACCGCCATATTCCTCCGCCAAGGATCCCGTGAATATGGCCGGTTTCCTGGTGGACAATATCGCCGGCGGCGTGCTCAGACAGTGGCATCTGGAAGATTTGGATAAGCTGCCCAGGGACGGGAGCGTCACTCTGCTGGATACCCGGACAGTGGGCGAGTACAGCCGCGGTCATATAGAAGGGTTCCGGAACATTCCCGTGGACGAACTGCGTGAGCGCCTGGACGAAATCGGGAAAGGCAAACCTGTTTATGTCATGTGCCAGAGCGGACTTCGCAGCTACATTTCCTGCCGCATTCTGGAGGGCAGCGGCTATGAGGCCTATAATTTCGCCGGCGGCTACCGGTATTACGAATCTGTGGTCGATGACCGGGTACTGATTGAGACAGCTTTTCCCTGCGGAATGGATCAATAACGGAGTTCCCATGAGGCCGGATGCGCCGCCATGTAACCGCCAGGCTGTTTTGTAGTGGGATAAGCCATAAAGCGCAGGAGAAGCGACATACTTTGCGGAGATGTCAGACCCCGTGCCAGAGGTCTGGCGATGCAGAAGGAAACAGGATTATTCTCCTGGGCAGATCAAGCCTGTTGTCCTGCGGTTACATCTCGCTTAATTCCGCCAGTCTGTCCTTGTCCGTGATTTCAATGGCACCCCGGGACAGCCTGACCATTCCCTCGTTCTGGAAATAGCGCAGCATACGGGTGATCACTTCCCGGTGGGAACCCAGGTGGTTGGCAATGATCTCATGGGTGATTTTCAGCCTGTGGGTTCCCTCGATGGAACTTTCCTCCAGAAGGAAAGCGGCAACACGCCTGTCAAGGCTCTTCCACATGATCTGCTCCATGAGCCACATCACATCAGAGAACCGGCCTGCCATCAGTTCATTGGTGTAATTCGCCAGGGGCGCGGACTCGGCCATGACGCTCTGATAGGCATCGGAGGGGATGACCCAGAGATCTGTGTCCTTCTCCGCCTCAATGATTACATCGAACTGGATCGAGCGCAGGATGCAGGACGCCGAAAACAGGCACATATCCCTGTCGAACAGACGGTAGAGGGTGATCTCCCGGCCCTCGTCGGAGAGAATGTACGTCCTGAGCTGCCCGGTTTTCACCAGCAGAAGGCCTGTGCAGTCCGTGCTGCCGTTGTGGATTACGTTTCCTCTGTGCACGGTTCTGGAAATCAGGCTTCCCAGCAGCTTATTCTGCTGCGCTGTATTCAGCTTGTCCCATATGGGGAAGTATTCTTGAAAATCCATGCGATTCCCTCCGTTTCTGGGAATATTATAATCTCCCGGGTGACGCTGTGTCAAGACAGGTAAAACGCAGGGCGGAAAGAAACCGAAAGAACGTACAAGTGGATGTCTGGGATATTTTCGAAAGCCTGGGTATTTGGAAGTTGGAAGTGCCAGGCATCGGGGATATACTGCAGACCGACAGGATTTACAGTGGTGTCCCCGGGAAAACACCTGGGTGGCGGTCTGCAGTCGGGTTGTACTGCAATTTATGCTCGCGTTCAAAAGGGGCTGTCGGGAAATAGCATTTTTCTACAATATATCGTTGTGATTTCTAACATATCACAATACATATAGTAGAAATGCAGTTATTTCCCGACAGCCCCATAACGAGTGAGCGCTGCTGCGATGCAGGACAAAAGAGTGGCAAAGGAATGCGCTCACGAGTATAACCGGTGCGCAGTATAAAATGTAACAGGGAAAGAAGATGATAAAGACTTCGGAGAGGAAGAACTGCGGGAATTCCTCTCCGAATTTTCCTGTGAGTAGAATTCGGATGTGGAAAGAATCCAGCCGATTCTGTCATAACAGGGACTGTTCATGCGCGAAAAAGTTACGGCTTTCGCAATGCTGTTACAAGCCATACTTCTGGTACAGCGTGTCCCGGAAGTCCTTGTCTCGCATGGCCCGCTCCAAATCATTTGTCTTTTTGGCGTTGATAAGAGTCAGGTACAGATGGTTCAAACGTTCCTCGCCCTTTTTTTCACCGTTTTCCTCGCCTTTGGCAAACCCGTCCTCAAAGCCTTCCCCGCGTATAGTCTCTGCGAACAGCTCCTCATCAAACTCTGTAAGTAGCATAAGCTTCACCTCCGCTTTCCTCTTCAAGAGATATTCCTTCAGCAGCCCTTCCTTCACGCACTTGTCGATGGCTTTATCCATGGACTCCGACAGGCTGTCGCCCGCCCCCTGGAACTCGCGGACATACTGAATCAAAGCCACATACCCCTTCAGGGCCGGGCACTGGTTTAAAAGCTTTCTGTTGCCCTCCGCATTGATGTTCAGCATATGAGCCGTCCACTCATACCCTTCCCTGGGAACCAGGAACGCATCTGACAGTCGCAGATCCTGCCTGTCCGGCGCATTCTCCCGGCCATTGTAAAACACGTAGTAATCCGGCGCCGGAATCTTCACCAGTTTCTTCCCATACACGCCCACACCTTTGGATTTCAGAATTCCATCAATATTATGGGCATAGAAAGGAGCTGTCTCCAAATAACTGATACGAGTTTATGGCGATTTTCCTTGAATTTCAAGACTTTCTCCTGAACAAATTGTATCAGTTATTTTCCGACAGCTCCTACATCAGTCCCCGTAGAGGCATGTTATAGTTTAGTGTGCTCTGGTGCTCCCAGAGGGCCAGCTGGTTCTGGAACAGCACCGATACGTCGTTCTTCCCCCGCATGTAGATAGCATCGGAGATGGTGACCACCTCCAGACTGTCTACATCTGTGTAGTTCGTCCCGTTCAGGGCGTTGAACAGGGACAGGGCATTGCGCTTGTCAGAGAACAAATCATGGAAAACAGTGTCCTTGTGGTTCCGCAGCACAATTGTCTCGTCTGCCATACAAAAACTCCTTCATTTGTCATATCGTTCTTTTGTACGGAATCTGACTCTTTTTATATTTTAACATAGGAAAACGACCATGTAAACAGACAGAACAAAATAAACAGAGGTAATCCCGTATGCGTATCTTTAGAAGTTTAGCAACTGAGTGAAAAAATCGAAGCTTTTTCCGGTGAAATATGATACAATATCTAAAGATACTTAACTGGAAATAGCAGTAGCCCGCCCAAATATCGCATGTTACAACCCCAAATATTTTGACGATATCAGTCTTAATACTATATTGTTGATTGTTGATTTGTAAATACAAATTAACTTTTTTAAATTGTGTATTGATATTTTGTCGAAAATTTAGTATTGTATTAACAATGGTTTACATATGAAGGTTTGGCAGGCCGCTGCGGGATTGAAAACGAGGAGGCACAGATCATGCAGTCACGTTACGTTCAGATAGCAGAGCTGCTCAGAGGGCAGATTGCCGACGGGCAGTATCCTCTGGGAAGCAGGATTCCCACAGAAAACGAGCTTGCCCAGTCCCTGGGAGTCAGCCGTCCCACCGTGCGGCAGGCTCTGGATTTGCTGGCAAGGGAGGGAAGGCTCACCAGGGTGAAGGGCAGCGGCACCTTTGTGGCCCAGCCCAAGCTGGTACATGAATCTACCAGCTTCGTGACGGGATACCGGGAGGAGAGCAGGAAGAAGAACCGCGTCCTGCGCACCCGGGTGGTCTGTATCCGGACGGAAAAAGCCGGGGAAAAGGTGGGAGATGCCCTGAGAATCCCCGGGGACGAGCTGGTTACCCGGCTGGTGAGGATACGGAATCTGGAGAATTTGTATTCCAATGCCCCGGTGGTGTATACCACGCTGTATGTCCCGCTGAAGCTTTTTCCGGAGATGCCTGAGATGGATTTTACGGATGCATCCTTTTATGAGGCTCTGGATGCCAGGGGGCTTTCCGTGGTGCACGCTTCCCGAAAGCTTGAGGTAGTTATGCCTCCGGCGGAGGTGGCGGCGGGGCTGGGGATTACGCCCTTTGAACCCACTGCTTTTATCTCTTCACAGGGGTATACCAGGGGCGGCCAGGCTGTGGAGTACACGGAAAGCTATTACCCGGCCAGCAGAAGCAGTTTTCAGATAGAGATCAACAGATAAGAAGCGGCGCTTTTATTGTCAGGAATAATTGCGCTCATGATATAAAACGAGGAGGTAGTCTATGAAAATCGGTACTTGTGTTACGCTTTCTCCCCCGGAGGAATTGAGGGCAAGCCTGTCCGTGCTGCGGGAAAATGGGTTTGATTCCTGCCAGCTGATGGCCTGGGAGCCGGCGCTGTGGACGCAGGAAAATGCCGCCGGGACGAAGGAGCTGCTGCAGGAATACGGTGTCACCGTGTCCGCGTTCTGGTGCGGCTGGGAAGGGCCGAAGGTATGGGATTTCTATGACGGGCAGCTGACACTGGGGCTGGTGCCGCCGGAATACCGCGTTCAGCGTATCCGGAACCTATGTGACGGGGCGGATTTTGCCCGGCTGCTGGGGATTACGGACGTGGTCACCCATATGGGCTTTATCCCGGAGAATCCCAATGACCCCAATTTCGGCAGCTTCTGCGTTGCGGTCCGTACGGTGGCGGAGCATTTGAAGGGAAACGGGCAGTTCCTGCTGTTTGAGACCGGGCAGGAATCGCCGGTGACGCTGCTGCGCTGCTTTGAACGGGTGGGCTGTGACAATCTGGGCGTCAACCTGGATACGGCGAACCTGATTCTGTACGGGAAGGCAAACCCAGTGGACGCGCTGGATGTGTTCGGGCGCTATGTCCGCAATCTCCATGCCAAGGACGGCCTGTACCCTGTCAATGGCCATGACCTGGGACGGGAAACCAGGATCGGCGAGGGAAAGGTGGATTTCAGGGCGCTGTTTGTCCGGCTGCATGAATTGGGTTATGATTCTTATGTCACCATAGAGAGGGAAATCAGCGGCGGACAGCAGCTGCGGGATATCCTGGATGCGAAAGCATATCTTGAGAAATTGATTTTGGAGATATACGGAGGAAACGCGCTATGCTGAAAGTGGGAATGGTAGGAATCGGCGGGATCAGCGGAGCCCATATTCCTGCCTGGGAGGCCATGGAGGAGACGCATCTTACGGCGCTCTGCGACATCCGGCCGGAACGTCTGGAAGCCTATCCGGACAAGCATCTGTATACGGATTTTGAGGAAATGCTGAAGGGGGAACAGCTGGATATCCTGGATATCTGCCTTCCCACCTATCTCCATGCGGATTATGCGGTCAGGGCCATGGAACGGGGGATTCACGTCATCTGTGAGAAGCCCGTGTCCCTGAAGGCTGGGGATGTGGAGCGTGTCTACGGTGCCGCCCGCAGGAACAATGTGAAATTTATGGTGGCCCAGGTGCTGCGGTTCTGGCCGGAGTACGAGCTGCTGAAGGAGCTGTATGATTCCGGAAAATACGGGAAGCTGCTGTCCGGTTCCATGAGCCGTCTGGGCGGGATTCCGAAGTGGAGCTGGGATAACTGGATGGCAGACGAGAAGCGCAGCGGCCTGGTTCCGTTTGACCTGCATATTCATGACCTGGATTTCCTGGTGTATGCCTTCGGAAATCCAAATGATGCAAAGGTACATCGTGCAAAGCGTCCGGACCAGGACTACTTTAATGTAGTATATGAGTACCCGGAATTTTTCATTACGACAGAAGCCGCCTGGTATGCTGCACCATATCCGTTTACAGCATCTTTCCGGTTCCAGTTCGAAGGGGCAATTCTGGCATATGAGAAGGGACAGTGCATTCTGTATGAGGAGAACGGAACCGTGACGGATCTCACGGAAGCAGCGGAAGGGGAGACCGGAGGGATCAATCTGCCCAAGAGCGATGCCTATGCAAACGAGATCCGGTATTTTACGGAATGTGTCCTGGAGGACCACTTCCCGGAGCGGGTGAAAGAGGAGGAACTGCGCCGGGTGATTGAGATTCTGCATCGTCTGTAAGCTGCTGTCCGGGGCATTTGCCGTCAGGCTCTCCAAAACTTCTTTATGAGGACCCCGGTATCTATACTGTACTGGCATATAAAGCTGCCCGGGGCGTTTGCCGTCAGGCTCTCTTAAACACCTTTATGAGAGCAGCCGTAATGTCCCGGGCAATCGTTGAAGCAGTGACACATTTTTCGAAGCCCTGTCCCCATGGATTCCCGGGTGGCAGGGCTTTCATTTTGCGCGTTATCCGCCCTGTTCCTGCGAGGCAGGAAGAAAGATCGGGTTTATCCAGGCAAACCGGTCTTCTTCATCGATGACTACAGCCCTGACATACTGATACTCCGCCTGTTCCCCGTTCATAATATTCATTTCCGCCTGGGTGAGCAGGTTCCCGTCGGCTTTCAGCACCCTGGTGGGAAGCATTCACCTTACATTTGTAAGTATTTATTTTTAAAATAAAAATATGTATTTACAAATTTCCGGGGTAATGTTATAATGAGGCTGAAAACGGAAAGCAGGCAATTTTTTCATTTTACGGAGATTTGATCATATGAAAGAATATTACTTGTGCCTTGATGTGGGCGGAACACAGATCAAGGCGGCAGCCCTGGACAGGAACGGGAAGCCGGCGGGAGAGATCCGCTATTTTCCGGCGGAGGCGAAGGGAGAAAGACAGGCGGTACTGGAGCATTTTGCAGCCGTTATGGAAGAGATCAGGATTCCGGGAGCAGGCGTAGCGGGAATCCATCTGGCATTTCCGGGGCCCTTTGATTATGAACAGGGAATCTGTCTGCTCCAGGGGCTGGATAAATACGATCTGTTGTACGGTGTAAACCTGCGGCAGGAGTTTTCAGACAGGCTGGGGACAGCGCCGGAGAAGGTGCGGTTTATCAATGATGCAACTGCCTATGCCCTGGGAGAAATGGGATTCGGTCATGGGAAGGGAGTTGCAAGGGCGCTTTTTGTCTGCATCGGAACAGGATGCGGAAGTGCTTTCGGAGCGGATGGTGATTTAGCGGAGCCAGGAACCTCCGGGGTGCCGGAAAATGGATACATATATGGCGAACCGTTTTTGGACGGTTGTATAGACGATTATATTTCCCGCAGGGGACTGTTGGCGCTGACCGAAGAACGGCTGGGGACTGCTTTGGATGGGAAGGCGCTTGCGGAGCGCGTCCGGAGAGGCGACAGGGAGGCGGCAGCCTGTTTTCTGGTCTTCGGAGACAGAGTGAGAGATGCGCTGCGTCCCTTTTTGGAAAATTTCAGGCCGGAACTGGTGTGCTTCGGCGGACAGATTACCCGCAGCGCCCCCCTGTTTCTGGCTCCGGTGGAGGATTGCTGCAGGGCGGCCGGGATCCGGGTAGCGGTGACAGAGGATACTTCCATGCGCACGCTCCAGGGACTGACCAGAATGGATTCTCGCACCCGGAAACATCTGCCGACATAAGTCTATAACGAGAGAGCCTTTCCGTAATGTCCTTTTCATAAGGAAGTGCTGCAAAATAGCTTTTGAGTCTTCGGCTGATTATCAGTATGGGATTCAGCAGTAAATACGCCGGATGCAGCCAGCGCGGCGGATGCGGCGGTGGAATTCTGCCGCCTTGCGGGATAAGGGATGCGGCAGTTATCCGGTTGGGGCACACTTTGAACAAAGGCAGCAAAATGATGTTCAGAGGAGTGAGGCTGGACAGAGAAGGAGACCTGCCGGCAG
>DKVC01000001.1:25603-31058 GCA_002490995.1 Lachnospiraceae bacterium UBA7188
CAGAGAAGGAGACCTGCCGGCAGGACAGATGGGGAAGCCTGAACATAATGGAAGATAGCAGAACGTAAATACGGAGGAAATATGGGATACGAGGTTAGCGGGCAGGATCGGCAGATTCTGCGGGAACTGGCGAAGAAGCAGCTTTTTTATGCCAACCAGGAATGTAATCTGAAAAGGCGTGAGGAATGGTACCGTCATAACGAACTGCAGGGAGAACGCCCTCTGATTCATCTGGAGATGGGGACTTTTGAACATGAGATTCTTCCTGAAAGGATGAAATGCACCGGGGATTTTGCCAGACAGATCGAACGGACGCTGTACTGCAATTTCCTGAATCAGGAGCTGTTTGACGATGACAGGGTGACGCCGGATTATTACGGGATGGGCTATGACAGCTTTTTCACCCTGTTCAACCTTCCGGTGAAGGTGCAGGGCGTGAAGGATGCCGCGGGAAACACAAGCGTAGGACATCATTTTATTGCCCAGATAGAAGATCTGGAGGAGGACTGGGAGAAACTGGGGCAGACGCGGTTCGGAGTGGACAGGGAGGGCTCCCTGGAGCGGAAGGCGGCAGTGGAAGAGGTAATCGGGGATATTCTGCCTGTGCGCCTGGAGGGGAGCTGTCTGTATTCCGTACCCACCCAGATGGTGGTTCACCTGATGAGCATGGAGACCATGATGTTTTCCATGTATGATTATCCGGAGCTGTTCAAGGAGATGATGGAACGGATTGCCGATGATACATTGGCGTACTACCGTCTGCTGGAGAAGGAAGGGGTGATTCTTCCCACTACAGGGGGCGGATCCCTGGGACAGGGCAGCTGGTGCTACAACCATACCCTCCAGGATACAAAGGCGCCTGGCAGCTACACCACAAGGGATGTGTGGGGCTTTATGGATTCCCAGGAGACAGTGGGGATTTCCCCTGAAATGTTTGAGGAATTTATTTTCCCCTGCTATAAGAAAATTTCGGAGAATTTCGGCCTGCTTTCCTATGGATGCTGCGAGCCGGTGGATCCGGTCTGGGAAAACTGCATTTCCAGGCTGGAGAATCTGCGCAAGGTATCTATCTCTCCCTGGTGCAATGAGGAGTATATGGGAGAACGGCTGAGAGGCAGCAGGGTAATCTATCATCGCAAGCCCAGCCCCAATTATCTGGGGACGGGGACTGTGCTGGACGAGGAGGCCTTCCGGGCACATATCAGGAAGAGCCTGCAGGCAGCGAAGGGGTGTGAGATGGAAATTACCCAGAGGGATGTCTATACCATCAATAAAGATATCCCGAAAGCGAAAAGATATGTTGACATCATCAAGGAAGAGATTGTAAACTGTTGGTAATGTCCTGAGGCTTTGGAATCAGGAATAAATATCGCCGGAATTGGCAAGGAGGAATTATATTATGATGCAGGAATGGTTTAAAAAGGCGAAACTGGGTATTTTTATTCACTGGGGCATTTATGCCGTGGGGGACGTGTCGGAGTCATGGTCCTTCCACAACGGCGCAATCTCCTATGAGGATTACATGAAGCAGTGCGACGGCTTCACGGCATCCAGATTCGACGCGAAGGCATGGGCGGATTTGTTTAAGCGCGCAGGGGCACAGTATGTGGTATTGACGTCCAAACATCATGACGGTGTAGCGTTGTTTGATACTCAGTATTCCGATCTGAGCGTGGTGAAAAAGACCCCGGCAGGGCGGGATCTCATCAAGGAGTATACGGCGGCTGTCAGGGACGCAGGCATGAAGGTGGGAATCTACTTCTCCCTCATCGATTGGTCGGATCCCCGTTACAGGACGGTTTACCCGGAAGGCTCAGATCCCCAGAACCATCTGAAGGACGTGTTCGCCACCCCGGCAGGGGGACCGGAGGATCCGGAGAAGTGGCAGGAGTTCCTGGAGTTTAACAATAACCAGATGCGTGAGCTGATGACCAATTACGGGACGATAGACCTGCTGTGGTTTGACGGAGACTGGGAGCGCAGCGCAAACCAGTGGAAGGCGAAGGAATTCAAGGAATATCTTCAGTCCATGAATCCCAATATCATTGTGAATTCCCGCCTTCAGGGCTATGGCGACTACGAGACGCCGGAGCAGGGAATACCGCTGTATGGGCCTAAGGGTGTGTGGGAGTTCTGCACCACCATCAACAGCTCCTGGGGTTACCGGCCTTCCGATAACCATTACAAGACCAGCCGCCAGGTAATCCGCATGTTCTGCGACTGCCTGACCCTGGGCGGAAAGCTGCTTCTGGATGTGGGGCCTAAGGAGGACGGAACCCTGGATGAGAGACAGGTGAAGGTTCTGGAGGATCTGGGACAGTTTATCCACGACAATGAGGAAGCTATCTATGATACGGAGAAGGGCTTAAGCTACAGCCAGTATCTGGGCGGCAGTACCCTGTCCGCGGACAAGAAGACCATATATCTTTTTGTCTACGACAAGCCGTCGGAATTCCTGTGCGTAAAGGGCGTAAAGACCCGGGTGAAGAAGATCAGCGTGCTCCATACCGGAGAAGAGCTTACCTATGATTACACCGGCTCCCTGCCCTGGAGCGGCATCCCGGGCACGCTTTGGATCCGCGCCGACAAGATGCAGATGCATCCGCTGGTTACCGTGCTGAAGGTAGAGCTGGAGGGCGAGATTACTTACAATCTGGGACATGGCGAGGTTGTGACGAACAACGACTGAAGACAGCGCAGAACGGTTGGACATAGTGCGTAACAATTGGGGAATGGCATCGCGAAGTAAAAGGCGCGGTGCCATTTTGTGATATGGCTGATCTGTTAGGCCCAGGCTCTCTTAACGACTGAAGCGAGTAAATTTATACTCACGGCCAGAAACATGGTTCTTCCGTATAATTCTGTTTCTGCACCAGCCAGGTTTCAGGATTTCCGGCAAATGCCTGTCCATATGCAGTTGAAAATGACAAAACACGGATGTGTGCGGAAGAACCAGAAACATCTGCCAACTCACATGTATAACGAAAGACCGCCAACTGTAACTTCGCCCTGGGTGATCTGGTAAATTCCGGCGATCTTGAGTTTAGATATTTTACGAAATTGTAAGGTTATTTTGGAAAAAGAGAAAAATATATTTACAGCCTCGGCTTCTAAAATTATAATTTGGGTTGAAACAGAACGATTTCTTAGGAATTGCTGGGGAGTCACTTATGAGTTTTTGATGTAAAAAGCTGAATGTGTATTAAACGAGGAGAAACAGTATGGAAAAAGTGAAACAATATTTAAAAACAGTTGATGAGGTCATTGCCCAGGGGCCTTATACGGACACCTGGGAATCTTTAAGCGCCCATGCCCTCCCTAAATGGTATCATGACGCCAAATTCGGGATTTTCATTCACTGGGGGGTTTACTCTGTCCCTGCCTTTGGCAATGAGTGGTATCCCAGGAGCATGTATCAGCAGGGCAGCCGGGAATACGAGCATCATTTGAAAACCTACGGCCCCCACAGGGACTTTGGCTATAAGGATTTTATCCCCATGTTCAAGGCAGAAAAATTCGATGCAGGCGAATGGGCGGATTTGTTCCAAAAGGCAGGGGCAAGGTTTGTTATGCCGGTGGCTGAGCACCATGACGGCTTCCAGATGTATGACAGCAGCCTTTCCGATTGGTGCGCCTCCAAAATGGGCCCGAAGAAGGACATTTTAGGCCTTCTGGGGCAGGAACTGGCCAAACGGGACATTGTGCTGACTGCCTCTTCCCACCGGATTGAGCACTACTGGTTCATGAACGGCGGCAAGGAGTTTGAGAGTGATATGCCCCAGGATGTCCCCTACGGCGATCTGTACTGGCCTTCCGTCAAATCCGTCTTTACAGGGCTGCCCCTGGAGCAGGAGGCGGTATCCGGCTTTGAAGTAGCCCCGGAATACATGGAGGACTGGCTGGCACGTACCTGCGAGATTGTGGATAAATACCGCCCGAAGATTATGTACTTCGACTGGTGGATCCAGGTGGAACCCATGAAACCGTACCTGCGGAAATTTGCCGCCTACTATTATAACCGCGCGGCCGGGTGGGGCGAGGAAGTGACCATTAATTACAAAAACGATGCTTTTGCCTACGGCACCGCAACCCGTGACATTGAGCGGGGACAGCTGGCGGATATTTCGGCGGATTTCTGGCAGAACGATACTTCTGTGGCGAAGAATTCCTGGGGCTATACAGAAGGGAACGACTATAAAGACCCCGGTGAAGTGATTGCGGATTTGATTGATGTAGTCAGCAAAAACGGTTCCCTGCTTCTGAATATCGGCCCCAAATCCGACGGCACCATCCCGGATGAGGACAAACATATTTTACTGGAAATCGGAAAATGGCTTTCCGTCAACGGGGAAGGCATTTACGGCACCAGCCACTGGAAGAAATACGGCGAAGGACCCACTGTCACGCCGGAAGGCCATTTTACAGACACGCTCCGCAAATCCTTTACCACGGAAGATTTCCGGTTTACTTACAAGCCCGGCGCGCTCTATGTATTTGCCATGAAATGGCCGGAGGACGGCGTTGTGCGGATCCATACATTGGGACGTGACAACCGGAAATTCAACGGCGTGATCCGGAAGGCGGAGATTCTGGGGTACGGCGGGGAGGCCAGGCACATTCTCTGCGGCGATTACCTGACAATTATGGCGGAAGGTATTTCTGCCAGGACGCCTGTCTGCATCAAACTTAGCATTGACTAAGGAAACATCTGTAAATAACTGCTGCAGGCTTTACCAACAGCATTCCTGCGGGGCTGTGGGGCCGATTATTCCGGAGCTGATTGAATGCGGCGTGGATGCGTTGAAACCCCTTCAAAAGGTAGTTACCCTGGAGCCGGAGACCCTGGCGGCAAACTACGCGTGTTATCCCTTCGCGCCTGCAAAGGTTAGGACGTTACGGGCAGCAGCAGGAATGGAATGAGGATTGGGATGCTCCCGAGTTTAAGGATTCCCATTGTTCCCTGCTCTACGGCTTGTACCCCGGCCATTTGATCACCCCTGGAAGCACGCCGCTGGCAGAGGATTCACGGGTTTCCCTGGGGTTCCGCGGGAAGGCTGTACTTTGCTTTTCCATGTGCTGTGAACAGAGTTATCCATGACTCCAATTGTAAAAAGCGGGGAATGGTACTGTATAAACTGCCATTCCCAGCTTTTTACTTATTTTTGCTTCTTGTATTCTATCCCCCACGCTTCCATAGCACCAATAATCGGACGCATGGACTCCCCTAATTCACTAAGGGCATATTCTACTCTTGGTGGTACTTCTGGGTATACAGTACGGGTAACAATCCCGTCACTTTCCATAGAGCGTAAACTATCTGTTAATACTTTTTGACTAATACCGTCTAACGATTTTTGAAGCTCATTAAACCGCCACGGTCTGACACGGAGATTACGTATAATCAGCAGCTTCCACTTATTTCCGATAAGCTGTACTGTCGTGGCAACAGGACATG
>DKVC01000001.1:31297-31483 GCA_002490995.1 Lachnospiraceae bacterium UBA7188
AAGCTCATTAAACCGCCACGGTCTTGCCAGGAGATTACGCATAATCAACAGTTTCCACTTGTTCCCAATAAGCTGTACCGTTGTAGCAACAGGACAAGCCGGGAGTTCTTCTTTCTTAACCATAGTAATACCTCTTTTCTTTTGATTCAAACATGCCAAAATGAATGTTACATTCAAATTATAATG
>DKVC01000231.1 GCA_002490995.1 Lachnospiraceae bacterium UBA7188
CTGGTGGCGGTGGCGAACCGGTTGGGCGTCACGGTGGATTACCTGCTCTCGGATTCCATCGCTGCCAAAGACGATGCCGAATATCTGATATTGCGGCAGCTGTTGAATGGCAGGACGAAGGATGAGAGGGCGCTGGCAGTCAATATGGTGAAGCTCATGTTTGGCTATCTGGATACAAAACTTTGATTCCCGGCGCTGCTTTCGGCCATTCCGCACAGCAGGAAGCCTCCGCTAGCAGCGGAAGCCTATGGATACAGGCTTTTTTGCCTCCTGTGTCTCCGGTATGGCCTGCATGTTATCCGGAAGGGCGAAATCCACATCCGCAAGCGTAAAATCCTTTTCCACGCCTTCCATGCTTTCCGTCCCTTCCCCATAGACCCTTAACGCATAGCTGAGGATGGCGTTTTCCACCAGATTCCGGCAGAACCGCCCGTTCCCCATATCGGAATGCCGTTTTGCCGCTTCGCAGAGGGATGCCAACTTTTCCATCGCCTGGGGGCAGATGGAAAAACCCCGTTTCCGCGCCTCCAATCCGGCGATCTGTACCATCTCGTCGGCGGAGTAGTCGGTGAAGCTGATGCGGAAAGGAACGCGCGACCTTAAGCCCGGATTTTTGGAAAAGAATGTTTCCATTTCCTCCGGGTAGCCGGCGAAGACCACGATTGTGTCATTTCGGTTGTTCTCC
This sequence comes from Lachnospiraceae bacterium UBA7188, assembly GCA_002490995.1. Lineage (GTDB taxonomy): Bacteria > Bacillota > Clostridia > Lachnospirales > Lachnospiraceae > Acetatifactor. The sequence continues at coordinate 686 of DKVC01000231.1, forward strand.
ATCTCCTGTACAATGGTGTTGATTGCCTCATAGCCGAAGTCTCTCGGGGAGTCCGATGCAAGGGAATAGGCCTCATCGATGAAGAGAAGCTTCCCCCTTGCTCTCTCGAACACCGACTTCACATTAATGGCGGTCTGTCCGATATAGCCCGCTACCAGATCCGCCCGCCCTGTCTCTACGATCTGGCTGCTGGAAAGGATTCCGATCTCCTTGAAGATTCCGGCCAGAATCCTGGCCACGGTGGTCTTCGCCGTGCCGGGGTTCCCCACGAACTCCATATTGAGCGCCACCGGGACGGAAGCTTTGCCCAGCGCCTCCATATCCTTCTTCATCCTGGCGAATGCCGCTATCTTCCTGACCTGCTCTTTCACGTCCTTCAAGCCGATCAGTTCATGCAGCAGCTCCGAAGAGCTGGGCGGCTCCTGTTCGCCCTGGAGGGTCAGGCCCATTGACGCAAGTTTCTGTATGATCTCCTCCTGGCTTTTCCGGGCAAGGTTGCGGACTTTCGTGAGATCCTCCCGGCTCATTTTTCGGAGTTCTCCAACGGTATTGATTCCGGAACGCCTCAGGCAATTATAGGTGCGCACGCTCAGTTCCAGCTCATCAAGGCTAAGCTCGTCAAGCGCTGCCTCCCTGTCGGCATCTTTTAAGGATTCCTTCTCATTGCCGTTTTCCCTGTCAGCTTCAGGGTCGCCGTTGTCGTCGATATCATCCTGACAGCCATCGTCATAATCATAATCATCGATGTCATCATAACAGTACTGATAAGCAGACTCCTCTTCCTGTCTTTTTCCAGAATGATCAAGGATAAAAGCCTCAAGCAGGCCCACCATACTTTCCATCAGGTACTTTGCCGAAAGCCTGCAATCTGTATCTGGATCTGTCATAGTCTCATCCACCGCCTCGGTATCCGGAAATGCGAGGGAGAGCATTGTGCGCATCCTCAGGGTCATCTCTTCCGCCAAGCTGAACAGTATCATACCCCGGCCGTCATGACCGGTTTCTGTCATGATTCTGATGGCAGCCCCGGCCTCCTTCATAGCCTTGACGACATCCTCGAAATACGCCGCATTCTCAGAGGATATGTACTGCTCTCTGAAGGACTGAATTTCATCGGAAATCCCCGGCGTATACCGCAGTACATATACCCTGCGGGAATCCTTATGAAGATCTTCAAAGGAATCCAGCTCCTTCGCTTCGGCATCTGCACATTTCTGAAAAATCCAGCCAAAATCTTTCGATGTCATCCCGAGACCATCGCTTGAGAAGGCAAATGCATGGACATTTCCTTCTTTGTCAGCGCTCATCTGCCATCCGAGGAACCCGTTGCCCGGAAGCAGTGACGCTGTCTGTATGAACCTCCCGATTGCCCCGGAAGCCCTTTCCGATACATAATATCCATTGCGGCCGGATGCGGTCAGAGATGTGATATTTGCGATTCTTTTGTCTTCCAGTTTCATTTTACAGTTTGACATAAGCTGTGCCTCCTCTTTATATACTCGTGAATCATTCATTTAGGAATTGTCGGAAAATAACCGCTACAATTTGTTTAGGGAAAAACCCAGAAATACAATAAAAATTGCTGCAAACTTGTAGCGGTTATTTGTAGACACTTCCTTATTCAGGCAAAACCGGCTATTTTATGGCATTCTCATTCATATACAGCCGTACCCGGTTTTCCATCACCTGAACCACCTCTTCCACGCTCTTCATCCCGTTAAAGTAGTCCTCCGCTTCGTCCAGGATAATATCCAGGATTGGTTCCGTGCGCACCGGCAGCGGCCTGGTCTCCTCCGCCATTTGGGTATAGGCTTCCACCCATTCCCCGTTCACGTCCTCCAGGGGAAACTCACGGTATTCCGACACATATTTTCCATCGACATAATTGGTGTAGGGAACCCGCAGGGTTGTCATTCCGCCTCCGCCCCCGGCTTTCTTCAACTCCGTTTCTATTTTATTCTGGAAGGTCTTTCTGTGGACAGGAAGTTCATTGTAACCCGGACCCGTCAGCCACTGCTGCCCCTCTTCTCCCAGAAGGAATGCAATAAATTCCCATGCCCCCTGCTTCCGGCTGGAATTGGCATTGATAGACAGAATCTGAGTCGTCGTGTTCTGCCTCGGATAGCAGCCGTCATCAAACAGGATGCCCACCTGTACTTTCCCCATCTGCTCCATCAGCGAAGGAGGCAGGAAGCTGAACAAATCCTCACCGTACACATCCTCTGCAAGGACCGGGTAGTCCTGATACTCGTCATAGGCATACCGCTTAGCCACTTCCAGCATCTTCGCAAACAGCTCCCCGCTGAAATCACAGTTGCCCTGCTCCCAGTCAACCATCCCCCACAGGTCTTCGGAGCCTTCCAGGAACATGTTGAGTATCGCCCCGGAACCATAGTACTGCATGTACATCGCCCTGTCCTCGTAGGCATACAGCGCGTCAACCAATGTCCCGATATCCGGCTCCCCGGCGCCATTCCCCAGAACAGAGACATCCATCATGTAACGGATCGTCGACACCGTTACATTGATCCCGTATATCTCCTCATCCCTGCGCCAGGTGCTGAATGCAATGGGGAAATAATCCTCCTCCTTTATGCCGGAGGCTGCCATGTAAGGCGCCAGGTCTTCAAACCCGCCCTTGTCCAGCATCCCCTGGATGGAATCCGACAGGATTTCACCGTAAAGCAGATCCGGGCCTTTGCCTGCCGCTATCTGTACGCTGGTCTGGGTCGTGAAATCATCCAGGTCGTCTTCCGCTGCCTCCAATGTGATAAAATAGGTATCATTGCTCCTGTTAAAAGCGGCAACGGCATCTTTAATCCACAAATTATTAAAGTGAAATCCCCGCATTACCACCGGGATCTTATCCACCTGCTTCCAGGCCAGCGTCTCTTTCATCCCTTCGTCATCGACGGTATGCCACAACAGCTCCGCCCCGCCGTCCTCCGTGACCCGGACATCTCTGACCCATCCCTTAAGCTTACCGGTGTCTATTCCATAGGTAGTGCCCAGGAAATCCATGATATAGTTCCTGGTCCCATCCTGCATGCTGACTTCCGCGACTCCTTCACGGGAATTCAATATCAGCAGGCTTTCCGCCCCTGCCCCGACATAGTCTCCCCATTCTGCCTTGACCTGGGAAAGCTCCCTGACTGTCCCCGTGGCCTGATCCAGTTCCCCCAGCCGCGGCTTACTGTTAACATAATCCAGATTGTCCCGCTGCAGCACGATCACTTCGCCCCCGGCCAGCTGACAGATGTCGTATATTGCCAGATCCAGTTGCACCGTATACAGCACATTTCCCTGGGTGTCACGTTTCGTCAGAGAACAGCCGCTTGCTTTAGAATCCCTGGCGATGCAGTACATGCTCCCGTCCTGGACCATGTACCACTCGTTCAGGTTGTGGTGTATGTTTGTGTCATACGCTACATCCGGCAAATCCTCGTACAGAAGCTCGCTGCTTCCGTCTGCCCTGTCCAGATAGATATCCATAGCCCCCGTCACACCCACACCGCGCAGCTGTATCGCTTCTCCCTGGAAAAACTGAATTCCCAGAATATAGCCCTCTTTCCACGGGAAAAGGACCTCCTCTGCGGAGCTGAGCTCTCTCATGTCACCCCTGCTGTCCGGCTCCGCCTGCACTGTGGATGCTTCCGTCTCTTCGGAGCCCCCTCCGCTGTCCCCCGCAGGATTCCCTTCTTCTTTTCCGCTGCATCCCGCCAGGCACATGCAGCCAAGCATCGACAGGAAGAAAAGCATCTTCCTTGTAAAAGTAGAAATACCTTTTTTCATATGATCCTCCTTTCACAGTGAATAAATCCTCTTCCTCAGTTCATCTCCCCCAGGTACAGCCCTACCCGGTTCTCCAGATGGTCGATGAGCATATCCTCCGTAATGCTGCCTTCAAGATACAGATCCAGCTCTTCAAACACGATATCCCTCAGTTCAAAGGAAGGGAAACTTTTCTCCGGCTTTGCACTGTCAATCAGCTCCAACAGTGTCGCCCTGTCCCGTTCTATATCCATATTGTTCTTCATATCGATCTCACCGAAGAAGGGCAGGGAAGTAATTGTCGGCATGGAAGCAATCTGTTCCTCCAGCACATCCCTGCGCACACTTAAGTTATAGCTCCATTTCGCATCCTTTATTGCCCGGATATGCGCGTCACGGGAAAGATACAGGGCAAGAAAGGCGGCGGCAGCCTCTTTTTCCTCCTTTGCGGCTGACTTACGGATTGACAGCATTCCGGAAGCCCATATTTCGTGTATGCTGCCATCCTTTGCAGGTAATCCGATGTAATGGACATCCTCCCCGTATATCTTTCGGTATGCGGCTATCTCTTCCGGCCTTTGGACAGTCAATATATTACATAATGTCTTCCCCTCCAGCAGGGAATCGCCCGGCAATACCCCTTCCTCACTGCGGCAGTACTTCCTTATCAGTTCCAGAATCTGACGGAACCTGTCGCCGTCAAAATGCAGCTCTCCCGTTTCCTCGTCCGCGCTTATAAAATAGCAGTCCTCCAGTCCGTGATTCAGCAAAGAAAGGAGCAGAACCGCCCCGTATCCGCTGTCATAATAATCACAGATTGCTTCCAGCCCGGGCGTATCCTGGGCGCGCTGCATAAAGGTATCAAAATCCCAGTCCTCAAGATCCGGATCCCCCGCAACCACCGTCTTCAGACAAAAGTCCCTCACGATCCCATACTGGGTTCCATTGATCTTCCCCAGCTCCATGACATTGGGATACAGCTC
>DKVC01000233.1 GCA_002490995.1 Lachnospiraceae bacterium UBA7188
CAAGCAGATATATGAGAACCATTTGGTACTGAAACCAACTGCGCTGATGGTTCAGCCGTGGGGCGATACGGCATTTGAGGTCAAAATCAGTGGATATCAGTTTATGATTGCTGCTGTAAATTCTTGTTTATCGGGGAGCTGAAAATCTCTGCGAGGCCCAGCCCGGACTTACGAAAGTCCGAGCCGTTTGCGTCGCTCCGCTCTGTATAAGGGGCTGCACCCCTTGTCCGGAGCGGAGCGGCTATCCTTGACGGGCATTCTTCCAAGTGTCAGGCACTTTGAAGCTTTGACTTGCACTAATTTGGGAAAGTTTTTGGCTGAAATAGGGAGATTTACGGGGGTGGTAAAAGGATACCACCCCCTTTTTCATGTGGTGGTACGGGAAATCATCTTGCAGAATACAGGTGCTTTCGGTAAAATGAGGGTATCTGCAGATGGTTGTGCGCCGATCCGTTTCGGGAAGGCCGGAGGCCGGGCTGCCATGCCTGGTAAAATGAAAACAGCGTCTGCCCCGTCCAGTACCCCAGAGGATGTACGGACGCATTCCTTTCGCGGCCGGAAATTCTCTGCCCATGTCCGGGTGCTGGCGGGGCAGACGCGGAACTGTAATAAGAGGAAAAGAAAGGTGGGAGCGAGATGAAAAATCTTGATGAAAAATCTTATGGAGAAAAATTTCTGGCGAAATTGAGGAAGGTACTGAGATGCAGATGGTTATGGTCAGCGCTGGGGATTGCCTGGGTCCTGTACTTAGGCTTGGCGATATATGGAGGCCCCCACAGAGTGCAGGAAATTTTCCGTTATTGCGACACATGGGTTCCTGGGCTCCAGCTTTGTATCATTGTACTGATTCTATACCAAGCCGGAATGGAGAAGGATTTCTTCCGGGGGGTTGCAAGAGTCTTTGCCAGGAAAGGGAAGGGATACTCCAGGATGGAGCTGCGGAGATCTGTAGGGGCGGTCCAGTGTGTGGAGAAGGCGGCTGTGGCAGCCTGTCTCATCACATTCCTGATGAATATCATGGATATGTTCGCCGACGGGTTTTCCGGAACCATGCTGGAAAATGCGGATTTGTTTGCCATGGTAGTCTCTGTCCTTACGGTAATGATAAGTGGCGACATCCTGTTTACAGCGGTTCTCATTCTCCTGCTGATGCCTGTGAAGTTCAGACTGGAGCGGATGCTGATCTCCTACATGGAGGAGCCCCAGGACAGCGAGGCGGAAAGGGCGGAGGCAGACGACCAGAGAGTGTACTTTGGACTCAGGGCTATGGGGCTTACAGACAGGGAGTCCGAGGTGGCCCGGCTGGCGGCAGGCGGCATGAGCAACCGGGAGATCGGAAAGGAACTGTACATTGCGGAGGGGACTGTGAAGAAGCATATGACCCATATCCTGGAGAAGGCAGAGTGCGCGGGTAGGGAGGCTCTGGCGGAGCGGGTCAGGGGATTGTCATCAAACTGAGCTGTTGTATACAGGTGCGCAGGTTTTGGCAGTTCTTAAGCCGCAGCCGGGTGCTGCACTGTGGCTGGGAAGAAAAGAAGCGCGGAAAATGGAGGAAGAAGATTGGATGTTAACTTCCATATCATAGAGTCCGAAAACAGGATTCTATGGTAAAGAATTTTAATTGGTATGCGTGCCAAAGCGCAAGGAGGTACAGAGATGAAGAAAAAGGAAAATAGGGTGAGGAAGTTTTTGGGAAACAGGGGGTTCTGGGCGATAATCTGCTTTCTGCTGACCATGTATTTTATTATTATGAATGGAATCGGTATCAACAGTTTCAAAACGTTTTATGCCGAGTATGTCAATGGATGGCTTTTAGGCCCGATCGTCATATTCGCTGCTTTGGCAATCTATCTGGCCAGGATGGAGAAGGATTTTTTCAGAGGATTTCGGATTGCTTTCTCCAGGAAGATGAGCGTCTCACGGATGGAATTGCAGAAGGCATTAAATGCCATGGAATATGCGGAAAAGTCCATTATGCTTTCAACTGTCCTGTGCATTGTTTTTCCGCTGGTTGATGTGTTCTACCATATACCCGATACAATTGCAATAGGGCCGGTGTTTGCGGTTATGAGCCTGTATCTCCTGTATCCGGCGGTTCTTCTTCTGGTATTGCTTCCGGTAAAGGGCAGGCTGGAGCAGATGGTTGTCTCTTATATGGAAGAGCCGGAGGACAGTGGGGAAGAGCGAAAGGAAGCGGAAGGGCAGCGGCTCTATTTCGCGCTCCGGGCCCTGGGCCTGACAGACAGGGAGACGGAGGTGGCCCGCCTGGCGGCTTCCGGCATGAGCAACGTGGAGATTGGGAAGGAACTGTACATCAGCACTGCCACCGTGAAGAAGCATATGACACATATCCTGGAGAAAATGCAGTGCGCGGACAGGGAGGCGCTGGCGGAGCGGGTCAGGGGAATGTGACGGGGGCTGGTTTATGTCAATTTTATGAAGGATAATATCTGCCTTGATGTTTGTATTTATTCATTATCCAAAATAGCTGCGTAAGCGGATGCCCTTGACAGGAAGAGTCCAGTAGGCTATAATGATTTTGCTCGATATCAACCGAGTCGGAGGTGACCGAATGAAGTTCCATGGGCGTGAGAGACAAAAGAAGCAGATTCACAAGTTATTCCAGTCTGAGAGACAGGAGACAATTCTGATTTACGGCAGAAGGCGTATTGGAAAAAGTGAGCTGATTAAGCAATGCCTGAAAGAAACAAAGATACGCAGCATTTATTTTGAGTGCAAGCAGACTTCGGAACTCAACAATGTGGAAAGCCTGGCGGAGATTGTCTCAGAGCGCTTCGCCTATCCGCAGCTTGCCTATAAAGGAATGGAGGCTCTGCTGAAGTTCCTGTACGAAAAGGCCTGGGACGAAAAAGTCATATTGGTTCTGGACGAATACCCCTATCTTCGGGAGAATGTAAAGGAGATGGACAGCATCCTGCAGGCTCTGATTGACGGGAACAGGGATGCTTCCGGGATGAAGCTGATACTCTGCGGATCCTATGTGGACACCATGAAGGGACTGCTTTCCGGGCAGAATCCCTTATTCGGCAGGGTGGATCTGACGATAGACTTGAAGCCCATGGACTATTTTGAGTCGGCGCTGTTCTACACCGAATTTTCGGACGAGGATAAGGTGCGGCTCTACAGCGTGTTCGGCGGGGTTCCCTATTATAACAGGCTGATTGATTCGGGGGAGACGGTGAGGGAGAACATCATGCGGTTGATTGCCTCTCCTGGCGCCAGGCTGGAAAATGAGGTGTCTATGTACCTGAGTTCTGAGATATCCCGGATCACCAATGCCAACGAGGTGTTTGAAACCCTGGCAAAGGGGTTTTCCAGGTACAAGGAAATCCTGGATCAGTCCCATGTATCCAGCGGGCCTACTTTGGTGGACGTGCTGGACAAGCTGATTCGGATGGACGTAGTGAAAAAAGAGGCGCCGATCAACGATGAGAACAACAGGAAAAAGGCCGGATATGTCATCAGTGATAATCTGTCTCTATTTTACTACAAATATATCTTCGGAAATATTTCCCGTATGAATATCATGGATACGGAAGATTTCTGCAGGCGGTATATCTGGGATGACTTCGAGATAAAGCATGTGCCCCGGGCATTTGAGGAGATCTGCCGCCAGTATCTGATTCGATGCAACCGCGCAGGGATGCTGGAGGAGCCTTTTGAGAAAATAGGGAAATATTATTATGACGACCAGACAAATAGAAAAAACGGCGAATTCGATATCGTCACATTAGATGCCAGGGGCTATATCTTCTATGAGGCGAAATTCCGGAAAGAGCCGGTGACGGACGGCATGATTCGGGAAGAAATGGAGCAGGTCAGGAGCGCGGGGCTTCCCTGCTATAAATTCGGCTTCTTTTCCAGAAGCGGCTTTCGGTGCGCAAAGCGGGAGGACACGGTTTTGATAGAGCTGGGGGAACTGTACCAAGATGTAAGGGGAAGGCACAATGGAGGAACTGAAACTGGTCAGGCCGTCAGTGGAACATAAGCGGCAATATGAAGAGATGATGGAAGAGTGGGAAGGTTTCGGGGGAAGGCTGAACCCGGGAGCCCTTCGGCGCTACAGCCATAAGCAGCAGAGGAATGCGACATATGAGGAATGGCTGCAATGGATAGAGGATGACAGGCAGGCTGGCCAGGACCTGTACTTTTTCATGAAAGGCTCTGCCATCCTGGGGGCTATCAGCATCCGGCTAAGGTGTGCTGAGGTAGACGGGCATTCGGGCTATGGCATCAGGCCTTCTCAGAGGCGGAAAGGCTATGCCGCGATGATGCTGTCCATGGCCCTGCCTGTCATGAAGGAACGAAGGATAGACCCTGTGATCATAACCTGCGCCAAGGACAACATCGGATCAGCGAAGACCATACTGCGAAACGGCGGCGTTTACATCAAAGACGCGGCGGACGGGGAGGGCGAGACCGTAGAGATATACCATATCCATATGGAAAATTCAGTGTCTGACCGTGGAGATGGCATCGGGAGAGGAGATGGGTGACGGGATGAATCTGCTTTTCATATGCAGTCAGAATAAGAGACGCAGCCTGACGGCTGAGAAGATTTTTGACGGATATCATGGGCACAGGGCATTTTCAGCCGGAACGGAATCCAACGCCAGGATAAAGGTCACCCCGGGAATGCTGAAAAGGGCCGACATCATTTTCTGCATGGAGAAGAAGCATGTGCGAAGGCTCCGGGAGAAGTATCCGGATATTGTAGGGGATAAGGAGATGATCTGCCTGAATACCAGTGACGATTATGGATACATGGACAGGGAGCTGCAGGAAATATTGAAGGATTGCGTCTATGAATATTTTTCGTGAAGTGTATGGAAGCAGATGGCATTTCGCAAACGAAAATCTCTTTCGCCGCGGTAATTTTATTCTTAGCAGGCTTCCCATGAAAGCATCTTTATGGAAACCGATAACACCATGACAATAAACCTGGCAGCAAAAAATGACTGGAAAACTGCATCCGGCTTTATGTGAATGAAAGCAATTGATTATCCCTGCAATGGACAAAAGGGCGTTTGTCAGAAAGAATACAAACGCCCTTTCCATATAGGGCCGGGTACAAAGAATGCAACCCCCTAAGCAGTTTCAAGCTGAAGGGATATTTCCTTATTATCTGCTTTATCCTGCACCAGGAAATCAAACTGGGACATATACAGCTCATAGTATGCGCCTCTTCGCGCCAGCAGTTCCTCATGGGTGCCTCGCTCCAGGATTCCGCCCTTATCCACATACATGATGCAGTCCGCGTTTTTGATGGTGGAGAGCCTGTGGGCGATAATGAAGGAGGTACGCCCTTTCAGCAGCTCATTTAAGCCCTTCTGCAGCAGAATCTCCGTCTCCGTGTCGATACTGGAGGTGGCTTCGTCCAGAATCAGTATCTTCGGGTTGGCCAGAAGCGCCCGGGCGAAGGAAATCAGCTGACGCTGCCCTGCGGAGAGGCGGCTGCCCCGCTCGTTTACTTCCGTGTAATACCCGTCCTCCATCTGGCTGATAAAGTCATGGGCACAGACGGTTTTGGCAGCGGTGATGACCTCCTCGTCCGTGGCTTCCCGGTTGCCGTAGCGGATGTTGTCCATGATAGTTCCCGAGAAGATAAAGCTGTCCTGCATCATCACGCCCATCTGTGTGCGCAGGGAGTGAATGGTTACCCTGGAAATATCCGTTCCGTCTATCAGAACCTGGCCGGAATCCACATTGTAGAAACGGCTGATAAGGTTGACTATAGTAGACTTCCCCGCTCCGGTAGGGCCTACGAAAGCATAGGTTTCTCCCGGCTTTACCGTAAAGTTGATATTCTCCAGAATTCTGTGTCCTTTCTCGTAGCTGAAAGCTACATCCTTAAATACCACCTCACCTTTGATGGGCGGCATGTCTGTGGCGCCTTCCGCATCTTTTACCAGAACCGGTTCATCAATGGTCTCGAAGATTCGCTCCAGGTAGGAGATGGCTGTCAGCAGGGAATTGTAAAATCCTGCCAGTGTATTGATAGGCGCCCAGAAGCGTCCTATGTAAGCGGTGAAGGCAATCAGTACGCCTACCGTCAGCGTGGCATCGGGAGCCAGAATCCAGCGGATGCCCAGCACATAGATAAAGGATGTCGTAATGGCGGAGATGATATCCACACTGGGACCCATGGTAAAGTTGAATTTGACTGCCCGCATCCATGCGTTCCTGTAATTGCGGCTGAGATCGTTGAAAATCTGGTTGTTCTCATTTTCCCGGACAAAGGACTGGGTTACCCGGATGCCGTTTATGCTTTCCGCGATATAGGCATTCAGGTTGCTCTGCTTATTGGACTGAACCTGCCATGCCCTGCGCTGTTTCTTCTTAATAAAGATGATTACCAGGGCAAGCAGGGGCAGTCCGCAGAGGCATACAAGGGTCAGTCTGGTGTCACAGATCATCATAAATATAATAATGAAGAAAAGGTTGCACAAATCCGTGACGGTATTTACGATACCGTTGCTTAACAGGTCGCTTAAGCTGTTTACGTAGTTTACCACGCGCACCTGTATCTTGCCGTGAGGTCTGTCATCATAGTAGGAAAAGGGCAGCTCCTGCAGGTGGTCAAAAATATCGGTGCGGATGGCGTGTATGATGTTCTGGCCTACTATGGTCATGATCTTCGTCTTGAATCGCATGGCGATGGCGGAGTATGTGGCCACAGCCAGGGTCAGGAGAGAGACAAGGGTAATTTTGCCCATATCCTTTTCCGGGATATAGTAATCCATGATTCTCTGAAAGAAAATGGGAATCATCATAGTCAGGGCGGAAGCGCTGAGCATCAGGATGATGATGCCCGCCATTTTGCCCTTGTAAGGGGCTATGTAGTTTCCCAGGCGCTTTAACTGTTTGATGTCAAAACTGTCTTCAAGCACCTCGTCCATATCATATCGGTTTCGTGCCATGTCAATATCCTCCTATTCCAGTTCCGCAACTGCCCGCCCAGTACCCAGGCACGGGCAGAGAATTTCCGGTCGCAAGAGCATGCGCCCGTAAATCCTCTGGGGTACTGAGCGGTCAGTTGCTGATTCCAGTTCTGCAACTGCCCGCATCAGCTGATTAATGTTTTTTTGGCTGTGTTCATTAATTCATAGGGAATTTCCCCGTACTGGTTGCGGAATGCGTTTGCATAGTACCCGTTTGCCGCCACCAGCTCATCGTGTGTCCCGTGTTCGATGATATGCCCATTATCCATGACCAGGATCTGGTCTGCATCCCGGATGGAGGAGATGCGGTAGGCAATGATGAATACGGTGCAGTCCTGCTTGACGGACTTAAGCTGGCTCTGGATGTAGCTCTCCGTCTCCATATCCACCGCGGAGGTGGTGTCGTCCAGAATCAGTACGGAAGGGTCCTTGAGGAGCGCCCTTGCCAGGGAAATCCTCTGTTTCTGACCGCCGGAAAGCCCTACGCCCCGCTCACCCACGATGGTATCGTAACCTTCCGGCAGAGCGGAGATGAAATGGTTGGCATCCGCCATGATGGCGGCATGTTTCACCTGGTCGAAGCTGCAATCCGGCCTTCCGTAGGCGATATTTCCCTCAATTGTATCCGAGAAAAGGAATACATCCTGCATTGCCATGCCGATATTATCCCTGAGGTCATACAGGTTAAGCTCCCGTACATCCTTCCCATCCACCAGGACCTGTCCCGAGGTGGTGTCATAAAAGCGGCAGAGCAGGTTCATCAATGTGGATTTCCCGGATCCGGTGGAGCCGATAATACCGATTTTCTGTCCGGCCTTTACCTTGAAACTGATATTCTTTACTATGTCAGTGTCATCGGCGCTGTAGGATACATCCCGGAACTCTATATCACCGTGAAGCCTGGTATGCTGATGGACAAGAGCAGGTTCATAAACGCCGTTCTGGGGCTGTGCTGCCATATCGATGCCCGGTTTGCCGGATGTTATTTCAGCTGCGCCGGGACAGGCTGCATTCATGGCAGGTTTATGGACATTGCTGTCAGCCGGTTCAGCTGTGATTATGCGAGAGCTGCCGCCGGAACGCTCAGCAGCGGCCTTGTGCGAGTAGTCGCCGGAACACTCGGCAGCGGCTATGTGCGAGTAGTCGCCGGAACGCTCAGCAGCGGCTTTGTGCGAGTTTTTTCCGGCTCGTCCGGCAGCAGCTTTGTGGGTGTCGTTGTCAGCCAGGCCGACAGCGATCCTGCCGGAGGCGGCAGCTTGAACCTCAGCGCCTTTTGCTTCGGGCTGTTCGGAAACAGGAGATTTCACCTTGGGCTCCTCGCTGTAAGTGGCATATATTTTTTCCACAGAGGTTACGAAGTTCTGGATATCGTTGACCCACCAGCCAGCCATCCTCAGGGGACTGTTCAGCATCCACAGATAACCGTTGGCCTTCACCAGGTCGCCCAGGGTGATTTCTCCCTGAATGGCCATATATCCGCCGTAAAGCATCAGGACCACGGTCAGGGCGTAGGACAGGATCTCAAATATGGGGATGTATTTCATCCATACCCGTGAGCCTTTGATCTGGGCATCGCGGAATTTGTCGTTTTCTATCCGGAATTTTTCTTTTTCATATTCTTCTTTGGCAAAGGCCTTAACTACCCGGTTGCCGCTGATATTCTCCTGGACGAGGGCATTCAGTGAGGAAAAGCAGTCACGGTTCCTCTGGAAAGCAGGCTTAACCTCCTTCGACTGCATGAAAGTGGCGATGGCGGTGAAGGGCAGTACTGCCAGCATGCACAGCGAAAGCTTCAAGCTGATGGTAAAGAGCATCAGCAGGGCGAAGGCGAACAGAAGGATATTCTGGTAGACGGCGTAAATGTCATAGGCTATGAAATGCCGTATGGCGTCCATATCCCCTGTCTGGCGGCTCATCAGATCGCCCGTGCGCTTCTTGTTATAGAACTCGAAATCCTCGTCCAGGAACTTGCGGTATACCTTGCTTCTCATGTCGTAGAGAAGCCCCTGGGAAGCGGTCTCGAAGACCAGCTGGTACAGGAAGCGCAGTATGCCGTTAAGCAGTGTCACGCCCAGCAGGCAGACAATCAGCTTTGGCATCAGGCCGTAGTTTCCGTCCAGGACCACATCGTCCACGATGATTCCCGACAGATAGGGATTCACGATGGACAGAGCCGCAATGAGTGTGGTCAGGAAGAGGCCCAGGAGTATGAGCCCCCGGTACTTTTTCAGGAAACTGCAAAACCACTTGATAGGTGTCATATGTATTCCTCCCCTGGAATGTTTTTACATCCCATTCACCCGATATTGTTTTGTGGGCTTACGGTACATTGTACTTTTCCGGGTACAAAATGAAATGGAGTATCTTGCACCGTTGATGGAAAATCTTGTAACGGGAAATTTGTGTTGGGAGGGAAGCAAAGTTATGGAAAACGGGAACTCGGTGCGGGAATTTTGTGTAAATTTTGGCGTGGGAATGGAAGATTTTATGGACAAGAGGCCGTAAAAATGATATCATCATATTTGTCCGGCTATGGTTCAGGAAGCTTCCTCGTAGTTCCCGGCCCGGTGAATTAGAAGTAATGAAGAAGTGAGGGATAATGAATGGAATCCATAAAAAATACTGAACAGTCCAGAATCCGCAATTTCTGCATCGTGGCGCATATCGACCACGGCAAATCCACCCTGGCGGACCGTATCATTGAGTATACCGGCCTCCTGACCAGCCGGGAGATGCAGGCTCAGGTATTGGACAATATGGATCTGGAGCGCGAGAGGGGCATTACCATCAAGGCCCAGGCAGTCCGTACCGTGTATAAGGCAAAGGACGGGCAGGAGTATATCCTGAATCTGATAGACACGCCCGGCCATGTGGACTTCAACTATGAGGTCAGCCGTTCCCTGGCTGCCTGCGACGGCGCGGTTCTGGTAGTGGATGCGGCCCAGGGGATCGAGGCCCAGACCCTCGCCAATGTGTACCTGGCGCTGGACCACGACCTGGATGTGATTCCCGTTATCAATAAGATAGACCTGCCCAGCGCGGAGCCGGAGCGGGTCATAGAGGAGATCGAGGATGTGATCGGCCTGGAGGCCCACGATGCACCGCTGATTTCCGCCAAGAACGGCATCGGCATAGAGGATGTGCTGGAACAGATCGTGAAAAAGCTGCCTGCCCCCAAGGGTGATCCGAAAGCGCCCCTGCAGGCTTTGATTTTTGACTCCTTATATGATTCCTACAAGGGAGTGATCATCTTCTGCCGGGTTATGGAAGGAACCGTTAAAAAGGGAACGATGATCCGTATGATGGCTACAGGAGCCAGGGATGAAGTGGTGGAGGTGGGCTGCTTCGGGGCCGGGCAGTTCATTCCCTGTGAGGAATTGTCTGCCGGAATGGTTGGCTATATCACGGCTTCCATTAAAAATGTGAAAGATACTGCGGTGGGGGATACGGTGACAGACGATAACAATCCCTGCCAGAATCCTCTGCCCGGCTATAAGAAGGTGCAGTCCATGGTTTACTGCGGCTTTTATCCGGCTGACGGGGCGAAATATCCGGATCTGAGGGATGCACTGGAGAAGCTGCAGCTGAATGACGCTGCCCTTCAGTACGAGCCGGAGACCTCCGTTGCGCTGGGATTCGGATTCCGCTGCGGATTCCTGGGCTTACTACATCTGGAGGTGATTCAGGAGCGGCTGGAGCGGGAGTATAATCTGGATCTGGTAGCTACCGCGCCCGGGGTTGTATATAAGGTATATAAGACAAACGGTGAGGTCATTGAACTGACCAACCCTTCCAATCTTCCGGATCCTTCCACCATCGAGCATATGGAAGAGCCGATGGTGAGCGCGGAGATCATGGTGACCAGCGAATTTATCGGTTCCATTATGGAGCTCTGCCAGGAAAGGCGGGGGCGCTATCTGGGAATGGAATATATTGAGGCAAGCCGTGCCCTGCTGAGATATGAGCTGCCGTTGAATGAGATTATCTATGACTTTTTCGATGCATTGAAGTCCCGCTCCAGGGGGTATGCATCTTTTGACTATGATATGAAGGGCTATGAGGAGTCGAAGCTTGTGAAGCTGGATATCCTGATCAACCGTGAGGAAGTGGACGCACTGTCGTTTATCGTCCATGCGGATTCCGCTTATGAGCGGGGCAGGAGAATGTGCGAGAAGCTGAAGGAGGAGATACCCAGGCATCTCTTCGAGATTCCCATACAGGCGGCAGTGGGTGGCAAGGTCATCGCCAGGGAGACGGTGAAGGCCATGCGCAAGGATGTATTGGCAAAGTGTTACGGCGGCGATATCACCCGGAAGAAGAAGCTGCTGGAGAAACAGAAGGAAGGAAAGAAGCGAATGCGGCAGATTGGAAACGTGGAGATACCGCAGAAGGCTTTTCTGAGCGTGTTGAAGCTGGATGACGATTAAGGGGCCGTAAAGAGGTGTCCCCGGTAAAAATCCCACCGTCAGGCGTTCCGGTTGTGAGTTGGTACAATCGGATTGCCGGGCGGTGGGATTTTTACAGTTTATACTCACGCGCAAAAACATTTGCCAACTTCAAAGGAACCGCAAAAGGAATCTTCAAGTGAACTGCCATATCATCACAATTTCATCGTAATCCGTTTCCGGGGTACAAATATCATATGCGATGTCGGCATGCCTGACATTTTCCGAAAGGATTTTCCGCCGGTAATATACTCAAGAATGCCGGAATTTATACTCGCGGGCGCATTCGTTTCCCGGTTTTCTGTTTCGCAATACTGATGCGCTCGCGAGTATAATCGGTGCGCAGTATATATTGGCATATGTTTTTGACCGTGAGTATATATTCATTGGAATCAAAAACGGTCAAAATACATCAAATTTGTGCAAATTAGACAAAAATAAATCTTGAAATTTGTGAATTAAATTGATTGAAATTGAACGAGTTTGACTGTATAATACAATCAATAAATGAAACACCAATTACAGAATCATAACAGCAGCTGCCTGCCGGAGTGTTCCTGACAATGACAGGGACCGGTATCGGGACCAGGACCAAGGACCAAGGACTAGGACTAGGACCAAGACCAAGACCAGAACCTGAGGCATGGATACAACAGGACCTGATGCAGGAAATATATTCGGCGGAAACGGGCCGTTTACACGGTACTATAAAGGGCAGCTGCAAGACGAAAACGAGGAGGAGCAGGATGATTTACACAGTTACATTTAATCCGTCTCTGGACTACATTGTATCGGTGGATGACTTTAAACTGGGACTGACGAACAGAACCAGCTCCGAACTGATGCTGCCGGGGGGAAAAGGCCTGAATGTCTCGATGGTGCTTGGAAATCTGGGCATAGACAATACGGCTTTCGGCTTCGCGGCTGGATTCACGGGAGACGAGATCATCCGCCGGGTGGAGGAGATGGGAGTCAGGGCAGAGTTTATACGGATTCGGGAAGGCTTTTCCAGAATCAATCTGAAGCTGAAATCCATCGACGGAACGGAGATTAACGGCTGCGGCCCGGATATCAGCACAGAAGCAGTGGAACAGCTGATGGAGAAGCTGGACGGCCTGAGAGAAGGGGATGTGCTGGTTCTGGCAGGAAGCATTCCCCATTCCATGCCGGACGATATCTACAGAAGGATTATGGAGAGGCTGGACGGCCGGGGGGTGATGGCGGTAGTGGATGCCACGAAAGACCTGCTGGTCAATGTGTTGGAATATCACCCGTTCCTGGTGAAGCCGAATAACCATGAATTGGGCGAGATATTCGGAGTCACGCTCCGCAGCAGGGAAGAAGTCATTCCTTACGCGAAGAAGCTGAAAGAAATGGGAGCGGTGAATGTGCTGGTGTCCATGGCCGGTGAAGGCGCGGTTCTGGCGGCAGGAGACGGCAATATCTACCAGGCACCGGCACCGGAAGGAAAGCTGGTCAACGGCGTGGGCGCAGGCGATTCCATGGTGGCAGGCTTCCTTGCAGGATGGATGGAACGGAAGGACTACAGGCACGCATTTTACATGGGAATATCCGCCGGCAGCGCAAGCGCATTTTCGGAACTGCTGGCAACCAGGACGGAAATCGAAGCGGTATATAAGCAGATGCAGGACTGAGAAGCAGCAGGATAATTGCGGAACTGAGAACAGGAGGTAGAAAATGAGGATAACGGAATTATTGGATAAGCGGAGCGTTTCCCTCTCCGGGGCGCCGAAGAATAAAAGCGAAGCGCTGGACCAGGTCGTGGAACTGATGGCAAAGAGCGGCAAAATCAATGACAAAGAAGCATACCGGAAGCAGGTATACGCCAGAGAAGAAGAGAGTACCACCGGCATCGGGGAGGGAATCGCCATCCCCCACGGAAAATGCGATGCCGTCAGCAGGCCGGGGCTTGCGGCCATGGTGGTAAAGGACGGTGTGGATTTCGATTCCCTGGACGGCGAGCCGGTGACACTGATTTTCCTGATAGCCGCGCCCAATACGGAAGACAATGTGCACCTTGACGTGCTGAGCAAACTGTCGGTGCTGATGATGGACGAGGAATTTTCGGATTCCCTGCGCAATGCCGGTTCCGTGGAAGAATTTCTGGCTATTATTGACAAGGCGGATGAGGAAAAAGCGGATATCGACGAACGGCTTCAGGATACAGGAGACGCAGACACAGCAGGGGTGAAAATCCTGGCAGTTACCTCCTGTCCCACCGGTATCGCCCATACTTACATGGCGGCAGAGGGAATCGAGAAAGCCGCAAAGGAAAAGGGCTGCTTCGTGAAAATAGAGACCAGAGGCTCCGGCGGCGCCAAGAACGTGCTGACGGAACAGGAGATCCGGGAGGCCGCCTGTATCATCGTGGCCGCGGATGCCCAGGTTCCCATGGAACGCTTCGACGGCAAGAAGGTGATTCAGTGCCAGGTATCCGACGGCATCAGCAAGGCGGGAGAACTGTTGGAAAGAGCATTGGCCGGAGATGCACCAGTATATCACGCGGCAGCAGGCACCCAGTCCTCCGCCCCGTCTTCCGGAAAAAGCGGTGGCGCAGGACACCGGATTTACACGCAGCTGATGAACGGGGTGTCCCATATGCTTCCCTTTGTGGTGGGCGGCGGTATTCTGATTGCACTGGCATTCCTGATTGACGGAATCTGCGTGGATATGAACGCTCTTGACCTGACGGAAAGACAGAGCTTCGGTACTATCACACCGGTGGCGGCATGGTTTAAAAATCTTGGCGATACGGCTTTCGGATTCATGCTTCCGGTGCTGGCAGGATTCATCGCCATGGCCATCGGGGACAGGCCGGCTCTGGCGCTGGGATTTGTGGGTGGAATGCTGGCAGGCGGCGGACACTCCGGCTTCCTGGGAGCATTGGCAGCAGGTTTCCTGGCAGGATATATCATCCTTCTGCTCCGCAGGGTATGTGACCATCTGCCGGATTTTCTGGAGAAGATTGCCCCGGTACTGATTTACCCTCTGGCAGGAATCCTTCTGATGGGAATCGCCATGTCCTTTGTGGTGGAACCCGTTATGGGAGGCCTGAACACGGCGTTGAACAACGGCCTTACCAGCATGGGCGGTACCAGCAAAGTGATTCTGGGAATCATTCTGGGAGGAATGATGGCAATCGATATGGGCGGCCCCTTCAACAAGGCAGCGTATGTATTCGGTACGGCGGCAATTGCTGCAGGAAATTACGATATTATGGCGGCGGTTATGATCGGCGGTATGACACCTCCCTGTGCCATTGCCCTTGCGACCCTGCTCTTTAAGAATAAATTCAGTAAGGAAGAGAGGGAATCCGGCCCTACGAACTTCATTATGGGGTTGGCGTTTATCACTGAGGGAGCGATTCCCTTTGCCGCATCCGACCCACTCCACGTACTGCCGGCCTGTATCGTAGGTTCCGGTGCAGCCGGAGCGCTGTCCATGCTGTTTGGATGTACGCTGATGGCGCCCCATGGAGGAATCTTCGTATTCCCGGTGGTGGGAAATGCATTGATGTATGTGGCGGCGCTGGTAGTCGGCACCGTAATATCCACATTTTTGCTGGGAGTATTGAAGAAAAACGTAGAGGCGGCTTAACCTGTAATCGGGGCGGTAAGGAAGCACCGGGTTTTTACGAAACAGGCTGCGTCAGTTATCTTTCGGCAATTTTTTGAAAAAAAGAAGCCAGTATGACCGTAGGGTGCAGCCGCATGGAACGGACTGCGGCCGCAGCCATGAGAACGAAATGAATAATATAGCGAAATAGAGCTTGTGAATACAATATGCATTCATGCTCAAAAAAATTGGTCAACGTAAATGTTTAACGAGTGAGCGCTTCCGCAAATCAAGGGCAGAAAGCGGCATACAACAGGAGCGGTGCTTCTATTGTCGAGAATCAATGTGCTCACAAGTATAAATATACAATAAAAATGTAAAGGAGAATCATTATGAAAGAATTCAAGTATGTAATCACAGACACAGAAGGAATCCATGCACGTCCGGCAGGAGAACTGGTGAAAGCGGCAAAGGCATTTGAGTGCAGCATCAAGCTGACAAAAGACGGCAAGACAGGAGACTGTAAGAAGATTTTCGGTATCATGAGTCTGGGCGTCAAAAAGGATAATGAAGTCACCATTACTTTCGATGGCGCGGACGAAGATGCAGCTTATGAAGCCATAAGCAAATTCATGCGGGAAAATCTGTAATCCGAACCGGCGGTAAAGAGGTGCCTTTAACTTACAAGAACCGCCTTGCGAACTCTGTAAGTTTCCGGCAATTCCCAGGGGAACTGTCTTATCAGGAGCAGATATGTACCTGGAGCGGTTCCCTTTTGTATTCAGTGCAGGACATGATAGAACCATTACTATAAGAAGCAGGTGTTGTTTTCCATAGTTGAATGCGGCGCAAAAAGACGCGCCTTTTATCGGAAGCGA
>DKVC01000185.1:0-3348 GCA_002490995.1 Lachnospiraceae bacterium UBA7188
TAAAGATTATGAGTTGTATGAAGGCTTGCATGAGCCGATTATTACGCAAGAGCAGTGGGATCAGGTAAAAGCCAAGCAGAGGGAGAGGAATCATGCGTCTGTACATAAAGACAAAAAACTAATGAATCCTTTTGCTACCATTCTCTTTTGTGAGAAATGTGGTGCGGTGATGAAGCGAAATGTTCCTGCAAAATCGCAGAACACATCTCCTTGGTATAGATGTCCTACCCGTGGCTGCGATTGCCGTACTATAAAGTGTGACTTTGTTGAGGATGCGGTAATAAAAGCTATGGAGAAATGGCTAGCCGAATATACCATAAAGATAGAGACAGAGCAAAGTCCTCAGACAGACCCTACGGAAACCGCATTAAGCTTTGTCAGAGATCAGCTTGTTGAGCTTCAGATGCAGCAGGATAAGATTTGTGAGTATCTGGAAAAAGGTGTTTATACGGTTGAAATGTTCACCAAGCGTAATGATACCCTGACTAGGGAAATACAAAAGCAAAGAGCGGCAGAATCTGATTTATTAAAAAAGCAGTCCTCTCAAAGTGAAACAAAAAGTGCAGAGGCAGAAATCATTCCGACTACACAACATATTCTTGATAGCTATCCTCGATTATCGGTTGCAGAAAAGAATAGTTTATGGAAGATCGTGATGGAGAAGATTACAATTTTCCGCACACCTGATGGGGAATTTAGTATGCATATTTATCCAAAGCTCCCGATGTAGCGAAATAAAGTTCATATTCTTGCGTGCATAGCACCTCGACGAACACCTCCTCCTGTGGTATACTTGATAAATATGAAATCACGGAAGGAGGCATTTTTATGGGCGAACAGGAACCGAAAAAAGCGAAAAAACATATATGTGCTGGTCTGTTGGCCCATGTGGATGCGGGAAAGACCACGCTTGCGGAAGGGCTTCTGTACACAGGCGGCAGGATACGGAAGCTGGGCAGGGTGGACCATGGGGATGCTTTTCTTGACAACTTTGCGCTGGAGCGGGAGCGGGGGATCACGATTTTTTCCAAACAGGCCCAGATTTCCTGGGAGGGTCTGGATATCACACTGCTGGATACACCCGGACATGTGGATTTCAGCGCGGAGATGGAGCGTACGCTGCAGGTGCTGGACTATGCCCTGCTGGTAATCAGCGGCTCGGACGGGGTGCAGGGGCATGTACAGACTCTGTGGCGGCTGTTGGAGCAGTACAGGATTCCGGCGTTCCTTTTTGTCAACAAGATGGACCAGCCGGATACGGATAAGGAGAAGCTGCTGCATGAACTGCAGGCGAAGCTGGACGGCGGGTGCCAGGAGTTCGGGCCGGAGGCGGAGAGCAGGGGGACGGAATTCCTGGAAACGCTTGCCATGTGCGATGAGGAACTGATGGAAGCGTATCTGGAAACGGAGGACCTGGAAGACGCATCCATTGCCCGGGCTGTGGCAAAGAGGCACGTGTTTCCCTGTTTCTTCGGTTCCGCCCTGCGCCTGGAGGGCGTGGAGGAGCTGCTGAAGGGAATCCGCAGGTTTGCCCTGAGCCCGGCCTATCCGCAGGATTTCGGGGCGCGGGTCTATAAGATATCCAGGGATGCCTCCGGCAACCGCCTTACCCATTTGAAGGTCACGGGAGGCACTCTGCGGGTAAAGATGCCTGTGAGCAATGCCTGCAGCGCCGCATCCGAGGGGGAAATCTGGGAGGAAAAGGCTGACCAGCTGCGGGTTTACGCGGGAGCCCAGTACAGTGCGGTGGAAGAAGTGGAGGCGGGCGGTATCTGTGCCGTGACGGGGCTTGGCAGGACGTTTGCGGGGCAGGGGCTGGGAAGAGAGAGCCGAAATGCCTTTCCTGTCCTGGTGCCTGTGCTGACCTATGGGCTGCTGCTGCCGGAGGGCAGTGATGCTGTCAGGGTGCTGGGGCAGCTGCGCAAACTGGAGGAGGAAGAGCCCCAGCTCCATGTGGTATGGCAGGAGGCAGGGGGAATCGGCTCCGCCGGACAGGCAGATCCGGAGACGGTTCCCGGTTCCGGTACACGGACAGTGACGGGGAAAAAGGGTTCCGGCGGTTTGGCAGGGAATGCGGCCGTCTCCGAAGAAAAGGCAGTAACCGGGAAAAAGGGCGCAGGCGCGGCAGGAGGTCCGGCGGCTTTGCAGGGGAGAAAAAGGACAGTTCCCCAGATTCATGTACAGGTCATGGGCGAGGTACAGATTGAGATCCTGAAAAGGCTGATTTCGGAACGTTTTGGGCTGGAAGTGGAGTTTACGGACGGTCAGATTGTATACAAGGAGACCATTGCGAATGCCGTCACAGGCATCGGGCATTTCGAACCGCTGCGGCATTATGCGGAGGTGCATCTGCTGCTGGAGCCGGGAGAGCCGGGCAGCGGGCTGCAGTTTGCCAGTGCCTGCAGCGAGGACATCCTGGACAGAAACTGGCAGAGGCTGGTGCTGACGCATCTGGAGGAACGTTCCCACCCGGGGGTGCTGACGGGCTCGGCCATCACGGATATGAAGATTACGCTGCTCACCGGGCGTTCTCATCTGAAGCATACGGAGGGCGGCGACTTCAGGCAGGCTACCTACCGGGCACTGCGGCAGGGGCTGATGCAGGCGGAGAGCGTGCTTCTGGAGCCGGTATTTTCCTTTATTCTGGAAGTACCCACAGGGCAGATGGGCAGGGCAATATCCGATATTCAGCGGATGAAGGGACGGTTTGACGCGCCTGTGACCGCAGGGGATTTTACCACGATTACCGGCTCGGCACCGGCGGCGACCATGAGAGGGTATCAGAGGGAAGTGAATGCCTATACCCGGGGATTGGGGCAGCTGAGCTGTACTTTAAAGGGGTATGAGCCCTGTCACAATACAGAAGAGGTCCTGGAACTGGCCGGCTACGATCCGGAGTCAGACCTGGAGAATCCGTCTTCGTCGGTTTTCTGCGCCCATGGGGCGGGTTTTGTGGTGCCATGGGACCAGGTGCCGACGTATGCTCATATGGAAAGCGGGTGGAATCCGGAAACGGCAGACGGAGCAGCATATAATCGGAGGACGGGAGGCGGAGACGAAACAGGATATGGGGACACCAGGATCGCAGGCAGGGCAGGATACCAGACTGCGGAGACAAAAAGCGCTTCGGATTATATTACCCAGGAGGAAATCGAAGAGATATTCCTGCGCACTTACGGCAAATCGAAACGGGATTATGAACCTTACCGTTATCATCAGCGGAACACGGGAAAGATGCAGGAGGATACTGCCGAATCCGAAAATATCCAAAACGCATCGTCAGCTCCGCCGGCGAAAGCCGCGGTACCGCCGAAAGAAAATTACCTCCTGGTGGACGGCTACAACATC
>DKVC01000185.1:3631-10091 GCA_002490995.1 Lachnospiraceae bacterium UBA7188
GGACGGCTACAACATCATTTTCGCATGGGAAGACCTTCGTGTACTGGCGGAGGTGAATATCGACAGCGCCAGGGATAAGCTTATGGATATCTGCAGTAATTATCAGGGGTATGAGGGATGTACCCTGATCCTGGTCTTCGATGCCTATAAGGTGAAGGGAAATCCCGGTTCCGTGCAGAAGTATCACAATATCCATGTGGTATACACCAGAGAAGCGGAAACCGCCGACCAGTATATTGAGAAAACGGTACACGGGATCGGAAGAAAGCATCACGTCACGGTGGCAACCTCCGACAGGCTGGAGCAGATGATTATCTGGGGAGAAGGGGCCGTCCGGCTTTCCGCGGGAGGATTTCGGGAAGCGGTGGAGAGGGCTTCTGTCCATATGCGGGAACAATATAAAGGGAAAAGCAGGCTGTCGCCAAACAGGCCCTTTGAGGATCTTCTGCAGGGGCAGGGTGAGGGTTCCTGACCCGTTTTTATGGTGCGGCGTCCGGGGGATTCTCACAATCCGCTTTCACGTGCGGTGCCCAGAAGCTTTCCTAGTCCGCTTTTTTACGGCGTGCAGGGACTTTCCGGGAAGGCTGCCTGCCGTTTTGCCGGGGGACTGCGCAGGGATTGGCTTCTTTCAGGTATGTGGCATATTTTACCACGGCATCCCTGGAGCCGGTATCCAGTTCCAGGAGTATATTTATGATATGGTACATTGTGCAGTCGGACGTGACGTATTCACGGAAGGCTTCCGGCGGGCAGCGGTATCCGGTGCGCCCTAACAGAAAGTCTGTGGATACATTGAAAAGGTCGGCAATCCTGCACAGCATATCCAGGGCGGGCCAGTACAGGCCGTGTTCATAGTTGGACAAGTTGCCCGGGGATATGCTCAGCATGGCTGACAGCTGATTCTGCTTCCATCCTTTTTCTGTGCGGAGCTTTGCGATAATCGTGCCAATCTGGGCGGCTGTGGTGGTAGTGTTCATTTTCTT
This sequence comes from Lachnospiraceae bacterium UBA7188, assembly GCA_002490995.1. Classification (GTDB taxonomy): domain Bacteria; phylum Bacillota; class Clostridia; order Lachnospirales; family Lachnospiraceae; genus Acetatifactor. Next base: position 4,615 of record DKVC01000185.1, read on the forward strand.
TTCCTCATTTGTAGAAATTTGGCGGCACTTCGTTAGGAAGGACCGGAAAACAGGGCTTGCGGAGCGGTTCCTGTAATTTGCAGACACCTCCCTATGCATGTGAGCGCAAATGATATATTCTATATTATAGAGAGAAAAAATTAGCGATACTAAAGTGACGGCGCGGAATTTATACTCACGATCAGAAGCATTTGCCAAATCCATGCGCTCACGAGTATAGAAAGATAGAAAGATTCAGCCGATTGCAATTCCAACTGTTTTGTGATAAAATCATGATTACTCTGAATGTTTGCGAAGGAGTGGATAAAAAACAGCACAAAGGTGCGGATGGGAGCCATATGTTACATTTGATTGTATCCGGAGAACGGACATCCCTGCTTGCCCTGGGGGGAATTTTGTTTGCATTTGTGGCCACTGTATCAGCGACGGCGAAGCTGGGAGAGTATCTTCCCAGGGACGAGGGCCGGGAATATGCTCATGACGGTAAGCTTTCCGCGGGGAAGCCGAGAGGGGCAGGCATTATATTTGTGCTGGCATTTGTAGCTGCCGCGCTTCTGTTTGCTCCTTTGAATGTGGAGACGGTTATTTATCTGCTGCTGGTGGTTGTCTGCATGATCACGGGATATCTGGATGACGCGGCGAAGACTCCCTGGGGGGAATTTCGGAAAGGATTCCTGGATCTGTGCGTGGCGGTGCTGACGGCCATGAACTTTCTGAAGTTTAATTCCAGCAGGATAGAGCTGGCTTTTTTCAATGTGTGGATCGATATGCCCAGATGGGTTTTTATCGTTCTGGCGGTGATTCTGATATGGGTTTCCGTAAATGTGACGAATTGTTCCGACGGGGTGGACGGGCTGTCGGGGACACTGACGATTATTTCCCTGATGACAATTTACCTGGTGGACAGAATCCTGAATGCGGGAACCCCTTTCCCGTATCTGATCCTGCTTTTCTCGGCATGTATTCTGGGGTATCTGTGGTACAATGCCACACCAAGCCGATTGATGATGGGAGATGCGGGCTCCCGGGCCATGGGGCTGTTTATCAGCATTGCCATATTGAAGACGAACCGCCCTTTCCTGTATATTCCCGTTGCGCTGGTGCTGATACTGGACGGCGGGCTGGGGCTGGTCAAGATAACCCTGCTGCGCTTTTTGAGGATTCATGTACTGACCAAAGTAAGAACGCCGCTTCATGACCATGTGCGCAAGATCTGGGGGTGGTCCAACACACAGACGGTATTCCGTTTTGCAATTATCCAGATTTTGCTGGCTGTGGCTGTGATTTACGGTATCGGGATGTAGATTGTTTTGATATTTAAGGACAGTTCTGTATATAAGGATGGATGTTAATGAAGATATGCCGCAGATGCGGCGGAATGGAGCGTATTATGTATGATCAGCTGACACCGACTGATATTAGGAAGATGGAGGAGGAAATCGAGCATCGGAAGCTGGTGGTGCGTCCCAAAGCGCTGGAGGATGTGAAGGAGGCCAGGGCGCAGGGGGATTTGAGCGAGAATTTTGAGTATTATGCGGCGAAGAAGTTCAAGAACCAGAACGAGAGTCGTATCCGCTATCTGGAGCGGATGATCAAAACCGCCAGGGTGATTTCCGAGGATTCCGCGGAGGACGAGGTGGGGATGAACAATACGGTAACGGTGGAATTCATCGACGACGGCAGTGTGGAAACCTACAGGATCGTCACCACGGTGCGCGGAAATTCCCTGGAGAACCTGATCAGCAACGAGAGTCCTCTGGGAAAGGCACTGCTTGGAAAAAAGGAAGGGGATATCGCCCATGTGCAGGTGAATCCTTCCGTGGGATACGATGTGCGGATTACAAAGATTGAGAACACCATAGACGATGGCAGCGACAAGATCAGGAGTTTTTAAATGAAAAATTATCTGTTATTTGATTTGGACGGAACCTTGACGGACCCCAAGGTGGGGATATGTACCTGTGTGCAGTATGCGTTGGCTTCTTTCGGAATAGAGGAGCCGGACCTGGACAAGCTGGAACCTTTTATCGGGCCGCCCCTGAAGGACAGCTTTATGAAATTTTACCAGATGGACGAGGCGCAGGCGGAAGCCGCCATAGAGAAATACAGGGAGCGCTTCAGCGATAAGGGAATCTTTGAGAACAGGCTTTACGCCGGGATCCCTGAGATGCTGCGTGCCCTGAACTCAAAAGGCATGTTCATGGCAGTTGCCTCCAGCAAGCCTACGGTATATGTGAAACGGATTCTGGAACATTTCCAGATTGCAAAATATTTCAAGGCAGTGGTGGGAAGCGAGCTGGACGGCACCAGGACAGGGAAGGATGAGGTGGTCACGGAGGCGCTGCGGCAGCTGTTCGGTGACAGGCCCGTCGAAAAGGATAAGGTCTATATGGTGGGGGACCGCTGCTTTGATGTGGAGGGCGCCCATGCCATGGGGATAGAAGCGGTGGGAGTTACCTACGGTTACGGAGGTATGGAGGAGCTGAAGGAGGCGAAGGCTGACTATATCGTCCGGTCCGTGGAGGAACTGCAGAAATTCCTGCTGCGTGGCACGGAGGAAGAGAAGAAAATGACCACCGGCCAGCGAATCTGGCAGATTGTACTTCCCTTTCTGCTGTTTTTCATGGTGAGAAGCATTGTGATTAATTTTGCCACATTAATTCTGGTTACGCTGGGAAACGGGAGTTTGGGTGCAGGGGGAGCGTTTCTGTTTATTCGGAATGAAGACGGAGAACTGGTCGGACTGACGGGAAATGCGGTCAATATTGTGTCGGCGCTGGGGTTCCTGGGAGGGGCGGTGTCCATTTTCAGGATTGCTCAGAAGACCATTGGGAGAACCGCCGAGGATATGAAACTGCTGCATATCAAAGAGGAGCCGCCGAGGAGTTATGTGCTTCTGGTGATAGCTATGCTTGGGCTGATATTCGGAATCAATTTCCTCATGATACAGCTGGGGGCCATTGAAGCCTCGGAATCCTATCAGTCGGTGGCGGAGAGCCAGCATGCCGCGTGGCTGCCGGTGGGGATTCTCTGTTACGGCATCGTAACGGCAGTTTCCGAGGAACTGTTGTTTCGCGGGATTTTCTATAATTGTTTCCGGCGGTATATGAAATTGACGGCGGCCATGGTGATGTCGGCGGCACTGTTTGCCCTTTATCACGGCAATTCGGTGCAGGGGCTTTATGCCTTTGTCATGGGATGCTTTATGGTGTATGCCTATGAATATTTCGGGGATTTCCGGATGCCGGTTCTGATTCATATGATTTCCAATATGCTGGCTTATGCCATGGGGTATGTGAATATTCCGCAGGCCGCATACTGGCCGGTCTGTATCGCAGGGCTGGCGTGCGGTATCGGCAGTATCTGGCTGCTGAATCGGGAGAAGAAAGTATTCTGATGTAAGGTGCTTCGTTCGGTAATTCCGGCGGTTTTGAGGATATCTGAACCAAAGTGAAACATCGAAAGGATGCCCTGGAAAGCAGGCATTCTGTATAAGGCAGGTACTGGCTTGGAGATGATGAGATGTGGGCAGAGGTGTCGTGGTGGATGGAATAAAATTTTCGGTTATAACGGTATGCCTGAATCCGGGGGAAAAATTATATGAGACGCTGGACAGTGTGCTGCGGCAGAGTTACAGGAATGTGGAAGTCATTCTGAAGGATGGGGGCAGCAAAGACGGTTCTGTGACAAAATGGCAGAAAGAACATGAGGCGGATCCGGATGCGGGAGAAGTCAGGATATTCGTGGAAAACGATACCGGGATTTATGATGCCATGAATCAGGCTGTAGCCCATGCGGAGGGAGAGTTTCTGCTGTTTTTAAACTGCGGGGATGTCTTCCCGGAGGAGGATGTGCTGGAGCGCACGCGGAAGGTAATTGAGGAAGAGCGGGCAGCAGGGACGGACATGGAACGGCTGGTGCTGTACGGGGATACCTGCAGCGGGAAGAACCATGTGACCATTGCCTCTGCGCCGGTCATTACCGGATTTACCTGTTATCGGAATATTCCCTGTCACCAGTCCTGCTTCTACAGCGCAGCGCTGTGCCGTGAAAAATCATACGATTTACAGTATAAAGTGAGGGCGGATTACGATCACTTTCTGTGGTGTTTTTATAAGGCAGGGGCGAAGATGCGCCATATGGATTTCCCGGTGGCTTCCTATGAAGGCGGGGGCTATTCGGAGAGCCGGGAGAACAGGGAGCGGGATAAGCGGGAGCACAGGCAGATTACGGAGGAATATATGGGAAAGGCGGAATTGCTGAAGTACCGGGCTGTCATGGCTGTAACCATGGCGCCGCTGCGCAGGGCACTGGCAGAGAGCCGCGCGTTTTCCGGGATGTATCATTGGCTGAAGGAAAAAGTGTATCGGCGGGGAGAAAGGCAGCACAGGGGGTTATAGTTTATGTGAGGCAATGCAGCCGGACGCAGAATTTATGCTGTTTGGGACAATTCTTTTGCTGAAAATGTCAAATTGCCAGAAAATACAACAGAAAGAATAAAAATGTCAATTAATCTGACAATTCCCTAAAAAGTCTTTATTTACAAATTGCAGAAAGTGTAGTATAGTATGACAAGTGATGACGCAATGGAGCGCATAGAGGGCTTCCATTGCGTCATTTTTTATATGCAGAACCGCTGTGATTTTGATGCTAATGCAGCATGCGGGCTGCGCGATGAGCAGGGGAGAAAAAAGTTCTCCTGCCCGGTTATACAGAGACACCTGAAGCATCAGCGGGTATACAAAAATAACTGATACGAGTTTGGAAGGGAGGAATAATCCTATGTTTGATGTAAGGAGAGAAGTACCGACGGCGCCCCTTTACAGGGAGGAATTCGAGCACGACAACTGCGGCATCGGTGCCTGTGTGAATATCAAGGGGCAGAAGAGCCGCGCCACAGTGGTAAACGCCCTGAAGATCGTTGAGAATCTGGAGCACAGAGCCGGCAAAGACGCCGAGGGCAAGACCGGGGACGGTGTGGGTATCCTGACCCAGATTCCCCATAGATTTTTTGCGAGAGTGACGAAGCCCCTGGGAATCAGCCTGGGGGGAGAGCGGGAATACGGGGTGGCCTTTGTCTTCTTCCCCCAGGAGGAGCTTCGCAGGAACCAGGCGAAGAAGATGTTTGAGATCATTGTGCAGAAGGAAGGGCTGGAATTCCTGGGCTGGAGGGAGGTGCCCACCTTCCCCAACGTACTGGGCCAGAAGGCCGTGGAATGTATGCCTCATATCATGCAGGGCTTTGTGAAGAAACCGGCGAACGTGAAAAAGGGACTGGAGTTTGACCGCAGGCTGTACATAGCCAGGCGTCTGTTCGAGCAGTCCTCCGAAGACACTTATGTAGTATCTTTTTCCAGCAGAACCATTGTGTACAAGGGGATGTTCCTGGTGAAACAGCTGCGTACCTTTTATGCCGATCTGCAGAGCGACGACTTCGAATCCGCCATCGCCATGGTGCATTCCCGCTTTTCCACCAA
>DKVC01000217.1:0-210 GCA_002490995.1 Lachnospiraceae bacterium UBA7188
GCTTAGAAGGCCGTTGCTCTATCCGGCTGAGCTACGGACACATATTTACTGCAACACTCAAACGAACAAACCATATTTTACCCTATTCATTCGCACTTGTCAACAATTTTCTTTCTTCAAATTACATTTTTTAAGACATTGCATTTTGTTCCAATCGGAATATGGATTCTCTTCTAAAAAATATAAACAATCGGGGTGACAGGATTCGAA
>DKVC01000217.1:556-4585 GCA_002490995.1 Lachnospiraceae bacterium UBA7188
GCGCTCTAGCCAAGCTGAGCCACACCCCGTTTTTCAATAAAAGAGCAACTCAAATACCTGATTAGTATACCGCATCAATTTCTTTATGTCAAGACTTTCCAAATAATTCCCACAAAAAGGCTCAAAGTGGCACAAAGGCACAAAATATTCGCCATAAGAGTCCAAACACGCCAATCTTTGTCTACAAATATTCAATGGTAAACCGTACGTCTTTATCCTCCACATCCATCACAATATAAGAAGGTCTGCGCCCTTCCTGCCTTGGATAGGACAGACTGCCCGGATTTACCGCAATGACACTGCCCCTTGTGTCCACTACCGGCTTATGGGTATGTCCGTAAATTACGATATCCATTCCCCGGGCAGCGGCTTCCCGTTTGATTACTTCATTTCCCATGGAGACATAATAATTATGTCCGTGAGTCACCCATACTTTGTAAGCGCCCAGCTTCAGCTCCAATTCCTTTGGAAGATAGGAGAAGAAATCATTGTTGCCCAGGACAATCTGCACAGGACATTCTACCGCTTCAGTCAGAATATATTCGCTTCCCTCTGCATCACCGCAATGTATTACAAGATTCGGCTTCACCAATGAAACCGCTTTAAAATAATTTTCATTTTTCCTGTGGGTGTCGCTGACAATCAACACTTTCATATCTTTTTCAATTCCTCTTTCATAAGCCTGAGCGCCTTTCCTCTGTGACTGATCAGATTTTTCTCCTCCTCTGTAAGCTCCGCTGTGGTCCTTCCCAGTTCCGGCACATAGAAAATCGGGTCATATCCGAAACCGTTGCTGCCTTTCTCCTCATAGCCGATCCTGCCTTCAATGGCCGCCCGGACGGTCAGTTCTCTGCCGTCCGGCAGCACTGCAGCGATGGCACACACAAACCTGGCAGTGCGCTTCTCTTCCGGCACTCCCTCCAGACGGCTGATCAGATTCGCATTTTTGACATGGTAGGATGTGTTTTCGCCCATGTATCTGGCAGAATAAACCCCCGGTTCCCGGTTCAGGAAATCAATCTCCAGTCCGGAGTCATCCGCCATGACAATTCCGCCTGATACAGCTTCCGCCACCGCCCGGGCCTTAATCAGAGCGTTTTCCTCATAGGTTTTACCGTCCTCTGTCACTTCTGCCCGGATCTCCGCCTCTTTCATTGAGAGGATTTCCGTATATGTATCAGCGAGAATTGATCTGATTTCCCGCATTTTTCCTTCGTTACCTGTCGCAAATATTACTCTTTCCATTTTCTTTTTCCCTCTATCCCCGGAAACGCCGGAATTTATACTGCACTTTCCTGAAATTTGCCGCTTTCCTGTCCGTTATCGCGGAAACGCTCAAGTCTGGGCGGCCTGGGCCCCATATACTGGTAAAAATATGCTTTCATCATACCGTTGTAAATCTTGCGGTTTTTATCCGCCTTGCGCCCGATGTACTGTTCGGCATTCTCATAGGCGGAAATCAGGTACATGCTCCAGGAATCCAGATTCCGGAACCTTTCCCCGATTTCCCGGTACAGTGCCGGCATCTCTTCTCTGTCATGGAGCCGCTCGCCATAGGGCGGATTGGTGATAAGAAAACCGTATTTCTTCGGATGGCTGAGCCGGGCAAGCTCCCGTCTCTGAAAATGAATCATTCTGTCCACCCCTGCCATCCTGGCGTTTTCCCGTGAAATGTTTACCATTTTATCATCTATGTCATATCCCTGAATATCCGGCTTAACACTCATGTCCACCAGTTCGCGGGCTTCTTCCCTGGCATCCTGCCACAGCTTCTTTCCCGCAACATGTTCCCAGCTTTCCGCTGTGAAACTACGCTTCATGCCCGGCGCCATATGAGCCGCCATCATGGCAGCTTCAATGGGAAAAGTTCCGCTGCCGCAGAAAGGGTCCACCAGAATGCGCTCTCTGTTCCAGGGAGTCAGCATGATCAGGGCTGCCGCCAGATTTTCCGCAATGGGTGCCTGGGCCACCAGCCTCCGGTATCCCCGTTTGTGCAGCGAATCTCCGGAAGTATCCAGTCCTACTGTCACCTGATCTTTCATCAGGAAAACCCGTACCGGAAAAATCTGCCCTTCTTCGGAAAACCAGTTCACATGATAAACCCCTTTCAGGCGCTCTACCATTGCTTTCTTCATAATCGACTGGATATCCGAGGGGCTGAACAGCTTTGATTTGATACTGGCAGCCTTGGCCACCCAGAATTTACCGTCCTTTGGTATGTAATCTTCCCATGGAAGCGCTTTCGTTCCCTGAAACAGTTCCTCAAATGTTTCTGCATGAAAGCTTCCTATTTTAATAAGAATACGTTCCGCTGTCCGCAGGAACAGATTTGCACGGCACAGGGCATCTTCATCGCCGCTGAATGTAACCCTCCCGTCAGCCACCTCCGTAATGTCATAACCCAGCTTGTCAATCTCCCGCTTCAGCACTGCTTCCAGGCCAAAATGACAGGGCGCTATCACTTCGAATTTTCTCATGTTATTCCTCTCATGCTATGTATCAAGGCCGCCAGAATTTATACTCCTTGTCAAAAACATTTGCCAATAAAGCTGGCGGCCTTTCGATATACTCGTGAACGCATTTAATTGCCGCTTTCAGATCGGGATTGTCGATACGCGCACTCGTTATACTGTGCAGACGGCATTTTTTTGCGTTAATGGGTATATACTGCAAATCCGTTCGGCATGCAGTATAAACAGGGGCACCATTGCAGTGTCCCTATTCCCAGAAAAATCTTAGTAGTTGTTATTCTGATTGTTCTGGTTCTTGCTCTGGTTGTTGCTCTGGTTCTTGTTCTGGTTGTTATTCTGGTTCTTGTTCTGGTTATTATTCTGATTCTGGCTGTTCTTGCAGTTTTCAGACTCATTTGTGCTGTTGTTGTACTTATTGTTGTTATCCATTTCTTTCCTCACATCCTGCCGCCTGTGCGGCTTCGTACCAGGAACTGTTCCTGCAGCTCCCTGTTTATCAGTTACGAGACTAGTATGGGATGTTTCAGGAAAAAATATGCGGGCATTGTCAATTTTTTTCACATTTTTCAAAATATGATTTCCCCAGCTAATGAATCCAGTCCCGGAATGCCTTCACAGCAAGCAAAACGAGCAAAATTGGAAGCAGAACCGGAAGAATTGCCGCAAGAAGAGAAAACACTGCGCTCACTGCAAGTATTACAATCAGAAGTACCAAAAGCAGCCATGCCCATACCGGAACCCTGGAAAGCAGGCGCAAATGTCTGTCTCCCGGCTGATTGTACGGCTGGTATTCTTCGGCATTGTCGTACCAGGTATCTTCTGACGCATCTCTCTGTGCCTCCTGCCAGGTGCCCTGACCATCCTGAGCCTCATGCCAGGTGCCGTCTGTCCCATCCTGCTCTTCATACCACGCACCTGTCCCATACCGACTGCCGGATGAACCGCCCTGGCTTCCGTAACGGCTGCCGCCTGCGTATTCAGCTGACTGCCCGCTCTGGGTCTCCACAATAGTACGGGCCAGCAGCCTGGGGTCGCCCAGTCCGGCCAGCACTTCCTTTTCCGACACGCCCTTGCGAATCTCCGTATTAATATAGTCCTCATAAAACTGAAGATTTTCCACAACCTGCCCCGGAGGTATCTTCCCATGCAGAGTTCTCCTCAGCCCGTCCAGAAATTCCTGTTTCGTCATTCATCTCTCCTCACTGACAGCTCTCTGCCGTCCTGTTTCCCGCCGCCTTCCATCTGTTCCACGGGCACTCCCGCTCCATTATCACCGCACGCAGCTCCACATAACATCCGCAGCTGCGGCACACTGCAGGAAACAGCATTTATTCCTGTCAGTATGGACTATTATACTTGCTTTACCTCGCAAAATCAATGTAAACTTTCATTATTATGACAATAATGGCAGTTTTGATGCGAATGATAATTTTTTAACAAAATAAACAAAATAAATATTCAAAATACTACTTGACTTTTAAGACAACAGCGATTATAATATAAAACGTTGCAGGTGATGTATCACAATATAAAGATGTGCGTTTAGCTCAGCTGGATA
>DKVC01000217.1:4929-13665 GCA_002490995.1 Lachnospiraceae bacterium UBA7188
GGTTCGAATCCTCTAACGCACGTAGAAGACAAAAAGAACTGGATTATACCCGGTTCTTTTTGTTTTGTCTGCAGTACCCGCTCACGATATTGTTCTTGACAAATATCATTGCCATGCTATAATGACAGTCAGGCAGTTCGTAACCATCCTGCCCTGGAAAACTTTTCGGTTATCCAAAATCAAAACTAAGGAGCAAAGGGCTGTTTATGCCCGAATGCGTCCCTGGGACAGACTTATCTCTCAGGGCTCATTCACAGATTATACATATGGAAAGATACAGCAAAATTCTGACAAAAAGAAAGCGTGAAATCGTTCTTCTCCGCGGTAAGGGCTGTGCATACAGAAAATGCCCTTTCTGTGACTATCATCTGGACAGCTGCAGCGATGAAGCCGCCAATTACACACTGAACTGTAAGGTTCTGGAACAGGTCACAGGCGAGTTCGGCGATCTGGAGATCATCAACAGCGGTTCCGTATTCGAGCTTGACCACGATACGCTGGAACACATCAGGGAAGTATGCCGCAGGAAGAAGATTTCCACCATCCACTTTGAATCCCACTATTTATACAGAGAACGCATTCCTGCCCTCAGGCAGCTTTTCGACGGTTTCAACCTGAAGCTGAAACTGGGACTGGAGACCTTTGACCGGGATTTTCGGGAAGGCATCCTAAAAAAAGGCATCCCTGATTCTGACCCCCAGGTAATCAGCCGGCATTTCGAAGAGGCTAATTTTCTCTTCGGCATCCGCGGGCAGAGTGCTTCTTCCATGGAGCGTGATATCCTGCTGGGCCTGAGGTATTTCGAGCGAATCTGCATCAATATCATGTGCCCCAATACCACCGGCATAATGCCTGACAGCGATGTCATATCCATTTTTATGGATGATCTCTATCCGAAATACCGTGATGATGAACGAATTGATATTCTGATTGAAAATACTGACTTTGGAGTAGGTGACTGATATGACAAATGAATTATTATTGATGGGTTCCCTGGTTTTTATCTTTTTCTCGGCTCTGGCAGCGTATAAATGCTTCGGCAGGGCAGGCCTTTACTGCCTCTCCGCCATCGCGACAGTTCTGGCAAACATTGAGGTGCTGATTCTGGTCAACGCCTTCGGCATGGAGCAGACGTTGGGAAATGTACTCTTCGCCGTAACTTTCCTGATTACGGATATTCTCTCAGAATGTGAGGGGAAAAAGGCTGCCAGCAGAGCTGTGTGGATCGGAATCTTTTCCTCACTGTTCTTTCTGTTGCTCAGCCAGAGCTGGCTTCTGTACATTCCCGCCGAAACGGACTGGGCCATGCCTTCCATCAGGGGCATTTTCTCCAGTACCCCCAGGATGCTGCTGTCCTCCCTGGTGGTCTATGCCGTCAGCCAGCTGTTCGATGTATGGCTTTACCATAAATGGTGGGACTTCACCGGAAAAAAGTACGGCGACAGGCGCAGGTTTCTCTGGCTGCGTAACAATGGCTCCACGCTGATAAGCCAGATTCTGAATACTTTTTTATTTACTTTGTTCGCCTTTTACGGTACTTACGATACGGAGACACTTTTGTCCATCTTCGCCTCCAGTTACGTGATTTATATCTTTACCTCACTGCTGGACACACCAGTATTGTATCTGGCACGGAAAATCCATCCCAATGAAGAAGAACAACCAACACCGTAATCTGCCCTGCCTTTAAACAAATATCCCGCAGCTTTACCCCTTCCACGGCAAAGCTGCGGGATATGATCCGGACACGGCACGAAAGCTTTCTCATGAAACAGTCAGAATCTTCCTCTCCAACCCGGCGAAATATGCTCCGGTAAAATTCTCCATATCCTCCACGGATCTGACGCAGGAAGCGCTCCATTCGTCTGCATTTTCCCTCCTGCAGTCAGGCCCGATGGGAACGCCTCTCCTGCCCAGGGCATACTTTGCGCTTCTGGGATAGCACTGTCTCTCGATATGGGCCGTTATGGTCATCAGCTGCTGCATCTGCTCCGCAGACTGCCTGTCCCCATTCCAGTTATCCATCATCCATCGGTACAGCTCCGGATGGAAATTCAGCATCACGCCGCAGTGCCCGTGGCCGCCCATTTTTAAGAATTCATACATCAGGGAAGAATCCGCATTGAAAATCTTCAGCGGTGTCCCTTTCACCGCTTCCAGCTTCCCCTTCAGAATCTCCAGGCTCAGTGAAGTCTCCTTATAGAAGACAAAACGGCCTGTTTTCGCGCACCATGCCACCAAATCCGGGGAAAACAATCTCTTGTAAGGCTTCGGACACTCATACAGGCCGAAACGGACATCCGGCACTGCCTCCAGAATCCGGCCAATCGCCTCCCTGATACAGTCTTCACTCTCGTCCCTGTAAACGAAAGAATTCGTCAATAATACAACGATATCCGCTCCTGCCGCCGCCATCCTGCGCGCGGAGGCAATCAGATCTTCCACCAGGTTCTGCCCCGCCGCAGGTGATGCGCCAGTCGGCACCTCCACGCAGGCGGTAGATGCCACCGGGACATCACCTGCCGTCTCCTTCACACAGGCTGTAATCTTCAGCCGTTCCTCTTCGGTGAGCAGTTCCATCTCATTGGAAAGGCATACGGCAAACAGGCCTGCCGCCCCATTGTCCAGATACCACCTGGTCAGCGCCCGCAGACCTTCGTAATCCACTTCCTTTTCCCTGGTAAAAGGTGTCAGCATCACAGGCCATAAGCCTTCCGGCAGCTCACACACTGTGGAGTCGTGGCACTGCCGAAACTTCGTCTCCGATTCAAAGATATGCTGATGATTGATTACCTGATCCTTCATAACAATTCCTCCGTTGTTCCTCTTTCCCAATCTCTATTCTCACAGGCAGGGGAAGAGTCCTGTTTCCTTACATTCCCCTGGACTTATCCGCGCAGGCCTTCACAGCTTCAAATACCGCACTCCGAAGGCCTTTTTCCTCCAGAACACGCACCGCCTCAATAGTAGTTCCTCCGGGGGAACAGACCATATCCTTCAGCTCCCCGGGATGCTTCCCCGTATCCAATACCATCTTCGCGCTGCCCAACACTGCCTGGGCAGCAAATTTATAGGCCTGCGCCCGGGGCATGCCCTCCGCCACCGCCGCGTCGGCCATGGCTTCTATGAACATGAAAACAAAAGCCGGTGAGCTGCCGCTGACTGCCGTCACCACGTCCATCAGATTCTCCCCCACGATCTCCGTGTTGCTGAAACCGCTGCAGATATCTCTCACCATGGCAATATCTTCTTTTGAGACATACTCACCCGGGCATATCCCCATCATGCCCTCCCTGACCATGGCAGGCGTGTTGGGCATGGTACGTATGATTTTTACCGGTTTTACGAATGTCTCCTGAAGCCATTCCAGTGTCTTTCCCGGCGCAATGGTGACCACTACCTTATCCAGAGTGACCACATCCCTGATTTCTTCGATAACATCCTGGTAATATTGGGGCTTTACTGCCAAAAACAGCACATCCGCAAAGCTTGCCACAATCTTATTGTCCATGGATGTCCGAATCCCCAGTTCTTTTTCGATGGCAGTCAATGCCCCCGCCATGGCATCCGAAGCCATAATCTCGTCTTCCGTACATTTGCCGGAAGCAAGAATGCCGCGCATCATGGCTCCCCCCATATTTCCGCTTCCTATAAATCCTGCTTTCATGTTCTTTCTCCTGTTTTCGGTTCTGTATCTGTTCCTTAAATTCAATAGGTGTATCACTTTTCATAAGCCAGGATTCCACCCTGGTACTGCCGCCTCTCACACATTAAAGCAGCTGCCTCCCACAAACTCTCTGCAGATGGAATTGTTTGGCAGGCTCTCACTGGGCACGCTGAGGAAATAGTCAAGAAACTTCAGCAGCCTCTTTGCCTCGTAATATTCAGGCGCCTCCCTGGGAATCTGGAACAACAGCGGCTCCGCAAAGGTCTTCAGCATGGCAAGTTCATAGATCAGAGCCGAATTGAACATGGCGTCAGCCTCCTCCTGGAAGGGAAATATATTCTCTTCCTCGCCTCTGCGCACGGAATGCCACATCTGAATCGTCCTCTGAGCGCTGGCGCCTCTGGTGCGGGCATCCCGAACCATTCTCCGCAGCAGGCGGCCGTCCGTGGTGGGAATCCGGTTATGTCCGTCCACATTCAGGGTGGTCAGAGCGCTGATATAGATCTTATACTTACTCTCTTCCGGCAATGCATAAGACATCTTCTCATTTAATCCGTGAATTCCCTCCAGAACCAGGATATCATTCTTCCCCAGCTGCATGTAATCTCCACAGTATTCCCGCTGTCCTGTCTTGAAGTTGAATACCGGCATTTCCACCCGCTCTCCAGCCAGCAGGCTCACCATATTGTCATTGAAAAGCTTCACATCTATGGCTTCCAGGCACTCGAAATTGTAATCCCCGTTCTCGTCCCTGGGCGTCTGCTCCCTGTTTACAAAATAGTTGTCCAGCGCAATGGTCCTGGGTATCTTGCCCAGAGTCCGCAGCTGAATGGACAGTCTGTGGGAAAAGCTGGTCTTACCCGAGGAAGAAGGTCCCGCAATCATTACAAATTTCACGCCCTCACGCTCCGTGATATCCCTGGCGATTTCGCCTATCTTCCGCTCCTGTTCCGCTTCCTGCACCAGGATAAGATCGCTCATGGAGCCATTGCAGATCTGGTCGTTCAGATCGCCAACCGTCTCTATGCCGGCCGTCCGGCCCCAATCCATGGCATTCTCCATTGTTTCAAACAGCTTCTTACTCTCCGTAAAAGGCTCCACCAGCGTGGGATTTGCCTTAGTGGGAAGCACCAGCATGAAACCATTTTTATAAGGGACTACATCGTACCATTTCACATAACCTGCATTAGGAAGCATGTAACCATAGTAATAATCACAATACCCGTCTATTTCATACACATTGACACTGGAGCTCATCCGGTAATGAAACAGCTTCACCTTATCCTCCATGCCCTTCTCCCGAAACAGCGCCACAGCATCGTCAATGGGATAAGAATGCTTCATGAACGGCTCTTTCGCTTCGGACAGCTGCCTCATCCTCTCCATAATCCGCTCCGCGCTCTTCTCACTGACAGGCACCTCGCCAAAGGTATTCACATAGATTCCCCGCCCTATGGTAAATTCCACGCAGCTTTTCCGCGCCGCCTCCGCGCCGAATACATCGTGAACTCCCTTCAGAAAGAGCATGGTCGCCGTGCGTACATAAGTTTTATGCCCCACATCATCCCTTAAGGTGAAAAAATCCACAGTACAGTCCCTGCTTACTTTTTTGAAAAGTTCCCGAATCTTGCCATTTACTGATACTACTGCGATAGTGTCGCCATATTCTTTCTGATATTCCGAAACGATGGCCTCATATGTAGTTCCCTGCTGTACCTGTTTCTGCTCTCCCCGAATTGTAACCGTAACCATACCTGACCTTCCTTTCTCTTTTCTCTCAACCGTTCTGTGGCCTGGAAGCCCTGTAATTCGCCGCAGCAGCAACACTGCTGTATATGTGATATCATCGGCGGGAACAGCAAACAGCGGAGAAATTAAACCTGAAAAAAATTCATCGCCGACCTGATATCTTCCAGTTCGCAGCGCAATCCGCCCAGACGTTTCTCAGCTTTCGCAGTACCCGCAAGTGTCAGCGATCTCTCCAGCATCCTGACGTAGTTTTCTCTCTGCCGCAGATACTGCAGGAGAACCGGATGCTTTTTCCGCAAAAGCAGCTCCCCGTACAAATCATACAGCCTCTGCAAATCTTCCGTTTCTTCTGCCGTATCCGAACCCTGTCCGCCGCTCCCGCTTCCGGCGTTTATCGGCGCTTCGGCAGCTGCTCCCGAATCCTGCCCACCGCTCACGTTTCCAGCGTTTATCGGCGCTTCGGCAGCTGCTCCTGAATCCTGCCCACCACTCTTGTTTCCAGCGTTTATCGATGCTTCGGCAGCTGCTCCTGAATCCTGCCCACCGCTCTCGTTTCCAGCGTTTATCGATGCTTCGGCAGCTGCTTCCGAATGCCTGCCGGCTTCCCTGCCTTCTTCAATCCTGCCCGTTTTCAGCACATGCACCGCCTTCATGGCAAAATAGTACTTGCCTCCCTCGAAAACAGCATTTTCGTCAATCACAGCGAAACCGGCTTCCCGAAGAAACGCCCGAAACTGCGCAAGTTCCGACTGGGGCTGAAGAATCAGCTCCCGCATCCCGCAGGCTTTCTCCAGTCCTTCTCTCAGAATCCTCTCCATCAGCCTGCCGCCCATGCCTGCGCATACCAGTGTGTCTGCCTCACCCGGCCAGCACTCTGCAAGGCCGTCGGACAGTCTCACTTCTATGTAGTCCTCCAGTCCGGTTTCCGCAATATGAACCTTTGCTGCCGCCAGCGGTCCCTCCCGCACATCCATGGCAATCGCCCCGGGACAGATACCAGCGCCGACCAGGCTGATGGACAGATACCCATGATCGCATCCTACATCAACCAGGCGATTCCCCGGAGTCACCATATCTGCCAGCATCTGAAGTCTTTCCGATAAAATATTGGGTGCCATCAGTCCAGATAATCCTTCAGCTTTCTGCTGCGGCTGGGATGGCGCAGTTTGCGGAGCGCCTTCGCCTCAATCTGGCGGATACGCTCACGGGTCACCTTAAATTCCTTTCCCACTTCTTCCAGCGTGCGGGCACGGCCATCGTCCAGCCCAAAGCGCAGACGCAGAACCTTCTGCTCCCGCTCCGTCAGTGTACCCAGCACCTCCACCAGCTGCTCTTTCAGCAGAGTAAAAGCAGCCGCATCCGCAGGCACAGGCACCTTGTCATCCTCAATGAAATCTCCCAGATGGCTGTCCTCCTCCTCTCCGATAGGCGTCTCCATGGATACAGGCTCCTGGCTGATCTTCAGGATTTCCCGAACCCTGTCCACAGGCATATTCATCTCCTCGGCAATCTCTTCCGGGGTAGGTTCACGCCCCAGTTCCTGAAGCAGCTGTCTGCTGACACGGATCAGTTTGTTGATGGTCTCAACCATATGAACGGGAATTCGTATGGTTCTCGCCTGATCTGCGATAGCCCTGGTGATGGCCTGCCGAATCCACCAGGTAGCATAGGTGGAGAATTTGTAACCTTTTCTGTAGTCAAACTTTTCCACAGCCTTGATCAGTCCCAGGTTTCCTTCCTGGATGAGGTCGAGAAACAGCATTCCGCGGCCCACATAACGCTTTGCAATACTGACCACCAGACGCAGGTTCGCCTCCGCCAGACGTTTCTTCGCATCCTGGTCCCCCAGTTCCATCCGCTGCGCCAGCTCGATTTCCTCATCCGCAGACAGCAGAGGCACCTTGCCGATCTCCTTCAGGTACATGCGGACCGGATCCTCCAGGCTGATACCGTCGGGTATGGTGAGGTCCAGGTTTTCCACGTCCACATCGTCCTCGTCCGTGAGGATGATATCGTCCACCACCTCATCGTCCGTAATCCGGAGCACATCTACATTGCTCTGCTCCAGCGCATCCAGAATCTTCTCGAACTGTTCCTCTTCCAAAGGCATATCCGCAAAAAAGTCACTGATTTCCTGATATTCCAGTACGTTTTTCTTCTTTTTGGCCATGTTCAGGAGTTCTTTAATTTTCTCCTCAAATTTTGCCCGTGTGTTTTCATCCATTGTAGTGATTCCATCCTTCCCCGGGTGGTATCTTCCCGTTACCATTCCCCTATTTATTTTATCAGCTACATTCGTTTAAGGTTACCAATATCTTAACCCTAATCCAGGGAAATATGCGCTTTTGCCAGCTCTTCCAGCGCTTTCTTGCCCTCTATGGCCTGTGTAAGCGCACTGACATCCGTTCCCATCTGCGATACATGATATTCATAACTGTTCTTTTTCACGGAGAGCAGAATATCCCGAAACGCTTTCTCTTTCTCCTGCTCCGTATCCAGCACCGGAAGATTTGCCGAAAAAAGCGCCGCGGCTTCCCGCTGCTCCTCTTCCTCCTCGAACATGCTGATGATGCCAGCCGGCTGAAAGGCTCCCTCCTCCAGTTCCCGAAACAGCCTCTCTGCCACCCGCTGACACACACCTTCCGTAAAATCCCGGGCAGAGATATATTTCTTTATCTTTCCGTACAGTCCAGGCTTGTCCGCAATCCAGGTGAGCAGAAGGCTCTGGGCACGCTTCGCCTTGTCCTGGGCAGTGTTCTTTGGGCGGACACCTGATTTGGGGCGCTCCACGGGTCTGGCAAGCCCGGTCTGTGCCGCATAGCCCAGAACCAGCTTCCGCAGATTTTCCACGCCGATATAGTATTTCTCCGCCACCGCCTGAAGGTAATTGTCCCTTTCCACTTCCTCTGAAAAGGTACAAAGCTTCCTGGCAATCTCCCGGTGAAACTTTGTCTTCTCCTCCGGATCTTCCATATGAAACTGACTCTCCAGAATCCTGATTTCAAAGAAAAAGCTGTTCTCCGCCTGGCGAATCCTCTCCTCAAAAGCCTCCCGTCCCAGCGCTTTCATGAATTCATCCGGATCCTTGTAGGGCTGCATATTAATGACTTTTCCGGTCAATCCGGCTTCCCGCAGAATGCCGATGCCCCGCAGCGCTGCCTTGACTCCGGCGCCGTCACTGTCATAAGCCAGCAGTACATTGTCCGTATATCTTCGAAGCAGGGCTGCCTGTTCTGCCGTGAAAGCCGTCCCCAGAGATGCGACTGCCTGGGTGAAGCCCGCCTGATGCATGGCAATCACATCCATATAGCCCTCGCACA
>DKVC01000269.1:0-1672 GCA_002490995.1 Lachnospiraceae bacterium UBA7188
AATCCACCGCAAAATAAATCCCCTTCGCATCCCTTCCGGGCGCCTTAATATCCCGGGGATTCGAAGCGCCGCAGGCCAAAATAACCCTGTCAAAATCCCGCAGCAGCTGCTCCGCCTTCATCCCCTTTCCCACATCCACACCCGTGACAAAGGTAACCCCTTCCGCCTCCATCACCTTCTGCTTCCGCTCCACGATCCGCTTCTCCAGCTTCATATTCGGAATTCCGTACATCAATAACCCACCGATCCGATCTGAACGCTCAAACACCGTCACCGAATGCCCCCTGCTGTTCAACTGATCCGCCGCCGCCAGACCGGAAGGCCCGCTTCCCACGACAGCCACCCTCTTCCCGGTACGCACCCTGGGCGGCCTGGGCGCCGCATACCCCTGCTCATAAGCATTCTCCACAATAGCATACTCATTCTCCTTCGTCGCCACCGGCTCCCCATTCAACCCACAAGTACAAGCCGCCTCACAAAGCGCCGGACACACCCTGGACGTAAACTCCGGAAAATTATTCGTCTTCTTCAACCTCCCATAAGCCTGCTCCCAATTCCCCGTATAAACCAAATCATTCCACTCCGGAATCAGATTATGCAACGGACACCCACTGGCCATCCCGCAAATCATCATCCCCGACTGACAGAAAGGCACCCCACACTCCATACACCGCGCCCCCTGCCTCTGCTGCTCCTCCCTCGACAAATGCTCATGAAACTCCCTGAAATGCCGAATCCTCTCCCCCGGCTCCTCAGCCCTGCTCACTTCTCTCTCATACTCCATAAACCCAGTCGGTTTTCCCATTTTTCCACTCCTTTTAACTATAGTAAACGACTTTAATATCTTTACTTTGGTATAACATGTTGATTACCGCTACTAATGTAGCTTTCGGACAAAATAAGAAAGTATTTCCAAATAACTTGTGCGGAAATTTCATAGGCTTTATAGGATATACCAGTTTCCCTTTTCCGAAAACGCACAAGTTATTTTCCAACAATTCCTAAGGATAATTATGACGTTTACTATAAATCGCCGTGCGACAACACGTCACTGCAAAATCCAATTTCCCGGAATCACTGATTTTACAGCACCTTAAACCATAATGCATACCTAACTTGAATTCTCCACAACTCTATAGCAAACGACACCAAAATCCTTATCGATACTAAGGAAGTCTCTACAAATATATTAACGCATCCCGAAAGTACCACGAATACAATACCCTGATATAGCCAGGTTTCAGAAAACAGCACAGCTATTAACTAACACATCCTTATTATACAGATATGCCGCTTATATACATAATTACTTTTCCAAGCAAAGATATACCCACGCCCAAAAACATCTGCCCACGGAAAAGTATAACACATGAGCGCTTCTGCAAATCAATGACAAAAACAACAAATGAATGCGCTCACGAACATAACCATATGTTCCTATAAAACTAAAACTTGCAGGAAACCAGGCGGATGGGCGGGGGGACTTTGCGAACGCACAAGAGGGCGCCCTTAGCCGAAGGTGAGATCCAGCGTCTACGGAGACTTAGGTGCGGTACTTTCGCACCTTAGTCGAAGTTGACGATTAGCTCACCGGAGGCGTTGCCCGAGCCGAGCAAAGTCCCCCCGCCCATCCGCCGTCCCTTTGCTATCCCTTTGCTATCCCTTCGCCGTC
>DKVC01000269.1:2001-4264 GCA_002490995.1 Lachnospiraceae bacterium UBA7188
TTTGCTATCCCTTCGCCGTCCCTTCGCGTTATCTTTATTCACTTCCTCGTATTCGCATAAAACGCCTCAATCTGCGCCTGCTCCGCGCTCAACCCCTTCTCCTCCATCTGCACAATCGTCTTCAGCACCCGTGCATAATCATAAGGAATAATCTTCTTAAACTTCGGCAGAAACTCCTCAAACCTCTCCAAAATCATCTTCCCCTTCGCCGAATTCGTCAGCATCACATGCTCCTGAATCAGCCCCTTCAGCTCCAGCACATCATACTTCGAGCTGATCTCACTGGAAGACACCATCTCCTTATTCAGCCTCTTATACAGATCATTCCCCTCATCCAGCACATAAGCAATCCCGCCGCTCATACCTGCCGCAAAGTTCTTTCCCGTGCTTCCCAGAACCACCACGCGCCCTCCGGTCATATACTCGCAGCCATGGTCGCCCACGCCTTCCACCACAGCCACGGCGCCGGAATTCCTCACGCAGAACCGCTCCCCGGCCACGCCGTTGATAAACGCCTTCCCGCTGGTAGCGCCATACAACGCCACATTTCCGATGATAATATTCTCGGAAGCCTCAAACTTACTCCCTCTGGGCGGATACACAATCAGCTTCCCGCCGGACAGCCCCTTGCCAAAGTAATCATTACTGTCTCCCACTAATTCCAGTGTCAACCCCTTCGGAATAAACGCCCCGAAAGACTGTCCGCCCGCGCCCCTGCAGAGAATCTGGTAAGTATCCTCCTTCACATCATCCCCCAGATTCTTTGTGATCTCGCTTCCCAGGATAGTCCCGAAAGCCCTGTCCGTATTGGACACATTTACCTCCATGCGCTTGCCCCGTCCGGCCTGGATCGCTTTGCCCAGTGACTTCAGCAGCACTCTCTCATCCAAAGTTTTCTCCAGTTCAAAATCATATACCTGCTTCGGGTCAAAGGTAACCTTCCGCCCCTGCCCCTCGTAGGGATTTGCCAGAATCCGCGCCAGATCCACCTGGGCCAGCCTGCCGCTTAAGCCTTCCCGCACCTTTAAAAGATCCGTGCGGCCCACCAGCTCATCCACACTGCGGACTCCCAGCGCCGCCATATACTCCCGCAGCTCCCGGGCGATAAATTTCATGAAATTCTCCACATACTCCGGTTTTCCCCTGAAATTCTTCCGCAGCTCCGGATTCTGTGTAGCCACGCCCACGGGACAGGTATCCAGGTTGCAGACACGCATCATGACGCAGCCCAGAGTCACCAGGGGAGCCGTTGCAAACCCGAATTCCTCCGCTCCCAGAATGGCAGCAATGGCCACATCCCGCCCGGTCATCAGTTTTCCGTCAGTCTCTATACGGACTTTCCCACGCAGCCCGTTCATGATCAAAGTCTGGTGCGTCTCTGCCAGCCCCAGCTCCCAGGGCAGCCCGGCATTGTGAATGGAGCTTCTGGGCGCCGCGCCGGTTCCGCCGTCATAGCCGGACACCAGGATGACCTGTGCTCCTGCTTTCGCCACACCCGCAGCCACGGTGCCCACACCAGCTTCCGACACCAGTTTCACGGAAATCCGTGCATCCTTATTCGCGTTTTTCAAATCATAGATCAGCTGCGCCAGATCCTCTATGGAATAAATATCATGATGGGGCGGCGGCGAAATCAGAGCTACCCCCGGTGTGGAATGCCTTGTTTTCGCAATCCAGGGATACACCTTCCCACCCGGAAGATGCCCTCCCTCGCCGGGCTTCGCACCCTGGGCCATCTTGATCTGAATCTCCTTCGCACTCACCAGATAACGGCTGGTGACACCGAAACGTCCGCTTGCCACCTGCTTGATGGCGGAGCCTTTGTCTACCCCGTCCGCTCCTACGCTCAGGCGTTCCGGTTCTTCCCCGCCTTCGCCGGAATTGCTCTTTCCATGCAGCCTGTTCATGGCTATGGCCAGAGTCTCATGGGCTTCCTTGGAAATCGAACCGTAGGACATGGCGCCGGTCTTAAACCTGGTGACGATTGCCTCCACCGGTTCCACTTCCTCCAGAGGAATTCCTTTCTCCGGGAACCTGAAATCCAGCAGTCCACGAAGGTTTTTGACGGAATTGCCGATGTGACGTTTTTCATGCACAAAAGACGCTTCTTTCCCGGAAGCCAATTTTTCCGCGGAAGGATTTTTCCCCACAGACAAAATTTCCTCCGCAGGAGCCTTTTTTCCGTCAGAAGCCTTTTCCTCCAGGGAAAGCTTTTTTCCCACAGACGAAACTTCCTCCGCAGGAGCCTTTTTTCCGTCAGAAG
>DKVC01000269.1:4549-7081 GCA_002490995.1 Lachnospiraceae bacterium UBA7188
TTCCTCCGCAGGAGCCTTTTTTCCGTCAGAAGACTTTTCCTCCAGGGAAAGCCTTTTTCCCACAGAAGGCTTTTCCTCCGCAGACAGCTTTTTCTCCACGAAAGGCTTTCCCTCCGCAGACGGCAATTCCTCCACAGAAGCCATTTCTTCCATGTTTAACAGCGCAGTATACTGCTTAAACATCCCGTAATCCCCACGCCTTGTAGCCTCCTGCAGCATATGGATGGTAACCGGATTGTACAGATGCTCATCCCCACCGCTTCTCATCTTGTGGTGCCCCGGGCTGTCAAGGGTCAGGTCGCTCCCCAGTCCCAGGGGGTCAAATGCCCGGGAATGCAGCTCATCCACCTGCTTTTCCATATCCTTCAGCGTGATGCCGCCCACCCTGCACACCGTGTTGCTGAAATACCTGCTGATAACCTCCGGGTCAATGCCGATTGCTTCGAAAATCCGGGAACCCTGATAGGACTGGATGGTACTGATTCCCATTTTGGAGGCTATCTTTACGATACCATGCAGGACTGCATTGTTGTAGTCATCCACCGCCGCATAATAATCCTTATCCAGCATATGGTTATCGATCAGTTCCCGGATGCTCTCCTGCGCCAGATAGGGGTTCACCGCGCAGGCGCCGTATCCCAGCAGCGTGGCAAAATGATGCACTTCCCTGGGCTCTCCGGATTCCAGAATCAGCGCCACCCTGGTCCGCTTCTTCGTCCGCACCAGGTACTGGTTCAGAGCCGAAACCGCCAGCAGGGAAGGAATGGGCACATGGTTTTCATCCACCCCCCTGTCCGAAAGGATCAGGATATTCACACCGTCCCGGTACGCCCTGTCCACTTCCACGAACAGCCTTTCAATGGCGCGCTCCAGGCTTGTATTTTTATAATAAGTAATGGGAACCACTTCCACCCGGAAGCCTTCCTTCTTCATATTCTTGATTTTCAACAGATCCGTGTTTGTCAAAATCGGATTGTTCACCCTAAGCACATTGCAGTTCCTGGGATTTTCCTGCAGAATATTGCCCTCCGTACCGATGTACACGGTGGTGGAAGTCACTATCTCCTCCCGAATGGCATCGATGGGCGGATTGGTCACCTGGGCAAAAAGCTGCTTAAAATAATGGAACAGCGGATGGACAGACCCGCTCAGCACCGGAAGCGGCACATCCACTCCCATGGCCGCGATGGCCTCCGCCCCGTTCTTTGCCATGGGCAGGATGCTTGTCTTCAGCTCATCATAGGTATAGCCGAAGGCTTTCTGCATCTTCTGCCGTTCTTCGCCGGTATATTCAGGCACACGCTGATTCGGTATGGTCAAATCCTTCAAAAATACCAGGTTATTGTCCAGCCACTCCCCATAAGGCTGCCTGGAAGCATATTTTTCCTTCAGCTCCTCATCGGAAATCACCTTGCCCTGAAGGGTGTCCACCAGCAGCATCTTGCCGGGACGCAGACGCTCTTTCGTCCTTATTTTGGACGGCTCAATATCCAGCACCCCCACCTCGGAAGACAGGATAAGCGTGTCGTCATCGGTAATCAGATAACGGGAAGGCCGCAGGCCGTTTCTATCCAGTACGGCTCCCATGATATCCCCGTCGGAAAACAGGATGGATGCCGGTCCGTCCCAGGGCTCCATCATGGTCGCATAATACTGGTAGAAATCCCGCTTTGTCTGGGACATGGCTTTATCGTTAGCCCAGGGCTCTGGAATGGCAATCATCACCGCCAGAGGCAGCTCCATACCGCTCATCACCAGGAATTCCAGGGTATTGTCCAGCATGGCGGAATCGGAGCCGGTTTTGCTGATGGCAGGCAGCACCTTGTGCATCTGGCCCTTTAAATATTCCGATTCCATATTCTCTTCTCTGGCAAGCATTTTGTCCGCATTTCCCCGGATGGTATTGATCTCGCCGTTATGTACCATAAATCGGTTCGGATGCGCACGCTCCCAGCTGGGATTGGTATTTGTAGAAAAGCGGGAATGCACCATGGCAATGGCCGACACAAAGTCTCCGCTCTGGAGATCCGCGAAAAACGTCCGCAGCTGCCCCACCAGGAACATCCCCTTGTACACAATGGTACGGCTGGAAAAGGATACCACGTAAGTGTCCTCCGAGGACTGCTCAAAAAGTCGTCTGGCAATATAGAGCTTCCGGTCAAAGTCCAGTCCCTTCTTTACATTGGCAGGCTTTCTGACAAATCCCTGCATAATATGCGGCATACATTCCACCGCCTTATGCCCCAGAACATTGGGAAAGGTAGGCACCTCACGCCAGCCTAAGAATTCCAGCCCTTCCTTTTCCACAATGATTTCAAACATCTTCTTGGCCTGGTTTCTGCGCAGTTCCTCCTGCGGGAAGAAAAACATACCCACGCCGTACTCTCTTTCCTTCCCCAGCTCAATCCCCAGCGGCTTTGTCACCCTGACAAAAAACTTATGAGGGATCTGAGTGAGAATCCCCACGCCGTCGCCGGTCTTGCCCTCTGCGTCCTTGCCCGCCCGGTGTTCCAGCTTTTCCACGATTTTCAG
>DKVC01000230.1:0-183 GCA_002490995.1 Lachnospiraceae bacterium UBA7188
TTGCAGACATTTCCTTAGTCCCTATATGGAAGGGCTTTCTCTTTTGAAATTTATTCATAGCCTCCTTGCTAAAATTATACTATATCTTTATTCCAAAAACAATCATTTCCGAGGTATTTTGAGGTGTACAATACTCCATAAATTTTCCCTGTTGACGGAATTTACTGTGAAAGTCCTGTAACT
>DKVC01000230.1:502-21094 GCA_002490995.1 Lachnospiraceae bacterium UBA7188
TTTACTGTGAAAGTCCTGTAACTTGTCTGCGAAAACCGCGAGTTTTGTTGACAAACCTTCCCGGAGGTAAAATGAATTACAATTTATACTGCACACCGTTATAATTTGCAGTAACCAACAACGAAACCACTATCACTACAGTGGCAAGCCATTGGCATTATAATGGCTTTGAGACCGCCAGCTATATATGCTCGTCGTGGGCAGATTCGTAAATTCTGGCGGTCTTGAGTATACCAGAGGAGAAAAACGAATGAAGAAAATCTATGGAACACTGGGGACGCTGCTGTCAGCAGTCATGGCGGCGGGGGCTGCCATAACGGTCTCAGCACATGGCTGTGATGGAAAATAGCTGGATGTCTTTTGAAAGACGAAATGTATAATTTTGACAATGGTATTATATACGGAAAAGCATATAAAATAAGGTGAAATAATAGAAAATATTTTTGGGCCGTACTAATTATATACCATAACACAAAATGAAATATAAGTCTAGTCTTTTTTTCATGAAATGCTAAAATTTTGTTACAGGTTTTGATACAGGGTAACGCGTTCAAATCATTTACCAACGTAAAAGTACAACGAGAGAGTGCTTCTGCAAATCAAGGATAAAAGGAGAAATGACAGGAACCACACCGCGATCCCTGTAATCAAAGGGAAACTGCAGCAGTTATTATACGACAATTCCAACGGAATCTGAATCTGAAGGAAAAGTACAGAAAGGAAAGGAGCACAAAATGATCGAATTTAAGCAGGTAAGCAAAACTTACCGGGTGGCAAAACGGCAGGCGGGAATGGGGAATGCGGTAAAGTCCTTCTTCTCCAGAGAGTACAATCTGCTTCATGCCCTGCAGGATGTGAGTTTTACCATTCGGGACGGAGAGATGGTGGGGTACATTGGCCCAAACGGGGCGGGAAAGAGCACTACGATCAAGATTATGTGCGGAGTTCTCACGCCGGACGGCGGGGAGTGCAGAGTTGACGGGCGGATTCCCTACAAAGAACGGGTTGCCCATGTGCGGAATATCGGTGTGGTGTTCGGCCAGAGGAGCCAGCTCTGGTGGGATGTGCCGGTGATTGACAGCTTTGACCTGATCCGGGATATTTACCGGGTGGAAGAGAATACTTATCGGAAAAACGTCAGTGAACTGGCAGAACTCCTGGATCTGGGGGAAATCCTGCAGACGCCGGTGAGAACCTTAAGCCTGGGGCAGAGGATGCGGTGCGAGATAGCGGCTTCTCTGCTGCATAGCCCGAAGGTGCTGTTCCTGGACGAGCCCACCATCGGCCTGGATGCCGTGTCCAAAATTGCCGTCAGGAAATTTATCCGGAATCTGAATGCGGAGAAAAAGACAACCATTGTGCTCACCACCCACGATATGCAGGATATCGAAGCGCTGACGGAGCGGATACTGCTGATCGGCAGGGGGCGGATATTGCTGGACGGAAAGCTTGCCGACCTGAAGAAGCAGGTATCGGAGCGCAAGACCATGGAAATCCGGTACCAGGGAGCGCCGCCTGACATAAAGGATGGGATGCAGCTGATGGAGTCCGGGAAGGGGCGGATGACGGTAAGCTTTGAGCCGTCCAGGATCCCGGTGCCCAGGGCAATCGCTTATTTTGCCGCCGAAACAGAGCTTCTGGATGTATCGGTTTCGGATATTTCCACGGAAGAGATGGTGGCGGAAATGTATAAGGAGTATCGTTTATGAGAGAAAATTGTAAAGTGTATTTTTCCATGTTCCGGATTCGTTTTAATCATAACCTGCAGTACCGGGCGGTGGTTCTGGGGGCGATTCTGAAAGGCTTTCTGTGGGCCATGATGGAGGTGCTGGGCTATCTGGCTATCTACAGGGTGGGCGGTGATGCTCTGCCCATGGAGCTTTCCCACACGGTGAGCTATGTGTGGGCGCATGAATCCTTTATTGTGCTGTTTTCGGTGGTGTTCGGGGACGGGGAAATTTATTCGGCTATCCGTTCCGGGGAGGTGGTGTATGATCTGGCGCGCCCTGTGGGACTGTACGGAAGGTGGTTCAGCCAGTCCGCCTCCAACCGGCTTTCCTTTGCACTGGTGAACTGCCTTCCGGTATTGCTTCTGGGGGCGCTGATGCCGAAGCCTTACGGGCTGACGCTGCCCGGTTCAGCGGGGCAGATGGTTTTGTTCCTGGTGTCCGCCCTGCTGGCTTTCGGGGTGACGGTGGCCATGGCCATGCTGATGTATGTGTCCCTGTTTTACTTTATTTCCCAGAGGGGAATCCGGATTATGGCCAGGGTGGTGGTGTCTTTCTTCTCCGGGGGCGTGGTGCCGCTTCCCTTTTTCCCGGCTCCTCTGCGCAGGGTGGCGGAGCTGCTGCCCTTTGGCTCCATGCAGAATATGCCGCTGCAGATTTTCTGCGGAAATATAAGCGGGAGAGAGGCATTTCAGGGAATCCTGCTGCAGGTGTTCTGGCTGTGGGCCATGGTATCCCTGGGGCGGTCTGCCATGAGGCGGGCGACGGGGAAGGTAGTGTCTTTTGGCGGGTGAGTGAGCACTTCTGGAAATCAAAGACAAAAAGCGGCATTCGTTAGAAGCGGGGCGCGGACGAAAAAGAAAGGAATGGAAATGAGATTATACTGGAATTATTTTTTGATGGAGTTGAAGAGCCAGATGCAGTACAAGGCATCTTTCGTGCTCACAATGGTGGGACAGTTCATGACGGCATTTACCACATTTTTCGGGATACAGTTTATATTTAACCGGATTAACGGAGTGGACGATTTTACTTACGGGCAGGTGCTGCTGTGTTTTTCCGTGATCATGATGTCCTTCGCAATCGGAGAGATGTTCGGGGGAGGGCTGGCGGTTTTCCCGGATTTAATAAGGGAGGGAAGCCTGGACAGGATTCTGGTGCGGCCCAGGAGCATCCTTCCGCAGATCATCATGCCCAACATGGATTTCTCCCGTCTGGGGCTTTTGCTGCAGGCGGCTATCGTTCTGGGCATTGCGGTGCCGGTGAGCGGGGTAATATGGACGGGGAAGAAGATTTTTGTTTTCGTCATGATGGTGGCCTGCGGCAGCGTGCTGTTCTTCTGCCTGTTTTTACTGGTGGCGGCGGTATCCTTTTTTACCATACAGAACCTGAATTTCCTGGATATTTTCACTTACGGCATGCGGGATTTCGGGAAATATCCCTTTTCCGTCTACGGGGATGCGGTGCTGAGGGTTCTCACCTTCGGGATTCCCCTGGCTCTGGTTCAGTATTACCCGCTGTTGTATCTGCTGGATCGGGAGGACGGAATCTGGTATATGGTTTCGCCGCTTTTGTCGCTGCTGTTCGTGGTGCCGTCCTGTTGGTTTTACAGATTCGGGTTGAAGAATTATAAGTCTTCCGGCTCCTGACGCGTCACTTTTTTTCAGATGGGGAGTCTGTTATAGTGTATGGTGTACGGAAGGATAAGGGACGGATTTCATGCCGCTTCAATCCAGGGAAGCGGAGCGGGAGAAGGAAGTGTCCACGACAATTTCTAAGGAAATTGATGTCCGGCAGGAGGAAAGGATACGCTTTGAGATGAAGTTTGCAGCTGCATATGAACAGAGCAGGGACGCCGTGTATGGTTACCTGGTATACATGACCAGAGATGCTTCGCTGGCGGAGGATTTGAGCCAGGAGGTATTCTTAAGGATGTTTCTGCATTTGGACAAATTCAGGGGAGAGGCAAAAGTGCGTACATGGGCGCTTCGCATTGCGCGGAACGTTTTCTTAAGCTATGCAAAAAAGAAGTGGCCCTGCCTTTTGGAGGAGCAGGAATGGGAGCCGGAGGCGGATGTAAACCGCAACCTGCCGGAGGAGGAAATGCTGCGGAAGGAGGAGGCGCAGCGGGTGAGGGAGTGCCTGATGTGCCTGGGGGAGCAGGAGAGGACAGTGCTTCTGCTCCGGGATTTTGAGGAGCTTTCCTATGAGGAGGTGGCGAAGATTATGAATCTGACGACTGAGGTGGTGAAGAGCAGGCTGTACCGGGCAAGGAAGAAATTTCGGAAGATATATGAGGCAGGAGAAAAAAGAGACAGTAAAGGGCAGGCTGTGCCGGGCCGGGAAGAAATTTCGGAAAATTTATGAGAACAGTGGAGGCGGAGAAAGTGAGGAAAATGAAACTGGCAGGATTTTCGGGATTCGGAAGGAAACAGGAGAGCAGTGGGAAAGGAGGCAATGAGGAATGGAGATAAAGGGGAGGAAGAAGGCGAACAGTGGGAGAGGAGGCAGTAAGGAATGGACGAGATAAGGGACAGGATAGAGATTCCTCAGGTGACTTATCAGGGGGACGACAGGAAATTAAAGGAGAGGATTTTTAAATTTAAGGCGGGAACTTTCCGGATTGTAATCTTTACGATTGTGGGGCTGTTCATGGGATATTACAGCAATATTTATGTGAGAGATACCTTTTTTCCCACAAAGCTGATAACGGCGATTCCCTATAAGCTGACGGAGGCGGTTTACAGGCTGCTGCTGCCTGAGAATACCTGGATTTCAGCCGAGATGAAGGGGTGGGATACCATAGGGGGATATTTCCTGCACAGTGTCATTGCAGATCTGATGGCGGTGCCTTTGACTACCACACTGGTGGGGGGAGCCGTATATGGTTCTCTTGCCTATTTTACAGGGGATAAGAGGGTGTTTACGCTGCAGCGCTTTTTGAAGTTTGCCGGATGCTGGTGCGGATTGCTGCTGTTGGTGGTCGGAGCGGCTTGGGGGATTGACGCCAGGGCAAAGGCAGACAATGAAAGGTTTGCAGGTGATGGCTGGTTCTACTTACACACTTCAGAAGGAAGAGGACATCTGGTTCAGGAGGATGAAGAGGCCGCCGGGATGCTGAAAGAGTATTTTTACAGTGAGCTTACGCTTACCGATGTGGAACGGGACAGGAGCGGGGAAGTGCCCCTGGGGATTTATTATGACAACGGGAAAAGGTACGGTGTCTACATGATCAATTATGAACTGCAGTATGTGGTGACAGAACAGGAAAAAGTGTACCATATCTCCGGCGAGTTCGCGGAGGCAGCCACGGAGTACATGAAGAAGATGCAGCCGGGGGAGACCGGGCAGGAGGTGGAGGAATGAAAGGGATAAACGTATCGTGTTTTCGGAAAGAAAAGTTTCAGATAAAAAGCAGGAAGGACTGGGTTATTTTCTGGTTCTTTGCAGGGATGATTGCTTACGTGGCAGGGGAGACATATGGTGCCGGGATGGACAAGTGGCTCAGGGAACATGCAAATCCCTGGATTACGGATCTGAATGTGCCGTCAGGTTACGGGCGCGTCATTGCGGCAGCGTTTTTGCTGGCTGTGATTGCTGAGGTTATCCTGTTTTTACGCCGTAAGCCCAGGAAGGCAAAACTGGCGGTGCCGGCGGCTGTGCTGCTCTTTTCGCTTGCGGCGGTGGGAGTGTACCAGGTACACTGCAGGCTCATTGTGTCTGTATTGTGGGAAGAAGCACCGCAGAGGGTGGTTGTATGGCTGAAAAGCAGTCCGCAGGGGCTGAGTATCCAGGAAAACGGAAGTGTCACTGAGGAAAGCCGTGAGCTTCTGGAATTGTGCAGAAACCTTGAGATGATAACGGATGCTGAGGAACTGGAGGAATGTATGGTCTGGTATAAAACGGAAGGTGATTTTTTAGGGGATTATATAGATGTGTCTTTCCCTAAAAAATATGGGCATAGTTATCAATTGAATCTGCGGGTGCAGGACGGACATGTCTTTCTGTGGAGAGGGTATCGGGGATATGAGGAGAGAATTACCTTTTTCAGGGATAACGGGATATCGGATTGGATGGATGCGGTTACTCGTTGAAGAACGTTAACAAACTAAGCAAATGAAAAGAAACCCCTGAGTTCTTTTTCATCAGGCTATATGATAATTCTTATGACAAATAGCAAAGAATGTGATATGATGGATTTAAGAAAGGTTTATTTTGCAAAGGAAAGGGAGGTGCAGCATGGCAAGGGTCGTGGCAATCGGGCATCAGGATTTCAGCCAGGTGATACGGAACCGTTATTTTTATATTGACAAGACAAAATTCATCAAAGAGTGGTGGGAAAACGGGGATGCGGTTACTTTGATTACCCGTCCCAGGCGTTTCGGAAAGACGCTGAACATGAGCATGATGGAACAATTCTTCAGTGTGGATTATGCAGGCAGGGGGGATTTGTTTGAAGGGCTTTCCATTTGGCAGGAAAAATTGCCAGGCCCGGGAGAGGCATCTGGCGAGGGAAATTTACCTGACGGGGTGAAAGTTTTTGACAGGATAAAAAACGCTGACAAGGAGGAAGCTGCTGAAAAAGTGTATCCGTACAGGCAGCTGCAGGGGACGTTCCCGGTTATCAGCCTTTCTTTTGCAAAAGTCAAGGAAAACAACTTTTCCGGCGCAAAGAAGCAGATTTGTCAGATTATTACGGAAGCATACAATAAGTATGATTTTCTGGCTGACAGTGACTGCCTGAACCAGAACGAAAAGGACGAGTTTTGGAAGGTTTCTCCGGAAATGGAAGAATACCGCGCTGCAAATTCTCTGAATGTTTTGTCAAATTATTTATATCGTTATTACGGCAAAAAAGTACTTATCTTCCTGGATGAATACGATACACCCATGCAGGAGGCCTATGTGCATGGGTATTGGAAGGAGATTGTGGATTTCATCAAGGGAATGTTCAATGCCACGTTTAAGACGAATCCCTATCTTGACCGGGCGATTTTAACAGGTATTACCAGAGTCAGTAAAGAATCAATTTTTTCGGATTTGAATAACCTTGCAGTGGTGACATCCTCTTCTGACATATATGCAGACTGTTTTGGTTTTATGGAGGATGAGGTTTTTGCTGCACTGGAAGAGTTTGGGATGGAGGACAGGAAAGAGGAAGTAAAGAGATGGTATGATGGTTTTGTATTCGGAAACAGGAAGGAAATCTATAATCCCTGGTCGATACTGAACTATCTGAAGACCGGCAAACTCGCAACCTACTGGGCGAACACCAGCGCCAACAGCCTGGCAGGGAAACTGATCCGGGAGGGAAATCCGGATGTGAAGATGATAATGGAGGATTTGCTCCAGGGAAAAACCTATCATACTGTGATCGACGAGCAGATTGTTTTCAGCCAGCTTGATTACAGGGAAAGCGCTGTCTGGAGCCTGCTTCTGGCCACCGGCTACCTGAGGGCGGAGCAGGTGACTTTCAATGAAAGGACGGGAAAGACGGAGTATGATCTGGCCCTGACGAACAGGGAAGTCCGGCTTATGTTTGAGCATATGATCGACGACTGGTTCATGGAGTACACACCGGCGTACAATGGGTTTGTGAAAGCGCTGCTGAAGGGAAATCTGCGGGAGATGAACCATTATATGAACCGGGTGGCTTTGGAGACTTTCAGTTTCTTTGACAGTGGGAAGAAACCTTCCGAGAAGACGGAGCCGGAACGCTTTTACCATGGTTTCGTCCTGGGTCTGCTGGTGGATTTAAGGGGGCGTTATACGGTCACTTCAAACCGGGAGAGCGGGTTTGGACGGTACGATATACTGCTGGAACCCTGTTGGGAAGATTTTCCGGAATCTGTACCCAGGGCTGTAACGGGTGAGCATACCAGTGATGTGGAGCAGAATGGGACATACAATGGAAACGGTGCTTCTATTGCCAGGAATGAAAATGCCTGCGAGTACGGCGGCAGAGGTGTTGCCGGCAGTGGGATGGATGGAGGACTTCATAACTATAATCCGAATGCGTCGTCAAATAATTACGGTAAAGATGCAATTATTATTGAATTCAAGGTTCTTGATGCGGAGGACGGTGAGAAAACCCTGGAGGATACGGTGCGTTCTGCACTGGATCAGATTGAGCAGATGCAGTATGCCGCGGCACTTGAAGCGAAAGGGATACCGGCGGAACGCATCAGAAAGTACGGTTTTGCGTTTCAGGGTAAGCAGGTTTTGATTGGTTAGAGAGAATTGCCTGCTGTTGTTTAATCTGTTTACAGCAGCTATGCTGGAAAAGTTTTTAAAAAAATTACTTCCAGGTGTTGAATGCTTTACGGACATTTGATATAATAGAACGAATGTTTGATTCTGTATCCGCAGCAGGAAGAAGGGCTGTTTTGGCAGGAGCAGACAGAGGAGCTGTGGGGAGTATGGGGTAATATGGGAAAATATGGCAGAGACTACGAAGCATTTGAGATCTTTGAACAGATACAGAGTGAGGAAGGACAGAAGGAAACCGCACCGCAGCCATTGTCCCAGCGCAGGATTACAGAAGTTCTTGCTTTTGAGGAGGCTCCTTATTTTGAGATAGAATATGATGCAGGCCCGGTACAGGATGGTGAAATGATAGAGGTATCGGGAGCAGTTCCGCTGTCCGGTGTTCCTGTAGAAGCGGAAAAAGGAACGGGGGAAGAGAAGGAAGCATGGAATCAGATTGGAACGGAGAAGAGGAAGGAATCAGGAGCGGAAGCCGGAGAGGCGGCAGGGGTAGAAGAGAAAAAAGCGGATGCAACATGGACTTCAGCGGAAGCGGCGGAAAGAAGGGAGAATGAAACAGAACCGGATACATGGAGATGGCCGGCGGGGCAGCAGCCTGTCTCGGAACAAATCGGAGGGCGGGAAGAGGATCCGGTTCGGGAATTGTTTAACAGGATGCGGGATATTGCCAGAGAGGACAGGTACTATAGCTTCCGCAGCTCCAATTTCTACGATCAGCGGATGCAGCGGGAGAATGCGAAGATCTTCTACAGACAGGGGATGTTTATGAAGGATTTCGAAGATGCATATGCGAAGACAGTACCGTATTCTTCTTACTTTCCCAGCTATCAGATGATGGGCTATGACCAGCTGCGGACTTTTTTTACCTGGAGAACGCAGATCCGCCAGGCAAAAGTGGAGCATATCTCCCTGTCCTATGCTTATTTGTATATCTATGAGCTGCTGAACAATATCGGCGTGGACAGCCCGGAGGAAGGGCTGGGGCAGCTTTTGTTTTTCTGGGAGGCTTTTCGGGTATATGACAAATCTGTGGACAAATATGTGCCGAAATGGCTGAAGGATTATCATATTTATTACGAATTGCCCCAGAGTTTTCCTGATTTTGTGGAGGAAAACGGGCTGGAGGCTTATTATCCGGGCCTGAAGGATGAGGAAGAGGGCTTTGACTCCTATTGTGCCATTTCCAAATATGATATCAGGAAATCTGCCTTTTATGGGGAAGGGCGGGAGGATATGGTCAAACGGTGTTTTTCCTTTACCTTGGAACGCCTTCAGGAAGCGCTGGCAGAGGGCGGTCTTGCATTTGAAGCCTGTCTGTATCAGCCTGCCCGCAATATGTCTATATGGGTTCCCTTTAAGGGGGCATTATTTTATCCGTCTGTCAGGCAGAGGGATAGGAAGGTAGTGCTGTCCAGAAAGGAAGTCTATGTTTGCAGCCATAATGAATGGACATGCAGCGCCATGATTACTGCGGACAGCGGTAAGAGACTGCTGGGATATGTGATGAAGCAGATGGAGGCTGTACTCAGGAAAATAATGAAATTTAAGTATAAATTATCTGCAAATCCAGATATGCTCAGCCCCGTAATGGCGGATGAACTGAGAAAGGCGGATATCTGCCTGGAAACGGTCATTACGGACGCGGTGCAGGCATTTTATAAGGAAGAAACCATAACAGTTGTCCGTGTAAATCCGGGGGCGCTGGAAAAAATCCGCCAGGAAGCCTATGCGATTCAGGAGAAGCTGACGGTGCCGGAGGAAGGAAGCCTAACTTCAGGGCAGACGAGGTCAGAGGATAGAATTTTGTCTTTGGGACAGATGAGGTCAGAGGATGGTATTTTGCCTTTGGGGCAGACATTGCCGGGGGCTGTCCACGGCGCATATGGGGAGAACCATGTGTATAAGAGTTTGGCTGAAGCGGGAGATATGTCCGATGCAAAAGGCGCACTGAAGAACCGGGAAGAATCCGCAGAAGGAGAAAGTGTACAGAAAAAGACTTTGATTGCAGCTCAGGAAGATATACCGGACACAATGCATGCAGAACTTCCGGACGAAATGAGGGCAGAATTGCCGTATTCGAGTCAGGATATCCGGATTCAGGCAGCTGAATATACTGAAAAGGATGCCGTAAATGACGAATGGAAAACTTTGGGAGAAGCATTGGGGGAGACAGAGCGACAGGCACTGCGTATCATTTTGAACGATAAAACAAACCTAAAGCAGTTCGCCGACGAACAGGGCATTATGCTGGAGGTTCTGGCGGAGGGCATTAATGAGAAAGCATCCGACATAGTCGGCGACGGGCTGTTGGACAATGACTTTGAGATCTATGCGGATTATCTGGAAGATGTGAGCAAAATGTTGGATAAGCAGTAACTGAATTTATATTGCACACCGGTTAAATTTACAGTGCAACCCGACTACAGATCGCCAGCCAGGGACTTTCCCAGGGACAACACTGTAAATCCTGGCGGTCTGTAGTATATCCATATGGTTATCAGTTAAGATTTAGAAAAGGTACCCCGGAAAAGAATGAAAAGAATCCCGGAAAAGAAAAACAGGAAAAAACAGAGGGCACATAAATGCTGAGAATTGAAAAAATCAATGGCAAAAATGTATGGGATATCCTAAAATTAAGTGTCAGTGAGGAACAAAAAAGTTTTGTGGCGAAAAATGATATCAGCATAATTGAAGCATATACCGCCATTACCGGAGGCGGCCATGCTTTCCCTTTTGGGATTTATGATGACGATATGCCGGTAGGATTTTTTATGATTGGCTATGATGTGGATGAGGATTGGGAGGATGCACCGGAGATTGCGTACCGTAATTACAATCTCTGGCGCCTGATGATTGATAAGAATCATCAGCATCAGGGATACGGGAAAGAAGCGGTTAAACTTGCACTGGATTTCATCAGAACAAAGCCCTGCGGGGATGCGGAATACTGTTGGCTGTCTTATGAGCCGGACAATGAAATTGCCAGGAAGCTGTACAGTTCCTTCGGCTTTATTGAAACCGGAGATTTGGACGGCGAAGAGTGCATTGCAGTCCTCAAACTTTAATGTAATATCCTGATTTTGCAGATAAGAAAAAAAGAAACAGTCTATAAAAGCAGAGGAAAACGAATATATGGCACAAAATTTTCGGAAACAGATAGATTTTCTCCTGGAAAACGCCTGCCCGGGCATCCGCTATCAGGTTCACCGGGATATGCTGGGCACATCGGTCGAGGAACCGTTTATGAAGGGGCTGCAGCAGGAAATTCTGGGACAGGCCAATGTGCAGAAGCATCTGAAGGCACAGCAGCCTGACGGATGGTTTGGGCAGGAGCTTCACGGCATTGACGGAATGGACTGCCATATCCTGGGGTTGCTGAATCTTGGCGTGGAAGCGTCACAGCCCTGCATCCAGAAGGCTGCCGCCGCCCTGACGACACCGGAAATTGCAGGGCATCATAAGAACTGGTTCCGGGGCGGAGAGGCCTTGGACGCTGACGGCAGGGGCGGCAACCGGGCAGTGACGGCAGGAATTCTGTCACGGACGGGAGCCCGGGAGGACATTCCGGTTCTGCAGGAGGAAATTGCCCTTTCCCTGGAACATATGAGGGCTGCTCTGAAATACCGCTCCCTGGAGGATTTCTCCGTGAGAGGTAAAAGGGAGAGATATTATAAACCCAATGCCAGGTTTCCGGGAGCTAACCATATCAGCCTTTTGGCAAATACCCAAAGCTGGCGTGGGGAAGAGAACCTGCAGATGGTGAGGGAAGCTGTCAGGCATGGGTATGAATTGATGAAAGACTGTAATGAATACATCACCTTTCGCAAGCCAAAGGAATACGGCAGCGGTTTTGTGGGGCCGTTTCACTTCAACTGGCAGGTGCTTGCCCCTATGGAGGAAGCGGATCTGCAGGAAATCCTGGATGCCCCGTATTCTTTCCGGTTCGGATTCTGGCTGCAGGACATCACCGGGCTTCCGGACTGGGCCAGACAAAGTACCTCTGCCTGGGAGCTGTTGGCGGACTGCATGGAGAAAGGGATGCTCCCGGAGCGGATTCCGGAGAAAGCCCTGAAAGCTTTTCGGCAGATTGCGGGCAGGGAGCCGGACTGGAGGAGGAAAATATCCGTGAAATGCGACATCACTTTTGCGGTTTTGAAAGCCTGTGTGCCGGTATTGGGATTGGAATAGACATGTATCGAATGGCAGTTAGAGCATTTGGCGGCGCCATTCCGGATTTGTTTCATTTTGAATAAAGTTTTTTGAGAAATGGGGAAAGCGATATGGACAGACAGGTACCTGCGAGAATCGCTCATATTTTGATCAATGCCCTGAAGGGTGGGGTGGTGCCCAGGGCGGGGCTGGAATATATCACGGTGGGCCGCACCAGGGAAATATCGGCCATACTGCATGATATCGATATGATAGAGGATGGCGGCGCGTCCTTCCGCTTTATCGTGGGAAAATACGGCAGCGGCAAAAGCTTTCTGCTGCAGACCATAAGAAACCATGCCACCGCCAGGGGCTTTGCGGTGGTGGATGCGGATCTGTCGCCGGAGCGGCGTTTTGCAGGAACCAAAGGGCAGGGGCTTGCCACATACAAGGAACTGATTCAAAATCTTTGCACCAGGTCAAAGCCGGACGGCGGGGCGCTGCCGCTGATCCTGGAGAAATGGATTTCCGGAATCCAGATGGCGGTGAAGACCACCACGGAACTGAAAGGAGAGGCTTTTGAGGCGGAGGTGGAGAGGCGGATCTATGAAGTCGCCGGTTCCCTGGAGGGGATGGTGAACGGCTTCGAGTTCGCCAGGGCAGTGGCGCTCTACTGGAAGGCTTACAAAGAGGATGACGGGGCCCTGAAATCCAATGTGCTGCGTTGGTTTCGGGGAGAGTATCCTTCCCGCAGGGAATCAAAGGAGGAACTGGGGATTAATTTCATTGTGACGGATGAGACCTGGTATGATTTTCTGAAGCTCTTCGCTGCGTTCCTGGTGGGGGCAGGCTATAAGGGGCTGTTGGTGATCATTGATGAACTGGTGAATATATACAAAATACCGAATTCAATCACACGGGCAAACAATTATGAGAAAATCCTCACCATGTACAACGATGTGCTCCAAGGCAAGGCAAAGCACATCGGTTTTCTGATGGGAGGCACACCCCAGTGTATCGAGGACAAGTATAAGGGAGTGTTCAGTTATGAGGCGCTGCGTTCCCGGCTGGCGGAGGGACATTTTGCCACCGGGGAGATACGGGATTTTTCCGCGCCAATCATCAGGCTGGAGATGCTGAACCAGGAGGAGATGTATATTCTGGTGGAGAAGCTTCGGGACATCCATGCCGGGCTTTACAAGTATGAACCGGTTCTGACACATGAGGATCTGATTTATTTTCTCACCGTGGAATACAACCGTGTGGGCGCCGAGAGCCATATCACACCCAGGGAGATTATCCGGGATTTTATCGAACTGGTCAATATCCTGTACCAGAATCCGTCGAAAACCGTGGCGGAAATTCTGGGGGATAACAGCTTTGAGATGGCCAAAGGAGGGCTCGCCGGGGAGGAAGTTGCGGACGAATATCGGGAGTTTGAAATCTAAGCGATATCTTGTGCTATGGTTCTGAGCGATATGGGGCAGTTGTTCCGGTAGCTTTTATACGGCAGGATGTTTTCTGATAGAGGAATATTTGAATGGAAAAGGAAGTTTTAAAGGACGGGTCATTCAGGGATGCTGTGTTGAATTACGTAAAAAAGAAATATAAAACCAGGGCAGATTATCCCTGGAAAGGGGACAGGGAAAACGCAGTTCTGCGCCATGAGGACAACCGCAGGTGGTATGGCCTTGTGATGGAGGTGGAACGGAGTAAGCTGGGGCTTGGCGGAGAAGGCAAATCCTGTGTCATCAACGTAAAGACATCGGATGCCATGCTTCATGATGTTCAGATACGCCAGGAAGGATACTTTCCGGGATATCACATGAACAAGGAAAAGTGGATTACCATACTCCTTGACGGCACGGTTTCCTTCGAAGAGGTCTGCGGCATGATTGACGCCAGCTTCCTGGCGACGGCTTCCACGGAAAAGAAGCAGAAGAGCAGGCCGCCGAAGGAGTGGATTATCCCTGCCAACCCGAAATATTATGATATTGAACACGCATTTGACAAGGCAGATATTATTGAATGGAAACAGGGAAGCGGCATCAGGACAGGAGATACGGTTTTTATGTATGTGGCGGCTCCGGTGTCGGCAATCCTGTATCAATGCAGGGTGCTGGAGACAGATATTCCATACCGCTATCAGGAGGGGAAACTGGCTATCAATGCACTGATGAAAATTCAGCTGATGAAGAGATATGCAGGAGAGAAGTTTACCTTCGAAGTATTAAAAAACGAATACGGGATTTTTGCGGTCAGGGGTCCCAGGGGAATTCCGAACAGCCTGAGTGCCGCATTGCGGAAAGATACGAAACAGGAAAGCAAAAGAGATAACAGAGTGAAATAGGACGGGGCTGTCAGAAAATGACTTTATTCCAGAAATACATACTGTGATATTCTTCAAGTCACAACTATGTATTGGGAAGTGTTATTTTCCGACAGCCCTTATGTATGTTGCAAAAGCGGAATCTGATTCCCGGCATCCCGCCAAAGGGTAATCTATTTAGCGGCAAACCCCATTCGGCAGCCAGCCCTGTTCAGCGGCCAGCCCCATTCAGCGGCCAGCCCTGTTCAGCAACAAGCCCTATTCAGCCGCCAGCCGGAACTGATCTACCAACTGCTTCAGTGCCGCGGCTTCCGCAGAGAGCTGTTCGCTTGCCGATGCACCTTCCTGAGCCGATGCGCTGTTGTTTTGTACGACCATGGATATCTGATTAATGCCCTCAGAAACCTGCCATACGGCATCTGACTGTTCGTTGGATGTCGCTGTAATGCCGTCGATGGAATTTACCACAGTCTCTATGCTTTGTACTACCTCTGACAGAATATCGGCAGTCTCCCTCGCAATGCCTGAGCCCGAATCCACCGCGTCTGAGGAACGCTGTATCAGGACGGAAGTGTTCTTGGCAGCTTCTGCGGATTTTCCTGCCAGGCTGCGTACTTCTTCTGCCACGACCGCAAATCCCTTTCCTGCACTGCCTGCCCTGGCGGCTTCCACGGCGGCGTTCAGCGCCAGAATGTTGGTCTGGAATGCGATATCCTCGATGGTCTTTAAAATCTTACCGATTTCGTTGGAGCAATTCTGTATTTTATCCATGGAATCCATCAGTTTCTGCATCTGCTGATTACACCGGGAGATTTCTTCTCCTGCCTGATGGGTCTGGCTGCGGACCTCCAGAGCATTTCCGGCCGTACTTTTCGCCTGGGAGGAAATCTCGTTGATCTGTGCTGCCAGTTCCTCTACGGCGCTGGCCTGCTCTACGGTTCCCTGGCTCAGGGTCTGGGCGCTGGAAGAGAGCTGGCTGC
The DNA here is from genome assembly GCA_002490995.1 of Lachnospiraceae bacterium UBA7188. GTDB lineage: Bacteria > Bacillota > Clostridia > Lachnospirales > Lachnospiraceae > Acetatifactor. Next base: position 15,955 of record DKVC01000230.1, read on the forward strand.
TGGCGGAGGATACCTGGTTGGCGGAGCCGTTCACCTGGCGGATGACATGGCTCAGCTCCAGCTTCATATTGCGCATGGAGAGCAGGATATTCCGAAAGCTTCCCACATATACTTCCTCGCGCTCAGTGCGGATATTCAGGTTCTGCTCTGCCAGCTGGGCCAGCAGATAGCTGATATCGTTGATTACGGTGCTTAAACCCTCTACCAGAGAGGCGGTGGAGCGTGCCAGCATGCCTGTTTCGTCTTTGCTGCTCAGCTTCGGCACAGGTGTGTCCAGATCGCCCTCCACAAGCAGCTGCATCCTTTTAGCGCAGGCTTTCATGGGTTTGCTGATGCTGTTTGCCAGAAGCAGCGCGACAATGACAGAGATCAGGATGCTTCCGGCCATGACCAGGATATTGATCACCATGCCGTTATATGTAGAAGCCAGGTAGTTCATCTGGGGAGCGGTGACTGCGATGCTCCAGCCATCTGTACCGTTTACGGGCGCATAGGCCATGAACATCTTTCCTGTGGGGCTGTCATAGCTTCCGAAACCGTTTTCCCCCCGGCGCATGGCTTCGTGGAGGGCAGCCAGGTCTTTCAGGGAAGCGTCGCTTTGGGCTTCGGTTTCGATATTCTGGACGGTGATTGTATCCAGGGTGATGTCAGCGATGGTGTCACCTGACTTGTTGATCATATAGGCCCTGCTGTTTTCACCGATCTGGATGGATGAGACAATGTCGTTCAAAAATGTCTCAGGGGGAACGAAGTATACGACACCTGCAATGGAAGAACCGTGGATTCCGTCAGCATACAGGGGAGCAGCCACCATGATGGACAGTTCTCCTGTGATCTTGCTGATCAGCGGCTCCGATACGAAGACATTGCCCTGCAGAGCCTGCCGTACGTACTCACGATCCGAATAGTCTTTGCCATCGAAAATGCTGATGCCATCCAGCCCGATGATATTTCCTCTCTGAAAGTTGTGCATGGTGCAGCGCTCATCAATGATGGACTTTTTCTCTTCTGTCGAAACTTCCGGATCAGACAGTTGAGGAATGCAGCCTGCATCCATGGCTACGTTCCTGTAGGCAGTCAGTTCCTGTTCCACACGTTCTGCCGCGAGGACTGCGGTTTCGCTCATCATGTGGTCTACAGTTGCGATAATGCTGCGGTAATTCGGCACAATGCCGGAGATACCAGCCGCAAACAGTGCCGTCACTATGGTCACTATGAGGCATAAAGTTATTTTGGTACGAATGCTTTTCATGTTAGCTTACCTCCGCCTGTGTATGATATTTCGTATTTACTGTTTAATGCTATTATACGAGGGAGCTTTCCTGTTTGTCAACCTTTTCATAAGTTCAAAAGGCCATTGGAATGGTGAAATGTATGCGCATGTCTGCCCTGATGCTTGACAATGCCTGGTAATGAGAATAAAATGAAAGAAAAACAGCCAGGAGGTCTTTTTATGAACAGATTGAAAGACAAAGTTGCTATTGTTACAGGTTCTACCAGCGGGATCGGAATCGGCATTGCTCATACCTATGCAGCGGAAGGCGCGAAGGTTGTTGTCTGCGGCAGGCGGGTGGAAAAGGGGCAGGCTGTTGTAGATGACATCCGCAAAGAGGGCGGTGAAGCATCTTTCCATGTTATGGATATCACAGATCCGGCAAGTATTGAGAAGCTGGTGGCGGATACGGCGGAAACCTACGGAAAAATAGATATTCTGGTAAATAATGCGGCAAACGTAGGGTTGGCTGACGGCCGTGTGGACGAGCTGACGATCGAAATGTGGGATGCTATTTTCCAGAGTGATCTGCGGGGGACTTTTTATATCATTAAATGCACTCTGCCTTATATGATGAAGGATGCCAGAGGCGGCGCAATTGTCAATATCGGTTCCATGGCTTCCTGCAGCGGAGATCTGGGCTCCACCGCCTATGCCTGTGCGAAAGCAGGTGTGGATATGCTGACTCAGTCGGTGGCTCTGCAGTACGGCAAGAGCAATGTCCGCTGCAACTGCGTGCGTCCCGGCCTGATTGTGACACCTCAGAATGAAGCCAAAGTTCCTCAGGCGCTGAAGGACATTTTCCTGAGCAATATTATGGTGAACCGTTACGGCTGTCCGGAGGACATTGCCCATGCATGTGTCTATTTCGGGTCAGATGAAAGCGAATATGTGACCGGCCAGATCATAACTGTGGACGGCGGCCTGAATTCCCATGCTCCTACGGTTGCCCAGTTCCGTGCCATGGGCTCCCGTACCTGGTAGGCAAGGGCACATTGCAGGCAGAGAGTATTCCATGGAGTAATGCATATGGGGTGATGGAACAGACTGATACAGGGGCTGTCGGGAAAATGGGATAGTTTTCCTGCAGCCCCTGTAAATTTTATACTCGCGAGTGTATTCATTTATAAATCAGTCATCCATTTCGTATTTCAGGATGTCTCCGGTGGCGGCATCTATTTTATATTCGTACTCATAGCCGTTATATTCAAACTCCACTTCGTACACGGCAATTCCGTCATCATAGTCATAATCGGTTTTCAGCTTTGTAACCTGGGAGGCATTGAGCCCAGCATGGGAGAGAGCGGCAGTCCTGGCAGCTTCTTCTCCGATGTCTGCGGAGGAAGCGGAAGAACCTCTGTTTTCTGTATTGTTACCGTGGTTTTCATGGCTGCCGTGATGCTCCATTTCCTGTGCCAGTACAGCACCGGAATACAGATCGATTTCGTACTTGTATTCCACGCTGCCTGCAGCAAATTCCACTTCGTAGCATTCCGGCCGGCCGTCATCATATTCAAGCCAGGCATTGATGTATTTTACGCTGTCTGCGGCAATGCCTGCATCTGCCAGGGCTTTTTCCTTGGCAGCGTCTTCGCCGATGTACTGGCTGCCGGGCTGTTCCGAGCCGACGGAGGTTTGCCCGGAACCGGTGGAAGCGGATTGGGTGCCGGAGGGCTGTTGGGTGCCGGAAGCGGATTGAGTGCCGGGGGGCTGTTGGGTGCCGGAAGCGGATTGGGTGCCGGAGGATTGCTGGGTGCCGGCTGGCTGCTGGGGATTGGCGGGCTGTCGTGAACCGGCTGGTTGTTGTCCGGAGGTTCCGTTCTGTCTTGCAGCTGCCTTGTTTTCGGCTTCGTATTTTACCACCTGGCCCGTTCGGGCGTTAATATCATACTCGTATTCTGTCGTCCCTGCAAGAAATTCTATTTCATATACCATAATTCCGTCTTCGCTGTCAAATTCCGTTTTAATCATGGTGGCCTCTTCGGCATTGACACCGGCATGCCCGTATGCAATTTCCAAAGCGGACTCACGGCTGATATATGCCTTGTCGCTGGCGGCGCCGTTTTGGGCCAGTGAATCGGGCGTAAGGTTTTTGGACTGGGCGATAAGCGCAATTTCCGTAATGGACAGCGGAACCAGGTTTTCCAGGGTGAGAGTGGGGTCTTGGGACAGCACTTCCTGTATAAGCGCCGCCTTGCCGGGAGAAATACCGTAATTCTGCGCCAGCTGTTCCAGGTCAGCGGTTTCGCTTAATGTCTGGCTGAGGACGCTGCCGTCCAGGTTGCCGTCCTGCAAAGCAGTTCCTATAATAGATGAAATGCGTTCTTTAAGTGCGGCGGATTTCTCGGCGTTTTCATTTTCCACGGTGACCAGGATGGCATTCTGCAGGTCACTCAGATATCCTTTCTGTAGCATGGAGCCGATAACGGCGTTCACTGCCACGGTTATGTCAACGTCCACGAGATCCATTTCGTTCAGGACTGCCCTGCCGTCCTCGTTCAGCCCTTCGGCGCTGACTACTTTCTCGTCTTCGCTAACGGTTAAGGCAATACTGGGGTTCACATCCAGGATAACGATACTGTTTTCAACAAGATAACTGCCTGTGGTTCCGGAACCCTGGCTGCCTGCATTTGCAGAGTCCGTATTCGGGGTATCTGCACTTGTGGAAGCCGTATTTGGGTTATCCGCATTTGCGGAGTCTGTATTTTGGAGACCTGCATTTGAAGCATCCGTATTCCTGGAGTCAACATAATAGACATCAGCGTCAGATATATCTGTATTTCGGTTCTTTTTATTCAGAATACCGATGCCGAGAAGCCCTGCGCTGACACAAAGCACCAGCATGGCCGCCAGGCTTCCCCATTTGAGCCGGTTTTTCCTGTTTCCCGTAACAAGGAATGCTTCGGAGACAAGATTATCGTCGATTTCTCCGATGGCGCTCAGCAGTTTTTCGCGTGGATGTATTTTTTCGGTCAAATTTTCCATATAAGGCTCTTGGTCAGTGGAATTTCCTTTTTCAGTGGAATTTTCCTGTTCTATGGAATTTTCTTTTTCAGTGGAATTTTCCTGTTCTATGCAATTTTTCTGTTCCATGGAATTTTCCTGCTCCATGGGATGCCAATTTTCTACAGAATGTTTTTTCCCCATTTTCATATATAAATATCCTCCTTTTCAAGGTGTGTCCTCAGTTCGTTCCGCATACGGAAAAGCAGGGATGTGACTTTGCTTTCGCTCATGCCGAAGGATGCGGCGATATCCCGTACAGGATAGAGATACCAGTACCGCCGGATAAAGATATTGCGTTTCTGCCGGGGCTGGGCATACAGAAAGCGGTTGATGGATTTGGCCAGGTCTATTTCCTCAATAAGCTGTTCAACGCTGTTTTTCCCCGGAATGCACTCTTCCAGCTCCGATAATACCAGTTCTCCCTGTCCCAGGCCGCGCTTTTCGGCGGTGTAATGCTTCAGGCGGTTCAGCGACAGGTTGCGCGTGATTTTTCCCAGATAGATTGACAGCCGGTTGGGACGGTGGGGCGGAATGGATTTCCAGGCGCCCAGCCAGGTATCGTTGACACATTCCCGGGCATCTTCCGTATTATGCAGGATGTTTACGGCAATGGAATGGCAGTAACTGTAGTACCGCTCCTCGGTTGCGGCGATGGCTTTCTCGTCTCTCTCCCAGTACAGTGTGATTATTTCATCGTCTTTCATTGCATCCTCCTTTCCCTCTAGTGTAAAGGCCTTTCATTTATATACACAACAAAAATGACGGTTCATTGCACGAAAAGAAGAAATATTTGAAAAATTTTCCCCGGATAGTATGTCTTATCGGAAGCAATCTCTATGCTTCCGATAAAAGGCGCGTCTC
>DKVC01000230.1:21399-29345 GCA_002490995.1 Lachnospiraceae bacterium UBA7188
CGCATTCAACTATAGGAAGCTGCATTTGCTTCCGATAAAAGGCGCGTCTCTTTGCGCTGCATTCAGCTATAGGAAGCTACATTTGCTTCTTATAATATACTGCAATTATCGAAAGCTTTCCAGTGCAGATTTCCGGACATAGTTTTTCCGGATATAGTTTTTCCAGTTTTACAATAGTCATTGTTTTTTTGCAGATTCGCTATTATAATGAAAATATGAGTATGAAAACATGATTGCGCAAAAACGTTCTGTTTTTCGTAATGGTCTGATTCAACATATGTGTTGATGCAGCCGGAAGCACTGTAAACACAGCATCCATAAAATCTGGAAATCAGAACGGCTATTGATTAACATCTTTAAAATAGAAACTATAATAGCAAGCTGCCCTGTTTTCTGTCCTGGAAGACGGATAACAGAAATTACGGAGCCGTTTCCGCAACGGAAACAGGCTGACAGCTGCTCCAGTCGTATTTATGCGGAGGCGAACCCATGAAAATTACAGGCCTTCATATCCAAAACTTCAAGTCAATCCGCGACATGCATATCCCGGACATTGAGAATGCCCTGATCCTGGTGGGGCAGAACAATACCGGCAAGACCACCGTGCTGGACGCCATCCGGGCGGTGGGCGGCGAATACCAGATTGGGCCGGAGGATTTCGGGGAAGCCGGGGCGAAAATCCGGATTCACGTATCCCTGTCGTTTACGGATGAGGATTTGGATCTGCTGCGGCGCAGGGGTGTGGTCAGCCAGTACCGGAAAAAGGAAGCCTGGCTGCAGGATTTCTGCCGGAAACTGCCATCTTTCTCCGGCCATGTGCTTGATTTTACCATGACGGCGAACCGGGACGGCAGGATTCGCTACCAGGACGGCACGAACAAGAACAATCCCTGTATCAGGGAAGTGTTTCCCAGGATATACCATGTGGATACGGAGCGCCGTCTGGAGCAGCTGCAGAGGGATCTGCTGCTTTTACAGGAAGATGAGATTCTGAAACGGATGCGCTCAGGCTGCTGTATGTTCAATCAGGCAAGGGAATGCAATCACTGTTTCCACTGCATCGGACTGATTGAGCAGAAGACACCTGCGGAATTGGATGCGCTGGAAACCTCCAAGCTGCTGGACTATAAGCTTTATCAGCTGAACCTGGACACCTTTGCCCGTATGGTCAATGACTGCTTCCAGAAAAATGGAGGGCGCGAGCACATCATCTACTCCATGAACCGGGATGTGGAGAAAATCCTGGAGGTCACCACGGAAATCCGCCATCCGGCGCAGAATGTGCCCAGGCCTATTTCCCATATGGGAAAGGGCATGCGTTCCATCTATCTGTTTTCCCTGCTGGAGGCCTATACGCAGATCGAGGAGAATCTGTCCAGCATTATCATGATCGAGGACCCGGAGATTTTTCTGCATCCCAGCCTTCAGAAGGTGTGCGGTACGATTCTGTACCGGCTGGCCGCGAAGAACCAGGTTATTTTTACCACCCATTCTCCCAATCTGCTGCCCAATTTCAACAGCAGGCAGATCAGGCAGGTCATCCACCAGGAAGACGGCTCCAGCGATATCCGGAAGAAAACGGATATCAGCGCCATTCTGGATGACCTGGGCTATACGGCAGGGGATCTGATGAATGTGAATTTCGTATTTATCGTGGAGGGAAAACAGGATAAATCCCGTCTGCCGCTTCTGCTTGGCAAGTATTATGCGGAGACGGTGGACAGCGAGGGGAATCTGTCCAGGATTGCCATTATCACCACTAACAGCTGTACGAATATCAAAACCTATGCAAACCTGAAATACATGAACCAGATCTATCTGCGGGATCAATTTCTCATGGTCCGGGACAGCGACGGCAAGGACCCGGCGGTGCTGGGAAGCCAGCTGTGCCGCTACTATGAGGAGCGCAACAGGGAGGATATGGATAAGCTGCCCCAGGTTAAGCCCGAAAATGTGTTGATTTTGAAATATTATTCTTTCGAGAATTATTTTCTGAATCCGAAGGTGATGGCGCAGCTGGGCATTGTGGAGTCGGAGGAGGCTTTTTATGAGACCCTGCTGGAAAAATGGAAGGAATATCTCCACAGGCTTAAAAGCGGACGGCATCTGACGGAGGTTCTGGGATTCGAAATGGAGAGCACGGAGGATATCAGACAGCATATGGAAGAAATCCGTATCTATCTGCGGGGGCATAATCTGTTTGATATTTTTTATGCGAAGTACAGGGAACAGGAGAAAGAACTGCTGGAGCGGTATATTGAGCTGGCTCCCAGGGAGGATTTCCGGGATATCTTTGCGGCGCTGGAGCGGTTTCCTTATTTTGAGGGCAGGCGGGTGTAAGGAAGTGTCTGCGAATTTATAACTTATACTGCGCACCGGTTAAATTTGCAGTATAAATGAGTTAATGGAGATGACGGAATTGATTAAAAAAGTGTATTTCGAAAACTTTAAAAGCTTTGTAAAAACGGAATTGCAGATTGAAAATATCACCACTTTAATCGGAACAAATGCAGCCGGAAAGACGAATGCCATTGAGGGAATGATGATTTTATCTGAAATTATGTCGGGAAGAGATCTGTCGGCTATTTTAGATGGGACAAAAAACAGTGAATCCGGGATTCGCGGAGGCGCCAGAGGATGCTGCAGATTTGATTCGGATTATTTTGTTTTAGGATGTACGGTGAAATATGACGAAAGCATTGATTTAGAATACAGAATCAAGATAGAAGTCAGAGACCGGGTGATGGTTGGGGAGGAGAAACTCTCTGAGGTGACCGGTGAAGGCAGTAAAACCATGTATGATACAAAGCCTGCAGACAGCCAGTCAGGAGATATCACAGTTGCTTACAATAATGGGAAAAAAGGGAGAAATCCTGACATTACATGTATCCGATTTTCGGCTGTGATAAGTCAGCTGGCTACCAAATTACCACAGGAGAGGCAACATGGGAAAAAAATTGTGAGCTATGCAAATGTGGTAATTGATACTTTTAAGAATATTTTGTATCTGAACCCTGAGACTTATCAGATGAGGGGATATTCCCTGGTCAATGATACAGAGTTGAAAGTAAATGCGTCCAATATTTCCTCCGTGCTTCATGCGCTGTGTCGGGATACCCGGAATAAGGAATTGCTGTTGGATATCATGCAAAAGCTGCCGGAGAATAAGATATTAGACATTACTTTTATGGAGGGTCCGCTAAACGATGTGATATTGTTTCTGGAGGAAAAATCAGGGAAGATAAAAGAAAAGATTGATGCCACGCGATTATCGGATGGCACTTTAAGGTGTCTGGCAATCGTAGCCGCTGTTTTACGGGAAAAGAAAGGCGGCATGATTGTGATTGAGGAAATAGATAACGGAATCCACCCGGGAAGAGCAAAAACATTGATTCATCTCGTATCAGATATTGCGAGACAGCGGGGAGTGGACGTGCTTATAACCACACATAATGCGATCTTGCTGAATGCATTGGGGAAAGAGGATTTGGCGGGTGTGGAAATCGTGTACAGGGATGAGGAAGAGGGGGATGGCAGATTTATTCCTTTGATAGAAATCGACAGGATGCCAGAACTGCTTGCAAATGGGAAGTTAGGCGATGTTTTTACCAGCGATATGATTCTGGAATATATCAAACAGGAAAACAGGACGGCTGATGATTATTCCTGGTTGGAGGATTAGAGCATGTATGTCCATTTTATAGATACTTCTGTATTTACGAATATTATCAATGTCCCAGGGAGAAACCAACAACATGATGCCGTAATGAAGGAATTGAAAGATTTATTGAGTCAAAAAGATAAAAATGCGCTTATATTGCCATTTGCGACAATTATAGAGACAGGAAATCATATCGCGCATTGTGGTGATGGAAATCAGAGGAGAAAAGCGGCGGAAAAATTTGCGGAATGTATTGAAAAAACAATCCACAGTAAGGCTCCGTGGCAGTATTATGGAAATCAGCTGACACCGGAGGATTTGGAACAGATTTGCAGACAGTTTCCGAATTTTGCAATGCGTGGTGAGGGATTTGGAGACTTATCCGTTATCAGGGCATATCAGAAATATAAAGAGGAAACGCCTGCAATACATAAAATCAGAATATGGAGTGTGGATACACATTTAAAAGATATTTATGAAGAGACGGTAGAGCCGATTCATTTACGAAACAGGGGATAGAACAAATGGATAAGAGCGCAATGTAATGAACTGAACGCCATTCTTCCGGGATTGTTTGAGAAGACAGATGACTGCATGGAGTTGTTGCTCCGCCTGTCCTATACAAGCGATGGCATGGTTCGTATAGAAATAGTGTACACTAATGAACTTGGAATTTCAGAAAGACAGGTTCAGAGAATACTCAAAGAATTAAAGGAATCTGGAATAATCCTGCGGATTGGTGCAAACCGCAGCAGAAAATGGATTATTCGTTGATGTCGTAATAAATGTCGCAATAAATGTCGTAATAAAAAATATGCATGTCAGAAAAATTTGCAGCAAACTACAACGAAAGACCGCCAGCTACATATGTTCGCTTTTGGCAGATTAGTAAATTCTGGAGCTCTTGAGTATAGAATGAAAGGTGGAGCAGCCAAACCTGTCCCATATTTTTCTGCATGGGGGACTGGACAAGCTGGACGGGCGTATACAGCGTGTATATAGAAATTTTGCAGGCAAATTCAGCATTGCAACTACTGGTTGCCGAATTGCAGGCATAAAATGGTAGCGCCGCAACCGCCGTATCTGCTATCATACTGCTATCAAACACGAAGGAGGGTTCTGTCATGGGCATAGCAGAAAGAATACAGCAATTAAGAAAATCCAGGGGAATATCCCAGGAAGAACTGGCGGAGAAAGCAGGCGTTTCAAGGCAGGCAGTTTCTAAATGGGAGAGCGGCCAGAGTACACCTGATGTCGAAAAAATATCCTTACTGAGCGATTTCTTTGAAACAACCACCGATTACCTGATAAAAGGAATCGAGCCTGTAAAGGAATCCGAAGGAAAATGGAGTGCAGTGGCATTTGCCGGGGCAGGTACGGTCGTGAACGCAATCGGTCTGATTTTTGCCGTTTTTATATGGCTTGAACAACAGAGGATGTATGCCACCGGCATCGGCCTGGCCATTATGCTGTTGGGAACCGGAATCTTTTTCACGGGACAGCTCCTGAAGGGGAAAGAGAAGGCGAAGGCAAAACAGCTTTTTGTACTGGTGAATATATGGATTTTGCCGTTCATTCCCTTATCCTGCTGCTACAATATCTGGAACGGGCGGTTGTCAGGAGGGATTTACCATTATCTGGCTCCGGTTCCCCTTCTGGTAAATTCTGTCAGGACATATGCGCTTTACTGGGCAGTATATATTGGCTTGTGTGCTGTGGCGGATATTGCCATGGTGCGGAAAAACAAAGTTTAGTCTGCTATTTCACGCCCCCCGGTTCACTCGACAGTGAAATAAGCTGCTGCCTTTCTGCAGAATGCATCCAGAGTTTCCACATAGCAGGTAAGAATCTTCCCAAAACATGCCGTTGCCAAAACACCGTCATAGTCGTGTGCCAGATTATTCCGGTCTTCCAACATATCCATCCAAGTGTCGCTTTCAATTAATCCGGCGCCGTGTGCGGCTCTCAGAGTCTCCCTCAGCGATCCGGTGGCAAAGCTTTGGATTCCATGATATTTTACGAGGATATCCTTCATCACTTTCCAGGAGATATCAAAGGTAAGGCTGTATTTCTGAATCGTCCCGCTTAAGACAAATTCGTCATGCGGATCGCGGAATCTGGCTTTTTTCAGGCCTTCCAGGCTGTTGCAAAAGCTGTGGTAACGGTTAGTAGATCTGACGTCCATAAGTATCCATGTCCTTTCTTAAGAGTGGGCTTCTACATTTGTCGTACTCAAAGATATCTATTTTCTTCAGGGTTTTGATTCGGTCAATTCTTTCCTTCAGGAGACAGATATCCTCCCCGCCCTTGATGATAATGTCAATATCGCTGGTAGGGGTTGCATGGCCTGTGGCATAAGAGCCGAACAGGTATAAATGTTCTACCTTATGTTCCAGGCACAGAGCCTGGACTTGACGCATTATTTCTTCAATAGATAAGTTTGCCACGAAAGATTCCTCCTTCCTTAATATCTCTATTTTTCATCCCTGCACTCTGTCAGGAAACGGGAACACATTCTCAATTAGCAGGAAAATTTAAACAGTACATAGGGAAAGCCGCGGAAAAAAGGCAGGAAAACACAGCTTTCCTCTGTCAAAGGCGAACCTGGCCATTACAGACAGATTGCCATATAGGGGGGAATACAGAGAATTTTATCTTTTACCGTAAGGTTCCTTGGATGAATGATATAGCATTCTCCGATTCTGCTTTTATATTTTTCCCGGAACCGCAGCAGCGATGCCGTGGAGTAACGGGTTCCGGATTTCACCTCAATGGGATATACTTTGTATTTCAGCTTGCTGTTATTGGAAATCAGGAAGTCGATTTCCATATCATTGCGCCGTTTTTCATCATTGTAGTGGGTATAGAAGAACAGGCGGTGTCCGTTGGCCACAAGCATCTGGGCAATCATGTTCTCATAGAGCATTCCTTCGTTAAGCCCCAGTTTACCGGCAAGAATCTGTTTATAGACTTCATCCTCCAGCAACTCATTTTCATCGAAAGCATGGCTTACCAATAAACCGGTGTCTCCCATATAGCATTTAATGTAAGTGTCAGATTCGGTGAGGGACAGGCCTACATTGGGGTCATTGACTCGTCTGCACTCATTGGCAATCATGGAATCCGAAAGCCAGAAGAATGTCTCTTCATACTGCTGCGCGGTGGAGCCTTCTGCAATGCTGCTGAACACCACCCGCTTCTCGTGTCTGGACAGCAGGCCCGGGATCTGGTCATAAATCGCAAGAACCTTTGCGCGGTACTGCGCTTTGATTTTCATGATATCGCTGCGATATAGCGCAAGAATATCCCGCTTTTCCAGGTCTGCTCTGCCGAAATCCTTTCGTCCCTCAAGGAAGGCCACCACGCTCATGGGCATGCCGCCCACCAGGAGATACTGCTTGAAGATGAGCATGGCCTTTTCATGGATGCTCCGTTCAAGAGGCACCCTTTGCAGGAAGCACTCCCGGATATAACGAATCAGCGGTTCCTCATTTAAAGCCATACAGAATTCCTCAAAATCCAGAGGATGCATTTGTATATGCCGCTCCTCGGAGGGAATGAGGATGTCCCGCACGTTTTCCCTGATGGAAATCAGGGAACCTGTCTCCAGAAAATCATACCGGCCGTCAGCCACAAGGTATTTCACAGCCTCTCTGGCTTTGGGAAATAACTGTACTTCATCGAAAATGATGATGCTTTCCCGGGGGAACAGCCGTATGCCATATTGAACAGACAGCATCATATAGAAAGTGTCAAGGTCATTCAGATACAGCCGGAAATAATCCATGACTTCCTTCGGCGCTCTGGCAAAGTCAATCAGGATATAGCTTTTGTATTCGTTTTTTGCGAATTCCTCCACAATGGTAGACTTGCCGATTCGGCGGGCTCCTTCCACCATCAAAGCTTTTTTACCGTTTGTTTCCTTTTTCCAGGAGAGAAATTTATTATAGATGGTTCGTTTAAAAAGCATTGTTGTCACCTCCAGGATTATGATGCCATATGCTCAACTATTTTTATGGTAAGATAGATGGCCATCCGGTTGCTTTTGGTCTTGAATAAGGTCATTATATCATGGGATCTGACGATACGCAAGTTAAGTGATGCAATTAATTCTGACAATACATGAATTTGACGATGTAGAAAAATCTGATAATACGCAGTGTTTTAACATGAACACCACAGGCAACTGACAATTGGCAAAAAACTTTCAGGTTGGCGGAAAAGAGTATGTATCGTTATTCTGTACTGGTGTGTGACGGAAGCAGTTATGACGATTAAAAATTTT
>DKVC01000186.1:0-256 GCA_002490995.1 Lachnospiraceae bacterium UBA7188
ATAATTACATGGTACAGTATGCCAATACCATGATATAATGTTTTATCGGAAGCAATCTCGTCGCTTCAATTTTTTATAAGGAAGGATAAAGAAAATGTACCATATTTTAATCTGCGATGATGAACGGGATATCGTGAATGCATTGAAAATTTATCTGCATGACTCCAATTATGTACTGCACGAGGCCTTTGACGGGAGGGAAGCACTGAAAATAGTGGAGGAACAGGAAATACATCTGGTGCTGATGGATATCATG
>DKVC01000186.1:560-3485 GCA_002490995.1 Lachnospiraceae bacterium UBA7188
GTGCTGATGGATATCATGATGCCGGAGATGGACGGAATAGAGGCCATGGTGAAGATTCGGGAGAAGAGCAATGTGCCGGTTATCCTGCTGACGGCGAAATCCGAGGATTCGGATAAAATTCTGGGGCTGACAGTGGGAGCCGATGACTATATAACCAAGCCCTTTAATCCGGTGGAGGTATCCGCCAGAGTGAAATCCCAATTGCGCAGGTACATGCAGCTGGGAGCGGGAAACGTCAGACAGGAGCTGCTCCGCTGCGGGGGGATAGAGGTGGATGATATCCAGAAAAAGGTGATGCTGGACGGAGAAGAAATATCTCTGACACCCACGGAATATGAGATTCTGAAGCTTTTGATGCAGCATCCGGGGCAGGTATTTTCTCCCAGGGAGATATACCGGAGAATCTGGAATGATGTGCCCTATGGCAGTGAAAATACAGTGGCGGTACATATACGGCATATCCGGGAGAAGCTGGAGATCAATCCGGCGGAACCGAGGTACCTTAAGGTGGTGTGGGGGCAGGGTTACAAGTGTGAAGCTTAGATTTCCTGAATTTTCCGGGACAGCAGAAAGGATGGGCGGAGGATGGAGAACAGATTTGAGAAGAAAGCCGGGGCAGAGGGTTATGCGGAAGAGAATCTGGAAAAGCAGGAACTGCAAAGGAAATATCCGGAGTACCCGGCGCTGAATGAGGACGCGGGGGAGGCTGCTGTTTGGAGAAAGCATGAAAAAAGAAAATTTCATCCGGCAAGCTCGCCTGCAGCTAAAATAATTGGCTTTTTTCTGTTGGTTGTATCCAGCCTGACAGGTTTTGCAGCTGTTTTGTTATGTATGTACATGGAAAGTCTTGGGCTTTATTCGAAAGATTCGTATTCTATCTTAATGGATATCATGGCTCCGGAATACCAGAATATTGCATATACGGCTGAAAAATACATAGAGCAGGGCAATGTGGAGGATATATCAGGGCTGTGCGAAGATTTTGGTTTTGAAGTGCAGCTGATTTATGTGACTGATGCGGCTGAGGAGATAGTAATATGGGATTCCGCCATAGAAGATAAAACAGGTTTTCCGGTGGATATTGGGTTCATTTTTGACCAGAAGGAAAATGAAGTCCGTATCAACGGAAGAGTGATGAGAGACGGAAGATGGTACCTGCTGCGTATCTATATTGACCGGCAGAGGAGTAATATCGGAGGCATTGCTGAAAAAACGGAATACATGTACAGTCATCGGTATTCTTTGATTATCGTGGCGGCAGGCGCTGTCATACTGTGCCTGATCAGTTTTATATTTTTAGTGTGCAGCGCAGGACAGCGCAACGGGCGGGAGGGGATTGTAACCGGTATGCTGACCCGGATTCATCTGGATGTGCTGACAGTGCTTTTCGGAGGTGTGGCGGCATCCGTTGTTTTATTCACAGCATCGGAACTTAACTTTTCCTCTGATATTGTCCGGTTTGCCATGATGGTTTTGGTCGGAACAGGCCTGGTGGTCTGGATGACAGTTTACTTTATGGAACTTGCCCGGCGGCTGAAGTGCGGACTGGGATGGAGGTACAGCCTCATTTATGTGATATTACGGCAGCTGGGGAGAAGTCTGTGCTTCCTGGGCAGGGAACTGGCAGCGCTGGTGAGAGGGATTCCACTGGTTTTGACGACTGTGACCGTATATCTGGGAATCTGTATTCTGGAACTTTTGGGAGTGCTTATTTTTGTCAGAAGGGCAGGTGGAGTTTTCTTGTGGGCTGTGGAAAAGGTGGCTCTTTTGTTTGTGGTTTTGTATATTGCGCTGATCTGCAGGAAGCTTTTGCAGGCCAGCCGGAAACTGGCTGATGGCCAGGAGAATTACAGGGTGGATACTGCCGGGATGTTCGGTGCTTTTAAAGAGCATGGGGAAAACCTGAACAGCCTGGGGCTGGGGATTTCCAAAGCGGTGGAAGCACGCACGAAAAGCGAACGGATGAAGACGGAGTTGATTTCCAATGTATCTCATGATTTGAAGACACCTCTGACTTCGATTATCAATTATGCGGATTTGATTTGGGAAGAGGTGAATTCTGAGAGAAATGCTTCCGGAAGCCATCCATCAGGCGGAGGGCTATCCGAAAATACGGATGTGGGAGAGGACGGGAAAATAAAGGAGTATGCGGAAGTGCTGCTGCGTCAGTCCAGACGTCTGAAGAAGCTGCTGGAAGATCTGCTGGAGGCGTCCAAGGCGACCACCGGAAATCTGGAGGTGAATCTGGAACCCTGTGAGGTGGGGGTTCTGCTCTCACAGGCTGTAGGGGAATATCAGCAGCGCATGGAGGAAAAACATCTGGAACTGATTGCGCGCCAGCCCCAGGAGGGAGTGAACGTTCTGGCAGACGGCAGGCGGCTGTGGAGAGTGTTTGAAAATCTGTTGAACAATATCGTTAAATACTCCAGTGAAAATTCCAGGGTTTATCTGAATGTAGAAGCCAAAGAAAACGAGGTGCTGATTATTTTCCGGAATATGTCAAAGTACCCGCTGGAAGTCACTGCGGAGGAGCTGGCGGAGCGTTTCGTGAGAGGGGATAAGTCCCGGCATATGGAGGGGAACGGTCTGGGACTGTCCATCGCCAAGAGCCTGGTGGAGCTGCAGAACGGCCGGATGGAGATTGTGATTGACGGAGATTTGTTCAAGGTGATACTGTACTTTCCGCTTTATTCCCAGGAGCAGGAATCGGCTGTCCAGCCATAGGTCTGACAGGGTATTTTGACGTTTTATATCCAGGAGGTGTATATAACGGCGTGAAGCAGGACATGGATTGTTCAGGCTTCGCGCCGTTTTTGGGATTCAGCTCCACTTCGCAGACGGCATATATTTCTCGTCGCAGTATTTACAGCGGTAGATCTCCTTTTTGGAATCCGCCAGATAGAAGATATGGGGCAGCTCCTGTTC
>DKVC01000133.1:0-16435 GCA_002490995.1 Lachnospiraceae bacterium UBA7188
TCGCAGAACGGGAAGCTGACCTCAGGGCCAAAGACTCCGTCATCGCTAAGCTTCAGGCTGAACTTGAACGTCTGAAAAGAAATTCAGCCACTACCTGATTCCAAATTTATACTGCATGCCGTTAAAATTTGCAGCAACCAACAACGAAGCCACTATCACTACAGTGGCAAGCCATTGTCCTTTTAATGGCTTTGAGACCGCCAGCCATATAGGTTCGCCTCAGACAGAACAGTAAATCCTGGCGGTCTTGAGTATATTGCTCCAAAAAGGCCAGGCAGCTTCGTCACTTCTGCCAACACTCCGCCAGCTGCCGCAGAATCTCCTGTACAGACGCCTTCCTGACATCCTCCGGATAAGCGGATATCCATGAAATTTCATACGGAACTTCCTCTTTCCCTGCCAGGAAATCTTCCCGGAGCAGTTCCCAGTCCTCCCGGCTGACTTCGTTTCCCTCTGCGTCATAGCAGGTTTCCTCCCAGGAATCCTCTCCCTGAGCCTGCATATGCAGTCCTCTGTACACTGTGCTGTATACACAGCCGTCCTTCAGGCACCAGGCTCCTTCACTCCGAAAGCTCTCCGCGTACCCGTTCCTCGCAACATCGGACGCCATATAATAGACAGTACCGTCCCCATCGCGGAACGCCTGCCCCTGAAAACCGATCACACCGATATCCAGTTCCGAAACTCCATCATAGAGTTCCTGGGCCAATTCCTTTATTCCGCCCAAAGAATCATCCACCTGGTAAAAGTGGTTTTCTGAGAACAAACCGGTTCCAGCCGTCACCTGCACCAGAAGCTCCGGTCTGCCGTCACCGTCCAGATCATACACCGTATATCCGAAAGCAAACGGCTCATAATCCTGCGGCACCCATTGCTCCTTCATCTCCGCAAATACTTCCAGCTGCTTCCGGATATCTTCATCCATGCTGCTTAAATCAGGCGCTTCCTCCTCAATCTCCTCCAGCACCTGTGAAATACTCTGATTCTTTCCATTCACATTGAGGGTAAAGCACAATTGATCCATATAGCGGAAAACCCTCTCTCCGCCCTTATATATCCGCACCTCCTGATGCCTGGATCCGGCATCCTCTCCGTATATCTGCTCATAGGTGCAGATAATGATAATATCCGTATATCCGTCCTGGTCATAATCCTTGAATGCCACGGCCTCTATCCTGTCAAAACGGTCATTCACCCTGAGATTCTCATCCCTGACCTCCGGAAATGCAAATACTTCCCCACCGTTCTGCTCCAGGCTGAAAGAAGCATCCTGCTGAAAGTTCTCCGTGATGTCCGGTGCATAGGATACAAATTCTACCTCTCCCCAGTCCTCCAGTTCCAGCGAAAAACTCTGATCCTCAATCTTTCTGATCCGTTTCAGGTCGTCCGTATTCTCGAAAAAGCGGTTTGAGACAAACTGATAGTCGTCACCGTTTTTTCTAAGCGTGGTGACACAGTCAGAAACATAGTCTTCCCCTGCTTTGAAACGAAGCTCATAGATCTCTCCTGTCCTGATTCCTCCGGTACAGACGAATGTACAGAAATTGGTATCTCCGTGCTGGAATACATAACTGTCAGAGCCTTCCAGGTAAACCCACTCCAACGCTTCTGCCATATCCCCCATGCCGATGCCCGCCTTGCGCTGAAGGAAAGTCTCTATCTGTTCCGTTGTCAGCCTCGTTATATCCGTCTCCACCGGGTAAGCGGCCGCTTCGTAAGCCTTCCGTTCCTCTTCCGACAGAGGCTGAGACTCCATTCCCGCACCATTGTACAGTATCTCATTCAAATCTGCCTCGGATACCTGGTCATATTGGGACAGGAGAAATCCGTTGTTCTCCGCCTGGTTTGCGAATTCGGTGAACTGATTTAACGCTTCTATCGTCAATTCTTCTGGCAGCCCGGTTCCTGATTCGGATCCGGCCTCGGAGCCTGCACCTGACTCGGATGAAACTCCTGCTTCTCCTTTCATATCCGTCATAAAATCTGTCAGCGCACTGTCTTTCGTATTCTCTGTTGAAATTTCTCCTTGCGAAGAATCTCCCCCTTTATTTTCGGTAGTGCATCCTGTGCATAGAATAACAACCCATATGCAGGTTAAAGTAAAAATGACTCTTTTTTTCATCCGGCATTCCCTTCATTTAAAGCTGGTCTTCACAGTTCCAACTCCGACCTTTATTCTTTCAGCTTCAGGTGCTGATGCCAATGTAACTTCTGCCCCCTGTATATCAATCACCACATACTCCGATCTGCACCCGGTCTTGAACTGTATCGCCCAGTCAGAAATGCCGGAAGTCACAATAAAGCTGGTATTTCCCCGCTTTTCCATGCCGTAACTTTTATCGTCCAGCCCCAGCCATTCGCCCATACGGTTAAATGGAATCAGCTGCCCTCCGTGGGTATGGCCGGACAGCACCAGGTCCACGCCGGACGCTTCCTGGGCATCATAATCATGCGGCTGATGGTCCAGGACAATGCTGAACTTATCCGGCTCCAGCTCCTTCGTCAGCTCTTCCATAGTCGCTCTGGGACGTCCCATCTGCTCTTCCGAACGGTCCTGCCTTCCGATCAGATAAAAACGATTGTCCAACAATACAATTTCATCCTGCAATACAACCACATTATTTTTCTCCAGCTCCGCAATCAGGTCAGTCCCGCTGTAGCCACGGTATGCCGGGCCATAATACCCTTTGTCGTGATTTCCGAAAGCATAATATACACCATATGTAGTCGTCAGCGTGCCCAAAGCCTGACATGCTGCTATCATATCTTCTTTTGAGGTATCATCATCCACATAGTCCCCTGTAATCACCACGATATCCGGGTTTTCCGCCTGCATGTCTTCCACCCACCTGGCAAATCCCTCTCCGCTGAAAGTGTTGCCCACATGGGAATCCGCAAACTGCACAATCCGCAGAGTTCCCACCGGCTTATCGGTCTCCACCGTATAAGGTTTCCGCCACACGTTATTTGCCAGATACCATCCGCATGCCAGGTACACAGCAGTGATTCCGATTGCAATGCCGCCCGCGTAATACCCTGAAAACTTCTCTCCGCGCTTCTTTTCCGCAATTTTACTGATTCCATCGCACAGCAACCAGAACACCACCAGATGCAGTATGGCAATCTCAGCATTGATCGTACCCAGAACAGCCCTGACAGCAAAAGCAATCACTGCCACAACAACAAGCCCCAGAAGAAAGCCCAGGATTTTCTTTCCTCTTACAGCTTTTTGAATCAGACGAAATTTAGCAAACCGGCTGGCCAGATACAGAATACCAAGAACCGACCCCAGAATAAGCCCTCCGAATATCAGTGCCCACATATGTTTCTCTCCTTTCCCGTTCATCCTCTTATGTTACAGCCATAATCTGCTGCTCAGGCTGATCCTTCAATCATGTGGCCAATACATTGTCAGGCTCACCCGTTTTCACACTCCCTGATTGCATGTCCGGTATTGGCCCAGGCTATTTTACACTGCGCTTTCCCTACAGGAAATATCGGAGTGCCGAATACTCTCTTCCGCTGCCTCTGTCGCAATGCGGTACGCCCTGTCATCGACTTCCTCGTCAAACTGATGAAACCGGACATGCCTCACATCATTTCCGGTAATGTAACCATACCAGACCAGCGCAAGCAAAAAACGCCCCACACCAAAACTTGCGTGAAAAGTATCCCTGTGAATTCTGCCAATCCCTTTCTCCAACGCATACTGAAATGCCAGTCCGGAAGGAATGATGCCATCCGCCCCAGTCTCCTCTGCTGCCCTGTCATAGCAGCCCATAACCTTTCCAAACATCTCGTCGTAGGTTTCAAAACCATGCTGCCTGATCCGCTCGCTGCCGCTTTCATAGACCCAGGTCTGCTGCAGGAACAGCCTGGCTTTCGGACAGTAATCCCTGATAAAAGCTGCAAGCACATTCAGATAAGGCTGATATGTCTCTTCCCGATAAGATTCATGGCTGGCCTGCTGTAAGGTCACTATGTCCCAGTTTCTGGCTGTCAGAGCCTCCCGGATGCCGGTCATAAAGCCTTCTGCCGAATGCCCGTTCACCCCCAGGGTATATTCGCGCTTATCCCCTTTCAGATTCCGGAAATGCTTTTCCAGAGAACACCCTCCTATATACAGATTCACTGTCTGTAAGTCCACACCTTCACTCTTCGCCAGCGCATGCAGATACCGGTGTGCATCCTGGCTGAAGCTGTTTCCGATTGATAATACCTGAACTGCCATTTTTATCCTTCCTTCCTGTTATGCTTTGATCCTGTCATCTTTTTAACTCTATCATAACCTTTTTACATTCATCTGTAAAGTATCCGATTTCAGCCTGCACCCCTTCCAGTTCATTTTTCTCTCTGACCAGACAGCTTCTCATTCATGCACTAAAAATCCTGTCCTGTCAATTTCACACTCGGGATTGACAAACCGGAAAAAGTAATACACAATATAGAAGAATATATACTCTCGATCTGAAGCATTTGCCAATGTATACTGCACACCGGTTAAATTTGCAGTACAAATGTATAACGAGTGAACGCTCCTGCGATTCAGAACAAAAGAACGGCAAAGAAATGCGCTCAAGAGTATAACAATCAGGCGCCCATAAAAACGGACAGGAGGATACGAAAATGAAACTCAGGTTAAAGAAGAGAGGCACACTGCTGTCGGCATTTACTGTCTGCCTGTTGCTGACTGCGTGCGGAGAAACAGCAGACGATACCGATGTCCCGGAAGACAATTCCCAGCCCCTGCAGGAGACTGCATCCGAAGAGCTTTCCGGCACAGACAGTTCCCCGGAGGAAGAAAGCCCGGAAGAGTCCGGAAGCGAAGACGGGATGTCGAATCCCTATACGAAACCGGATTCCCTGGAAAACAATGAAGATATCGAAAATGCCAGAAAATATATCTGGCAGGAATATCTGAACCAGGTGAGAAGCGATGCCGCCAGAATGGAAGAAGTTGATAAACATGCCATGACCTTCGGCGAGGCGACCATGAAATACGGCCTCATTGTCAAGGGCGAGCCAGACGAATCAGGTTATCCGCTTTTTATCGCGCTCCATGGAGGCGGCCAGAGCGATACGCCTGATTTGAACAACAGCCAGTGGGCGCAAATGGCATCCTATTATCAGGACAGCGTGGAAAACGGCGTCCATGTAAATCCAAGGGGCGTGCGGGATACCTGGGACTGCCATTTTAACCCGGAATCCTACCCGCTTTACGACAGGCTCATAGAAAATATGATCGCCTTTTATGACGTGGATCCCAACAGGGTCTATCTGACGGGATTTTCCGCAGGAGGGGACGGCGTATATGCCATTGTTGCCAAAATGGCAGATCGGTTCGCTGCGGCTAACATGTCTGCCGGGCATCCCAATGGTTTACCGCTGTGGAATCTGTATAACATGCCTCTGCAGCTTCAGGTCGGCGAGAATGACACTGCCTATGACAGAAATACCGTTACCGCCCAATACGGCCAGCTGCTGGACAGTTATCAGGAAGAGCTCGGCGGCGGATACATACACAATACCTATGTCCATCAGGGAAAAGGACACAATTTCCGCGACAATTCATCGGCAGACCAGACCGTCATGGCGGACAGCGCGGCATGGCTGGAATCCGGGGACAATTCCACCGTTGAAGTGGATGCCAACGCGGTCAGATTCCTGGAGCAGTATGTCCGCGAGCCGCTTCCTGAAAGAGTGGTATGGGATCTCTCCCAGCGCGCCGACCAGCGGACCGGGAATAGCTTCTACTGGCTGCAGGCAAACAGCCGGCTTACAGAGGGAAAAATCGTCGTCTCTTATGACCGGGAAAGCAATTCCATCAATGTGGAGGAATGTTCCATACCGGGAGAGGTAACCTTTCTGCTCAGTAACGATATGCTGGACCTGTTTGCGCCTGTCACGGTAAATACCCCGTCCGGCAGCGAAACCATGACCGTTACACCGGATTATGACCTGCTGTATGAAACCACCATGGAGCGGGGAGATTTTAACTATCAGTTCGCAGCGAAAATTTCGGTTACCTTTGAGGCGGAATAAAGTCTACGCCTCCCAGCCATATTCCCGGCCTGGACAGACCGGTATACTCGTGGGTGCATCCATTCTTAACAATAGAAGAAACGTTATGACACAACTTCTTCAGAAAAATGTTTTCGGCTGTGACTATACATTCCAGCTGCCTTGCGTAACAAAGGAGCCGTCGGGAAGCACTGTCTACATACAATATATGGTAGCAATTTTCCATGCGGCACGCCATATATTGCATGAGTGCGGTCATTTCCCGACAGCCCCTTTGCATTCTTTTCCCGGCTATTACTCTGCCGGTTTTTTCCGGCTTTTAACCTGTTGGTTTTCTTTTTCCGGCTTATATTTTGCTGGCTTATATTTCGCCGCCTTTTATTTTAGCCATCCTTCTCTTCGGATACCATTGTGTCGGAACCGCTTCGCAAGCCCAGGCATCCAGGCTGGATACTTTACTCCGTCACTACTCCTTTTTGCAGCATTACATTCGCATACAATGCGCTTTCTCCGGTGGCAATGATTGCATATGCCTTCGCGGCCTCCTCATAGAACGCAAATCTCTCTATGTGGCCGAAAGCCTTCTCCCCGCGTTCATCCGCCTTCTTTACAATCTCCTTATAGGAGTCCCAGATGGGCGTTTCCACCGTATCCCCCGGCATTACCTCCATCAGGTTCACCGGATGCTCCACATAGGTATCCAGCGGGAAGAGCTGCAGGATTGCCTCCAGCACTTCACAGGCCCCATGTCCGTCCATACGGATCACGGTTTTGCCCTTTCCGATGGACTCTGACGGGAAATTGCCGTCCGCAATAATCAGGCGGTCGCCGTGCCCCATCTCACATAATACTTTTAACAACTCCGGTGATAAAATCTTTGGAATTCCTTTCAACATACGACATTCTCTCCTTTCCTGTTATCTCCACCCAGTGTTCTTCAACAGCACACTGGATATCACCCCTGTTTTCAATTCATACTGCACGCCGTTAAAATTTACAGTAATCAACAACGAAGCCACTATCGCTACAGCAGCTTTGAGTATAGCAAGATGCTCCGGCATTTATCGCCTTATCCTGAGCGTCTTAATTTCAAATGCCCTGAAAGGCAGCTTTATCTTTTCATCTGCCACTGCGGCCTCTTCCATGACGTTTTCCAGCATATCGCACAGGAAAACCTTACCTGCGCCGAATTGCAGGCACACCCTTTTATTGCATTTATAACATACTATAACAGGTTTTGTCTACCATTTTCATAAAAACAATTACGGAAGCTTCATCTGCCGGCGTTTCCACCTTTTTCTCCCGGCTGCGCCGCCGCTTCAAAGGATTTTCCCTTATGAAAAAGAGAAATAATCCTTCCCCCATTTGGGGAAGGATCATAACCCTTAAAGTTTCATTCTCCAGTTTTACCTGTTTCTGCCCTGTTTCAGATATCATAGACACTCCTCACCTTAATTCCCTCCGGCTCTCCCGACAATATTTTTACCGTCCTCTTATCTCCGTGAAGATCGAAAAAGTTGTCAGAAAGGATAAAGTCGTCATTTTCATTGCTGATCTCCACAGATTTGGCAAATACATCCGACGATACCGTGATCTCATCCCCGTTCAAAGACCATTCCAGTTTCGGCTCCAGGAATTCGAAGTATTTCGGCATGATAAACAGAACGCTGCCCCCGGAAACCCACTTTCCTTCCAGATAAAGCCCGTAGCTTACATACTCCGTAAAAGGATCCAGTTCGGGCAGCTCCCATTTCGGAAGGAAAGAGGCCGTCAGCGCAGGCACTTCCAGGTATTCCGTCTCCTGCCGCAGGATATGGCCGTCATTTCTCCTGACCTGCCATCTGACCTCCGCCTTCTGCGTCTGCCTGGTCTCATTGGACACATTGAACCGCACGGACTTGCGGAAAGAATGTGCCTCCGCATTGATGTTCCTCTCCTGGGTCATCATGCTCTCCTCCTCACAGGAAAGCAGCACCGGGGCAAAGAACCGTCTGGCATAATAGTGCAGCGCCTTCCACCGCCCATAGTAATCCACGGAAGACCAGGACGCCCCCGGCCAGATGTCGTTCAGCTGCCAGTACACAGCCCCCATGCAGCGCCCCCTGTATCTGCGGAAATGCTCCGCCGCGCTGCGGATGGCCTCCGCCTGCAGAAGCTGGGAAGCGTACAATGTGGCCTCAAAGCTTCTCGGGCACCGAAATTCCTGCTGCAGATAGAACATGATCTTCCCGTTGGCATTGCAGTTCCTCTGATGCTTCTCCATCACATACGAAAAAATATTCCTGTCCTTAGGCAGCGTAAAGCTTTCCACCGTCCTGATACCGGGCAGTGACTGGAAACCGAATTCCGATGCATACCGGAAATAAAATTTTCGGAATTCCGTTATGGGTTTCCCGCCGTGCCACACATCCCAATAATGCACATCCCCCCTGTTTTCATCGTTGGGATTGTCAAAACCGCCTCCGGAGGAAGGGCTTGCAGGCCAGTAAAAGGTATCCGGGTCGTATTTCTTCAAAAGCTTCGGAAGGATGTATTCATACATCTTAAAATAGTCGCTCATCTGCTTTGGCGAATTTCCCCAGCCGCCCCCGGCCACGAACATCTCCATCTCATTGTTTCCGCACCACAGGGCCAGGCAGGCATGATTGCGGATCCGCTTGATATTGTCAATAAATTCGGCCGTGATATTCTCTTCAAAGGCATCTGTCAGTTCATAAACCGCACAGGCAAACATAAAGTCCTGCCATACCATCAATCCCAGTTCATCACAGGCATCCAGAAAATCATCCTCCGGATAATACCCGCCGCCCCAGACACGGATGATGTTGAAGTTAGCCTCCGCACAGTTCTCCAGTAGCTTCCTGGATCGTTCCGGCGTGATCCTTCCGAAAATATTGTCCTGCGGAATGTAGTCTGCCCCCATGGCAAAAACGGCAATACCGTTCACCTCATGGGCAAAACTCTCCCCGTACTCGTCTTTCCTTCGCTGGATGCCAATCTTCCGCAGCCCGATTCTTTGAGAAAGACGCTGGATTTCCTCTCCCTCTCTCTTCAGCACTGCCTCCAGGCGGTATAAGGGCTGCTCACCGTATCCTCTGGGCCACCAGAGCCTGGGGCTGGCCACCTCTATTTCCCTGACAGCATTTTTGCAGGGAAGATTTTCATAGACCGACCTGCTGCCATCCGGCTCATGAAGGATCATATCCAGGCAATAGTCTGCCTCCTGCCCTGCCACACAGTCCAGCTCCACTTCTGGGTACAGGGTTACGCTGCCCTCTTCATGGCGCTGTCTGACATAGAGGCCGGATATTCTTGCACCATTGATATACAGCAGTGAAACCGGCCTGTGGATCCCGGCATCCGGAATCATGGGACCCCAGTCCCACCCAAACATGGAATGGGCCTTTCTGATATGGGCAAAGCCGTCCATGGCATCGACGCATCCCACCGCCCGCACCTTCTGCTGCTCTTCCTTAATATATTTCAGGGAAGAGCGGAACAGAATCTCCAGGCGATTTTCCTCCTCCAGAAGCTCTGTCACGCCAAATTCGTAAATACGGTTCATATTCTCCGCCGTGCCTACTGCCTTTCCGTTCAGGCTGACCTCCGCCAGCGTGTCCAAGCATTCAAAGCGCAGAAGGATTCTGTCCGCGCATCTTTTGTCCGGCGCCGCGAAATCACAGCGGTATATAAAATCATTGTCTATTATCTCCAGGGCTTTTATTTCATTGTCCCTCCAGTAAGGATCCTCCAGCCTGTCGCAGGCGATTAAGTCCGCATACACTGAGCCGGGCACCCTGGCGGGTACCCATTCCGACTCCCCTGCTATCTGCATCTGCCAGTTGTTATCCAACATTACTGTTTTCATATATCCTTTCTCCTGTTCGCGTTAACGAACTTTCTTTCCACGTTTCCTTCCTGTTCGATCTGACAAACTTGCCTTCCTCGTTTCCTTCCTGTCCGCTTTATCGAACTTGCCTTTCTCGTTTCCTTCCCGTTCGCTTTATCGAACTTGCCTTCCACGTTTCTCTTCTGTTCGATTGGGCAGAGTTACCGTTCCGATTTCTCTCCTGTTCGACTGGGCGGAGTTACCGTTCCCGTTTCTCTTCTGTTTGAATTAACTGACTTAGCTTTCGCGTTTCCATGTCATCTGTGTTACAGGCGTTACATTGCACTTTACAATGCTCCGTTTACCGGATATACCGGATAGCCTTCCCACACGGCATATCCACCGTAATGTCATAAGCACACCCCGCTTCCAGGCTCAGTTCACAGCCCTCTACGGCTCCCAGGTTTTCACCGTTCACACAGATATCCCCATGCTCCTTCGCAAAATGAAAGTTCAGCTTCTCCGTCACGCCTGCTTCCACCGTGACCTTCTTCACCTGATACTTTCCAAATTCCATGGAAATCCTGTGCCCACCCTCAATCACCATCTTACGGCAGAACGCGCTCCTCCATTCATCCGGGATTCCGTATGCCAGGTACACTTCGCTGCCTGAGCGGTGGACAAACATTTCGCTCATGGCCGCCGCCAGTATGAAACCGGCTTCCAGCGTAAAGGTATCCGAAGGCTCCCCGGCATTTGTGTCCGCCACCCGCAGGACGCCGCACTGGTTGGGATCCCCGTTTGCGCAGAAAGTATTGCGGGAACGGAAGGCCTGACAGTAAAGCTCCAGCAGCATGGCCGCCATATTCCCCCTCCCGCAGCGGGAAGCGAAGATGGAAAGGTAAGGGAATGACCAGGAAGCATATTCCGTGTAACCCTTGTCTATCACCGCATCCAGGGAACGCTCCGCACACTCGCTGTGGGTATCCGTGCCCAACGGGAACACCGGGAATAACTGGCAAAAATGCCTGTGAGATTCAAATAAATCTTCTCCCGGGAACAGTGGATAGCCCTTTTCCCCTACAGTGACAGGCACCAGATTCCTGTCAAACTCCGCAAAAGCGCCGCCGTCCTTCCCCAGTGTCTTCGCGTAGTCCTGCATATGAACCAGTACATAGCGAAGTGTTGAGATGACAACTGTCGAATCATCCCGGATCAGCATAGGCCCCTTGAAGACCTCCGGGGAATTGGTGAACGGAATGTGCAGGAAGCCGTCCTCCTTCCGGTACGCAATCCCCTGGTACAGGTGAACCACCCGCTCCAGGAACGGGTACACCGAAGAAGCCAGACGTTTCTCATCCCTGGTAAATTCATAATACCAGATAAAATCCGCCGCCACGAACAGCTCCGGCCCCAGCAGGCAGTTCCAGAAGCACCATTCCCCTCCTGCCCCATAGCCCCCCGGCGCCATCATCACCGGGCAGTGAACGGCATCCTGTATTCCGAACAGTTTCTCCGCGCGCTCCGTCAGCCTGGGCATGATACTTGCATAATAATCGATGTAAGCCGCTCCTAACTCCATGTGATTGTGCTTGTATACGGGCCAGTAACATGCCTGGACATTCATGTCATTGTGCAGGTCGCCGCACCAGGCCGGCATTCTGGAATCATTGTTCCAGACACCCTGCAGTGTCACCGGAAGAACATTCTGGCGCTCATTGCAGTAAATCTTGTACATTTCCGCCTCATAGGCCTGCTGCAGGCGCTCATTGGGCACCCGGATATCCGAACGGGACCAGTACTCCTCCCAATCTTCCTTATGGGCTTTCCAGAACTCCGCTTCCTCCGCCTGATAACGGACAAGCAGCGCCCTGTTTTCCTCCATCAGACGGCCTGCGTCGGGCTTTTCCGCCTCGGGCAGCGCCTGAAGGGTAACGTACACAGACCTTCCCTTTGCCAGGACGCTGAGCACCGCCAGGCCTTTTTCCGAGTAGGGCTGCAGCACATGGGTGACTTCTCCATCCTGCTTTTTCTCATATTTAGAATAGCCCCAGTCATCCAATATGGAAAGATTTCCCCTTGCGGTGTCCCATCCGGCCGCATTCACCGTCTCCACCCTGCCGTTGGTCTCCATCTTCAGCAGATTCACATTGGAGTCCAGATAGATGCAGCAGTCCACTTTGCTGCCGTTCTTCAGCGTAAAAGCAGCCTCCGAGGAAGCCGTCCGGTAATCCAGTTCTCCGTAAAAGCCTGTAATCCCGTCTTCCAATTCAAGGGACAGGCTTAAGCCCGGCAGCCTGGTGCGGTAGTAGTTGACTTCTTTTCTCTCACTGTGAAAATAAGTGCCGTTATGGAACAATTCCGGGTTTGCAATGAAGTCCCGGAATGTCCCTCCCGGTTTATCCTCCCCGGAATCCCTGGTCTCCCACAGCATCATGTGGTCTACGGCAAAGCAGATTTCATTTCCCCTGACATAAAGCAGGCTGCCCATACAGCCATTTCCCCAGAACATGCCTTCGTTAAAACGCCATGGTACCCTGTCTATGACCAATTTCGTGTTTGTCATGTCATCCTCCTGTTTCAGTTCCTTTTATTCCAGTTTCGCCCTTCCTCTCCTGTGCCCGAGTGCTTCCGTTTCAGAACTGTTTTTATCTTATCTGTTCCGGTTCCGCATGCGCCCCTGTAGTAGCATTACACGGCATAGGATGTCCGGCTGCAAAATGCATGTCCGTAAATCCTGTGGGCACTGTCGGGGCGCATGCTGTTTATTTTTTCAATTCCGCATGTGTCCCTGTCGTACCATTACACGGCATAGGATGTCCGGCTGCACAATGCATGTCTTCAAATCCTATAGGCACTGTCGGGGCGCATGCTGCTTATTTTTTCCAATTCCGCATGTGTCCCTGTCGTACATTACGCGGCATAGAATTTCCGGCCGCAAAGTGCGCGTCCGCAAATTCTATGGGCACTGTTTAGCCGGATACTGCCTATTCTATACACGCCGTATCCGGAACATCCGGCTGTCAAAGTCGCCTCCAAGGCCGGTTTCCAGACCTGCCTTCATCAGGGTGCTGCCATGCAGTTTTTCCTCCATGCCTTCCACCTGGTACACCCCGTCCGGCTCCAGTCCTTCCGGATATACCCTTGGCTCCACGGCATCATGGCAGAAGCCCTGGTGGAATGTAAAAATTACAATGTCCTCTCCATCCTCCCTGACGTACTCCACCGCATGCAGCGGACTCTCCCTCAGTGATGACAATCTGTACTGCTGCCCATACTGCACTGTTTCCCGGATTTCCTTATATTCTGCAATATAGCCTGCAAATTCCTCAAGCGTTTCCTCCGAAAACCGGCTGATGTCCGCCCCGATTCCCAGCATCCCCATCATGGATGAATGGAAGCGGTAGGAATAAGGTCTCTCATACTTCCTTCCGTCACCGTCGGAAGCGTCCGTCACCCAGGCGGTCATAATCCGCGGCGCATAGAAATAAGAAAATCCCTCCTGAATGGCAAGCCTGCTGTACGCGTCCGTATTGTCGCTGGGCCAGCACTGGTCGGCATACCGCAGGATGCCCAAATCCACCCTGGAGCCGCCTCCGGAACAGGTCTCAAACTCCACATGAGGGAAGCGGCTTCTCAGTTCCGCCCATATCTCATACAAGGTTTTCACATGGCGGTACCACAGCTCCTTATCCGTCTCCGTATTTCCGGCACTCACATCCGTCAGGGTTTTATTCATATCCCATTTTACAAAGGTGATATCCCTGTTTTCTCCCAGAAGCTTTGTCATAAAATCCAGTATAAGCTGCTTTACCTCCGGCTTGGATAGATTCAAAGTATACTGGTTCCTGGCCTCCAGGGGCTCCCTGTTTTCGAAGCGGTATACCCAGTTGGGGTGGTTTCTGTACAGATCGCTGTCCGGATTCACCGATTCCGGCTCCACCCAGATGCCGAAGTCCATCCCCAGTTCTTTCACATAGGTGATCAGCTCTCCCAGGCCCCGGGGAAACTTGTCCCGGTTCACATACCAGTCGCCCAGCCCTGCCTTATCGCTGTGCCGCTGCCCGAACCATCCGTCATCAATGACAAACAGCTCCACTCCCATGCCGGCGGCGCGCTTTGCAAGCTCCTTCTGACTCTCCGCGCGGACGTCAAAGAGGGTTGCCTCCCAGGAATTATACAGCACACGCCCGGTTTTTCTGGCCGGAAGGATATGCCTGTTCTCAAAAGCGTGCAAAGTCCTGCTCATGGCTCCGTAGCCTCCGGTGGTAAAGCCTACCGTCATCACCGGCGTCCGGATACTTTCCCCTGCTTTCAATGTATAAGAGAAGTCAAAATTGCTGATTCCCCCGAGCACCCTCACGTCCTGAAATGTCGTCCGCTCAAAAGTGATCTGCCAGTTGCCGCTGTAGCCCAGCAGACCGAACCAGACATTTCCCGATTTTTCATCCGCCTTACCATTGTCCAGCGCAAACGCCGGGTTGAAATGAGGTCCGGTATTGCCGGTGCGGGACTGTATGGTAAAGGCGCCGTTTGTCAGGTAATGGTCATTGATATGGGACTCTCCTGTCCATCTGCCGCTCAAATAGCGGACACGGTATTTATCCTGATGAGGAATGGATACTGCAGCCGATTTCAGATTCTCAATCACCACCGTATCCCCTTCGTTCACCAGGCGCATGGAACGTCCGATGATGTCAAATTCCGGATACACCTCATAAATCACTTCAGCGGTAAGGGGGGAATAGCTGTTCCTGAAACGCAGCGTCAGCGTCTCCTTCCCTTCTTCCGTCTGAACCGTATAGTCCTGGAATTTCATGTCAAGCTGTCTCGTTGCGGGATAATTCACCTTCAGGCAGCTCTCCAGCGGGTTATAGCTGTCCCAGAAGCCGTATTCCTCCCTGTGCCTGTTCAGGTCGGGGTCAAAACTGCTGTGCTCCCTTTTTCCAACCAGGTAGCCAAGCTCCTCCCCGTACAGCTTCTCGCCCCAGTATACACCCCAGGGGGTATCTCCTCCTGTAAATACATAGGAGGAATGTTTCATTTCGATGATAAATAGATTTTTTTCGTACGAAATCATGTCTTTCCTTTCACCTTTCCACATAATCTGTGCATTTCGCCTGTATCCTTATTTTGTATCCATGAGCAGTAACAGCTGTGCAGAAATTCCTCCTGGAATATGGAAATTTGCAATATTAGAAAAGCATCACTTTTCCACACCCGGATAAAACTTCTCTGTTTTCGGAGATTACAGGGACAATACAATCTGTCTTTCCAACAGGATTGTTGTTATACTCGTGAGTATATATTATATAATATAAATGATTTTCGCCCCTGCGTATATAGAATTATACTAAACGTGTATGGAAAAATGCTATATTATTTTTTCCCAAATTCTTTCCGGTAACGGTCCGGACTCAGGCCGGTTTCCTTTTTAAATACTGTGCAGAAATAAGTGGCATTGGAAAACCCTACCCTGGCA
Organism: Lachnospiraceae bacterium UBA7188; assembly: GCA_002490995.1. GTDB lineage: Bacteria > Bacillota > Clostridia > Lachnospirales > Lachnospiraceae > Acetatifactor. The sequence goes on from DKVC01000133.1 coordinate 15,333, forward strand.
GCAAGGGATTTGAGGGACAAATCCTCCTGATAATGTTCCAGCACATACTGCGCCAGCCTGAGGGAAAAGGGAGAGGTATTGCTCTCTTCCGCTTCCGTCTTCTCTTCCATCCCTCCGATACGGTCAATATAAACGCCGTTTGTGAAATAACTGTCAGTATCCAGCAAAGGTGCCTCCACGTCCCTTGTGGCATGATTGATGTTGCGTGACAGCTATAGGTACACCAGAATAAAATACAGGGCAGGAACACACTGATAAAAGGGATTGCGGAGATAAGCAGTCCTTTTTACATTTAAGGAACTTACTCTAAGTCGGAAACTGTCATATACTTCAAATAGTGCGCAATATAGTCTGATATAAAGCCAAATCATACACTTATTAAACTTGACTTCCGAGGATATCAGTCGTATAATAGACTAAAATAGAAGTAAAAGGGTTTAACCAAAAGCCATTTTGCGTAATTCAAGGCAACAGAAGCTCGCAAAGCAAGTTTCCTATTGTTGTTAGATTGGCGGAGGTGATGATATGAATCTGTATTATGAATTGCTGGGGCAGCCGGTCTTTACAGCAGAATATGTGAGGAAGTACTATAGCAATGTAAACAGCACGCGTTCTGCCTTAAAGCGGCTGCTGAAGCAAAACCTGATCCTGAAAATAAGGAACAATCTGTATACCTGTGTCAGCGGGGAAACAGGGGCGCCTGTTGCCAGCCGTTACCAGATTGCGTGCAAAATAACAGATACGGCATATCTTTCCCATCATACGGCTGCAGAATATCACGGATTTTCCGATCAGGTGTATTATGATGTCTATGTGGCATCGGCAACGAGGTTTCGTGATTTTGAGTTTGACGGATATATATATAAGTATATATCTGCCAAAAGCGGGAGCGGAGTTGAGGAGGTAAAATACAGCGGCGGAGTGCGGGTAACAGATTTGGAACGGACTTTAGCTGACAGTATAGAGGATATGGATAAAATATCCGGTATCGAAGAAATTATTTCGATGATTCGCCAGATACGAAAAATAGATGAAAAAAAATTACGTGTCTATCTTAATGAGCGAGATAAAAATTTCCTTTATCAAAAGACGGGCTGGCTGCT
>DKVC01000133.1:16755-17515 GCA_002490995.1 Lachnospiraceae bacterium UBA7188
CGGAAAAAGCAAACGGTATCTGACAAAGGATATTACAAAAGGAATATATAATTCAAAATGGAAACTGATAGTACCGGACGGGGAAGCATTTATGAAAAACGGGGAGAATGAAGATGATGGTGGAATATAACAGGGTACAGCTTAGCAGGGAAGCAAAAAAGCATGGCTTTGTCAGAGACACCTTCGAAAAAGCCCTGCGTTTGAAGGAAATATTGAAGTTTTTAACGAGCATGAGTATCTGTCAGAACATCTGCTCTTAAAAGGCGGTACTGCAATCAATATGACCATTTTCAATCTGCCAAGATTATCTGTTGATATAGATATGGATTATGTTCCAAACGGCACAAGGGATGAAATGTTATCTGCAAGAGAGCAGATTGCTTCCGTTATAAAAGAGTATATGGATGCGGAAGGATATCAGCTATCCCCGGCTTCCCGTTTTCGTTTCAGCTTGGATGCGTTTTTGTTCCAATATCAAAATTCGGCGGGAAATAAGGACAATATCAAAATCGAACTGAACTACTCCTTGAGGACGCATCTTTTCAAGCCTGTCAGCCTGCCGGTTCTGACAGATGTGTTTGACGATGACTTTCTGGTAAACACTGTTGCACCAATGGAAATTTTTGCTGCGAAAACCAATGCCCTGCTTAGCAGGGCGGCGGCGAGGGATTTATATGATTTTAACAATATGATAAGCTTCGGGCTGTTCAATGAATCCGAAAACGGCCTGTTTCGGAAAAGCATTATTTTCTACAATACC
>DKVC01000133.1:17630-69745 GCA_002490995.1 Lachnospiraceae bacterium UBA7188
CTTTTCAAGCCTGTCAGCCTGCCGATTCTGACAGATGTGTTTGACGATGACTTTCTTGTAAACACTGTTGCACCAATGGAAATTTTTGCTGCGAAGACCAATGCCCTGATTAGCAGGGCGGCGGCAAGGGATTTATATGATTTTAACAATATGATAAGCTTCGAGCTGTTCGATGAATCCGAAAACGACCTGTTTCGCAAAAGCATTATTTTCTACAATACCATTTCGCAGGAAACGGTAAACAAATTTTTTGATACGTCTGCAATTGACGGCTTAAAGTTTCCAAAGATAAAAAGGGATTTGCTTCCTGTGCTGAGGAACAAAGATTTTTTGGATTTGGAGATGATGAAATCAAAGGCAAAGGAATACATAGCCGAGCTTATGCGGGTAACTGACAGAGAAATGCAGTACATGGAATCCTTTGAACAGAAAGAGTACAGACCGGAATTATTATTTTCCGAAGAAGACATACTTGAAAACATTAAAGAACATCCAATGGCATTATGGAAATGCAGATAGGGAGAACTTATGGTGGTCGGATTTGCTGTGTCCGTGCCGGTAGAACACGCCATCGGAAGATTTTGTGGTGAGCGGATAATTGCTGTTACGAAACCGTCGCCCATGCCCTGAGCGTCTGCAAAACCGCCTCCGATGGCATAGGTTCTATCCCCGGATGGCGTCTCCGGATATTTTTCCTGCATCTTCTTTAACACGTCCAGCAGTTCATCGTCATTCTTGCTTTGTAATACGGAACAGCTTCGGCTGGGCTTCTTCCAGAGAGACGGAAATAGTATCCACGGCATCTGTCTCTTCCTTTGACCACAAATCCCTCACCCGGTAAGCGGTTCCTTTTTCCAGGCCCAACCTGTCAAAAGAAAGTTCCATCCGCTTCTTTTCCGTGCCTGAGAAATTAAATACCGCAAGGTAAAAAGCGCCGTCCGCATCCCTGCGCACAAAGCTGTCACAGGCTTTGTCTCCCGTGTTTCCCTCCACCGGACGAAAAGATTTTCCGGCTCTTGCCACGTCCAGGATTTCCTGGTTCGTGAGGATTTCCTCCGCCCTCTTTTTCGCTTCCTCCTCCCGGAAATCATCGCTGTCAAGGAGCATGGTACCAGCCACAACGGCAGCTATGTAGCGCGACAGGCCTTCGTTATACATAGTCGCTTCCCTGTGATTGTAGCTGTTGTACAATACCACATGATCCGGATCATTAAACCGGTATACATTCTCGTTCAGCCACCAGCCATAGGACAGGGAATTCAGCATATACTCCGTCCAGTCGATGGTTCCGAATGCATCACAGGAAACCCTCCTGCCATGGGCATACTGTGCAGGGAAAACCGGCGCAATGGACAGGCTGATGAAGAAGTCCTGACGTTCCAGTTCGTCCGCCAGTATCTCATTGATCCGGCGCATTCCGAAATTGTACGCCGCGATTCCCGTAGTGATATCCTTGTCATAATGGACGCCTTCCACAGCGCCATGAGCCATGAAGTCCATCTTCACATAGCTGTATCCCCATCTTTTGAAATTCTCCAATTCCCGCTTTACCCGCATTAAGTTCCCTGGGTGGGTGGGGTCAATGGAATATCCTCCGTCCACAGGCGGCAGAATGTTGCCCTCTTCATCCTTCAGCAGAATGTCCCTCCAGCGGTATTTCCCGTCCGTTCCCGGCACCTCGCCCTCTGTATTGCTTCCGCCCCAGAAGGTGAAAGGCGTGGTGTAAATGCCCGGAATCTGGCCGTACTCCCGGACATGCTTCGCCGCCGCAATCAGCTGCTCCTCAGTCAGGCTGTTCCAGAAGGAATCAAAATTGACATAAACCCTGCCCTCGGCCGAGTAGCCCTTTGGCTGAAGCTTTTCTTTGATAAAATCAGAGGTTTCCGTATAAATGTCATAGTTAATTTCGGCAGCAACCGCCGCCCAGGAATTCCATCCCACAGGCACCCCCTTCTCCCATTTCAGGGGCGGTGCGATGATGCCGTTTGCCCTGCCGTATGCTTCCAGTCCGTCCCTGTAATCCTCATAGAATCCCAGGAAAACTTTGGGAGACGCAATTTCTGTCCCGTAAACAATTCCATGGGGCAGGGTGTCTCTTGTGAGTTTGGAGGTCACTCCGGCAGTTACCCGGAAACCCTCCAGCGCCGCTCTTTCGGTATCCGGCTCTGCCCTTCCAATTTCCGTTTCCGCTCTTCCTGCATCCGGTTCTGCTTCCGGGGTGCATCCCTTTTCTGCATTTATGCCCGTCTTCCAGACATCATGGGATATGGAGCCTGCCACCATGCCGTTTCGCGTCACGGCATCATACACGGCGCTCATTTCGTAGCTTTCCCGGATTTCCTCCATGGGCAGCGCGGCATAGCGCACAAAATCATCATTGTCAAAGGGCGTGAACAGGAAGCGCATATCCTCCCCCTTTGGAAATGACACCTTATCCGCCGCGAGAACCGTAATCTCCCTGCTCCCGATCCGCTCTGCCGCTTTCAGACAGACCTCCGTAATCAGAAAATCCACCCCATTGTAGAGATAAAATTTCCAAATCAGCGTCCTTCCGGATTCGTACTCCGCAGACACAGACAGCAGCCTCCCTGTCCCGAATCCGTCCTGAACCTCCTCCACTGCCGCGCTGCAGCTGACTCTTCCTGCCCCGGCGCTGTCATATGCCGTCCCCTCCGACAGCTTCACCCCGCAGCGGATACCGGAAAGCCGGAACCCGTTTTTTCCCTCCACACTGGCTCTGCCACTCTCCAGATCACAGGCAATCGCTACATTGCCGTTGGACAGGCTGATATGCCTGTCCTCCTGTTTTACCTGAATGCTCATAATACACTCCTGTCTGATATCTTTTTATTTATACTGCACATTGGTTAAATTTACAGTATATATCCCACCCTTCCGTGTCATTCACTTCGCCGGCGTAATCCGCAGCAGTTTCGGCTGAGCCTCTTCCAGGGATATCTCATCTCCGTCCACTGCCTGTACGGTTTCCTTTGACCACAGATCGTATATCTCATATTTTCCTGCCGGATCCAGCCCTATCCGCTCCAGATCCAGCTGCATCACCTTTGTCTCGCTGCTGCTGAAATTGAAGACTGCAAGATACAGAGCATCCTCTCCTTCCTCATAACTGACAAAAGCGTCACATGCAGCATCCTTTGTATTGCCCTCCACAGGCCGGAATGCAATCCCCCTCTTTGCTACCGCATTGATTTCCTCACAGGCCAATATTTCCATGGCACGGCTTCTCGCCTCTTTAATACGGAAATCATCGCTGTCAATGAATACAGTGCCGGTGATGGCTGCCGAAATATATCGGCTCAGCCCTTCATTGTAAAGGATTGCATCCTTATGGTTGAAGCTGTTGTACAGAACCATGTGTCCGGGTCATTAAAGGGATAAATGGTTCCGTTCATCCACCAGCCATAGGTAAGGGAATTCAGCATGTATTCCGTATTGTCTATGGTGCCGAACACATCACAGGAGATTCTTCTGCTGTGGGCATACTGGCTGGGAAACATGGGGGCAATGGACAGGCTGATGAAAAACTCCTGATTTTCCAGTTTCTCTCCCAGTATCTCATGAATCTTGCGCATGCCGCAATTGTATGCCTGGGTTCCCGTGGTAATCTCTTTATCGTAGAAAGCCCCCTCCCTTGCGCCGTGGCTCATAAAATCCATCTTCACATAGGCAAAGCCCCATTCCTGAAACCGCTTCAGCTGATACTCCAGATACATATGGGTGCCCGGGTGGGTAGGGTCAATGGAAACGCCCCCGTCCACCGCCGGAAGAATGGTTCCCTTCTCATCCTTCAGCACGATGTCCTGCCAGCTGTAGCGATTGTCCGTCCCTGGCACCGTTCCTGTCGTATAACCGCCTCCCCAGAAAGTAAAGGGCGTCATATAAATGCCGGGAATCTGACCGTTTTCCCTGACATGCTGCGCCGCTTCCTTCAGCTCCTTTTCCGTCAGGTTATCCCAGAAGGAATCGAAATTGATGTAAACCCTCCCGTCCTGGCTGAAGCTTTTGTCCTGCAGGTTCTCCTTCACAAAATCCGAGGAATCCGTATAGACGGCATAGCTTACCTTGTCCGCCACCGCAGACCAGCTGTTCCAGCCGATGGGAATCCCCTGATCCCAGGCCAGGGGCGGTGCAATGACTGCGTTTGCCCCTCCGAAGGTCTCCATCCCGTCTCTGTAATCGGAAAAATATCCCAGAAATATCTTCGGAGAAGCCACTTCCCTGCCGGAGACATAGCCATGGGGCAGGTTGTCCCTGGTATAAGCGGAGCTGGCGCCTCCATATACGGAAAATTCCACCGTGGCGTTCATTCCGCCCTGCCGCACTTTGATACCCGTTTTCCAGGTATCGTGGGTCACGGAACCGGCAATCAGGCCATTTCTGGCATTATTGTCATATATTGCCGTCACTTCATAGCTTTCGGATGCCGTCAGCAGCGGGTCAGCGGAATAGCGCACAAACGCGTCATTGTCATAGGGCGTAAACAGGAACCGCACGTCATCCCCCGGGACGGAGAGGACATTGGTTTTGTAATCTCCCTTACAGGAAAATACCGGCGCAATGTAATTTGTGGATACTTCCCCTGTTTCTGCACTTACAACCGCTTCACAGAGAAAATATGGCAGTTCCTCATAAAAATAATAGCATTGCGTCAGATCCGCCTTCTCCCCATGGTTTGAAATACGGACACTTATCCCGTTACCGAAGCCATCCGCCAGCTCTTCTATGGCGACAGCATCCTCAGCGCTGCGCCGCATGTCTTTACTGATCAGTTCCGTGCCGTCCGCCAGCACTGTCCTGGCATACACTTCTGTAAGCAGCGGCTCTTCCTCTTCCTCGGAAAAAATCCGTGAAGTCCCCTCTGCGATATCATACTCCAGGCTCATCAGTCCGTTTGTGAACACCCATCTGCCGTCCTTCTGCTCAGCCAGAAGAGAATCCTTTTCATAAAGAACTTTGTTTTCCCATACCGCAGACACATCCACGGAAGCCCCCATTGCTCCCTCCTCAGCCAATTTCCCGGCATCCACGGACGCACCCTTTTCTCCCTCCTCAGCCAGATCATCAGCATTCTCAGAATCTTCCTGTTGTCCCGATGTTTCTGCTGCATATTCTCCGGAACCCACACCGGATTCCTGTAAAATGTCCGGTGCGGCTGCCGAAATATCTCCCCCGTCTGCGCCGCAGCCCCCCAGTACGGCAGCCGCCAGCGCCAATCCTGCAATCCATATACAGCCTTTCGCTCTTCCCGTCATCTTTCCAACCTCCCCTTACCCATGGGTCATCTTCCGCCTGACATGTGGCATCGCTTTTCACGCGAATAGAATCGTCCTCTAGCCCACGATACCGGCGCGATCCAGATTCTCCACCAGTTTCCTCTGCACAAAAAAATAAATCAGCACAAGGGGTGTCAGGAACGTGATAATGGAAGCCTGCTTCAGCGCCTCAAAAGCCAGTTCATTGGTATCCGCCGTGTCGAACCAGGATCTTGCCTGATTGGTAATGTACCAGTTATTGGCATCCTTGAAGGTTTTATCGATGATAACCCCGAAATACGGCCCGTCCGTGTGGAAGTAATTTGTATAATAAGTATCCCCGTAAGCCCATGCGTCAGGATGGTATGCCCGGCGTAATCCACTGACGGGAATCCCACCAGGTCAATGGAGATGCCGGATACGGAGAGGGAGTTGGTGATCTGCATTACCGCGCCGAACATCAGCTGGGGCTTCATCTGGGGCAGAGTGATATACCACAGCTCCTGCCAGCGGTTCTTTACCCCGTCCATCTGCCCTGCCTCATACAGGGACTTATCCACATTCTGCAGCCCGGCGATAAATGCCAGGAAGCTGACGCCGATGCTCATCCACAGCTGCACCACGATCAGGATGGGCATGATGTATTCCTTGGACTGGAACCAGAGTATGGGCTCCTGTATCAGGCCCAGCTGCATCAGAAGGGCGTTTGCGTAGCCATAGGCATCCGATGAGAAAATCAGCTTCCAGATCAGATATGCCCCTCCCGAAATGGACGGCGCATAGAATACCAGCGTCATCACCGCCCTTACCTTCGGCGGCAGCTCATTGATCAGCCATGCCAGCACAAAACAGAGAAGATAGCTCACAGGGCCGGTAATGATGGCAAACAAAAGCGTATTCTTCACTGCCGTCAAAAACACCGAGTCGTAAGCGATCAGGTTGATATAATTGTCAAATCCCACGAACTTCGGCGTCTCAAACAGATTGAAAGAGGTGAAGCTCAAGCCCATGGAAATCAGCACCGGAATCAGCGTAAACACCACAAACAGTACAAAAAACGGCAGCATCAGAAGATATTTCTGCTTATGGAGCCTCCACACTTCCCGGAATGTCATTCTGCTTTTCTTTTTTTCCTTCATTCCTGCCCCCTATTCCATATCCAGATGGAACTCTGCCCGCTTCTTTTTCAGCTCCGCATTGATATCCTTGATATTCAGATACAATGTTTCCCTCGGGTTCGCTCCGTTTGTCACAACAGCGTCAAATGTATATTCCAGCATACGGCTTGTCATATAATGTCCCGGCACCGGCGGAATTCCCCTGGTATGGGCGAACTGCTCCTCTATCTTTTCCAGGTCCTTCGCAGCCCAGGGCAGACGCTTCAGCACTTCCCTGTTGGCCGTGGCATACCTGGCGGAGCTTCCCAGGATGGATTCGATGGAATTGGCATACTCAAGCTGTATATCCGCACTCATCCACCACTTCATGAAATTCCACGCCTCATCCTCCCGGTTCCTCTCCTGGGCCGTTTTCAGCATGATGCACTGGGTCGTGGCGCACACCACCGTGTTGTCCACCGTGCCGTCCTCCTGGACGGTTCCCGGCACCGGCGCGAAAGACCACAGGTTCTTGATCTCGGGAGCCAGAAGCTCGAACCGGTTGTACTCCGTGTAGTCCGCGATTCCCACAGGCACCTCCCCCGTACGGAAACGGTTGGCGAAATCCATGGAAGCCGGCAGCTTATAGGCGGTGAAAAAATCCGTCAGATCCTTGAAGGTCTCCATGGCCACGCCCTCCGACAGGCCGCTGGCAACTCCGTAGCTCTTTCCCTGCCCCTGATACAGGTCTCCCCCGTTCTGCACGATCATGGAAGACAGAATGGGCTGAACGGCTCCTGTACCCGGCATATGGGCGTCATAGTTATTCATCTGCAGCACCGGTATCAGTTCGCGGTAGTCATCCCAGGTTTCCGGCGGCCGGATTCCCAGGGATTCAAAGATATCCGTGCGGTAGAACAGCATGGAGAAAGTCTGGGTCTCAGGCAGCCCGAAAATCTGCTCCTGATAAGCCACACTCTCCAGGGAGCTGGGATAAAAATCCTTTACCACTTCCTCGTATCCCTTCAGCGAGGACAGATCCACCAGGGAACTGCGCATGGCAAAGTCCATCATCTTCGTCTGGTCCACGCTTAGGACCACATCCGGCCCTGTTCCCGCAAGGGTGGCGGGCACCAGCACATCCAGGGGCACCAGCTCCAGATCCACGCCTATGCCATACTCGGGGGTAAAGCGCTCGTCTATGAGATTCCTGAGCACCTGGGCCTGGTCGCGGCCCGTCGCCAGCCATACCTTCACCGCTTTTGTCTCTATTTCCTCGTCGGTGGCCACTTTCGTATCGTCCGTAAAGAAGGTGGCGAAGAAACGTATGGTATCGTTCCAGAAGCCTTTGAAAAAGCCGGCTCCGGCGGGCTTCAGCGTATTCTCGTCCGCATACAGCGCAAAGGCGTCCAACTCCAGGGGCATCTCCGCAATCTGTATCAGCCAGGTGGCCAGGGAAGTGATGTTGGACTTAAAGCTGCCCAGCTCTCCGCCCAGGGCAATCTGCTCCGGATCCTCCAGCAGCCTCTCCAGCTGCAGCACCATCTTCTCCACCAGGTTCGCGTTCTCCCCCTTCTCACCGGTGATGGCAATCACATCCTCCAGTACGCCCCGCAGCCTTACGGCCTCTGTTTGCGCAACCTCCACGAATTCCGGCAGTTTGGAGACAATCTCGTAGTCTATGTACTGGTCAGGCACCGTGCCCGTGATCTGCACAATCTTGCGGTACATATCGTTCAGCGCCATGACGCTCTCGCTGATCTGGGTATAGGTCTCACCGAAATCTCCCAGTACCACTTCCATGGAAATCCGGTTTCTGCCTTCTTTCAAATAAAACAGATAAGAACCCGCCTCCGTGCCTTCCCCCGGAATGTAGTTGCGCATATCCGCGCTGTATCCGAAGGGCAGCGCCTCGGCTTCCAGGAAAGGCACTTCGCCGTTGACCCGCAGCCTCCTGTAAGAAGTAACGCCCCGGTTTGCGCTCTGCCTGCCCTTGAATGCGAGATGATACAATCCTTCTTCGGGCACCTCAATCTCCCACTCAATGGTCTCCCCCGAGTACTTCCAGTTATCTCCGCCGATGGTATTGTATACAATGTTATACGGGTGATAGGGCATCAGCTCCGGGTCGGACACATTGTTCTGATTGTGACGGAAGCGGCGGAACGGCGGATTTCCTTCGTGGCGTCCATGACCCGCTCCGCCTGGCAGTAAACCGCGTCCCCGTCATATATCTTATATTTCCCCGACAGTTCGCCGATGGTATCCGCATAACTGCGCACCTTATCCCGGCTTTTAAAGGCAATCCCCAGTATCTCCATGGGTTCTTTGGTAGATTCAAAGGTCAGGCTGTGCTTTCCCTTCTCCAGATATACCTTGTAAGGCTCCGAGCCGCGCCTCTGGGAATCCTCCACATATACGCTGCGTTCCTCATAGAGCTCCATGGAGGCAGGGCGTACCTCATTGTCCCCTTTTACGGCAATCTCTGTATCGGCGTCTGTAAATATTCTGTTAAACGTTATCTGCCTCATGCCGCCGTAGCAAATCTCATCATCCAGATAAACGATGCGGTTTATCTGGGAGCCGGTGCCCGGCAGGGGGCGGTATGTGACACATATGTTGTAAAACCCGGCTTCCTCCACATCAAACTGCCAGGTTATGCTTCCCTTCTCCGAAGTAGCAACCCCGTTTCCGTCCCACTCGGCAGTCATGTCGCCCTTCGCGGTAAAGCTGCCCACGTCCACGGTAACCGTACTATCCGACATGACGCCCTGAAATCCCTTTTCATCCAGGTATTCCTGATAGGATGATTCATAAAACTCATTTCCGGAGCCGCTGTAGCTTCCCCCTTCCTCCGTCTTTCGGAAGAAAACGAAAACACACAGCAGGACTGCTGCAACTGCTATGATTGCCATTACTGTTATTTTCTTTCTTTTCTTATTAATTACAGTCATCACAGCTCCCTCTGATTATTTTCAAAACGGGCTTCCGGCGGAACGACTTTCATTTTGTGTCCGGCGGAAGCCCCATTTGCCTGAAAACGATTCTTTTTTCCTTACTGCTTTTCAACCGTTACAACAATTGTCTCTTTTGTCTCATTTCCCGCATAGTCTGTCAGGGTGATCTCCACATTGTATTCCCCGGGTGTGGTGGTATCCAGCTCCGACAGGTCAGGCGTGATATTGTTCTTAATGTCAAGGCCGTCTGCATCTGTCGCCTCCTCCACGAAATCGTCCTTCCAGTTGATGTCGGAAGGATTCTCATCGATATTGACGGTCCTGTACTCCTCCTTAATCACAAGGGTGGGGGCCGTGGTATTGTCGGCATTGTAGATGATGACGTTCAGAGTTGCGGTTCCCTCATTATCGGAAGCGTCTTTAATGCTGTAAGCCAGCTTGCCGTCATATTTTCCCACTGTGCCGAAATCAATCTCACTGAAGTCTACCGCGGCGTCGCTCATGTTCAGGTCACCGTCGATATTGTCGCTTGCCGTCATGTAAGCCGTCCAGTCAACTCCCTCTGGATCCGTGCCTGCAGGGAATGTCAGGGTATCGCCTTCTGTCTTCTCAAACTTGGGCTTTACATTGTCCTTCACTTCGGTGCCGCTCAGAACTGTGGTATAGCTGGCCATGGTATCGTCGACGATTCCTTTCTTGGCCTCCACCTGTACCTCGTAGCTGGGAGAGCCTTCCACGCCGAACAGGGAATACCCTAAAATGTCATGGGACCAGTACTCGTAAATGCCTGCGTTTTTGCTGTAGTCATTCACCAGGGCGTTGTCGCCTTCTACCAGGTAGCGGAATGCAGTCAGCATGTTGTCGCCGTATTCTTCATTGGTAACGTCCAGATTCAGGCGCATTGCCTCGTTTCTTGCGGAAGCCTCCGAGCGGTAGTAATCCATTGCCTTATCGGAATTTGCCATCTTCTTGTAGTAGGACTGTGTATACTCTTTAAATACCTTAATGGCAAGCTCGGTTCTCTCCGGGCTCAGACCCTTGGGGATACCATAGCAGTCCGTCGCGTCATTCAGCTGGCGGTACGCGGGGTCGTCAATGTCCATCCCGTCCGGCCTGGGGAAAGGAACCACGCCCATGGCGTCGCCGCGGTCCGCAAACTGTCCTACCATGTCGCCGGTGAGCCACTGGGGAAGATTTACAAATGCGGTATGACCCCACTGGAAACGCCAGGTATCCATCAGGCCGTCGATTTCGCCCGGGGTCTTGCCCTCATACTGGCTCTCGTTAAACATCAGGCCCTTGTCATACAGGCGCTTGATAAAGGCAACCGCCTCCTTGGCCTGGTCGCTGGCCATACCGACTCCGTTATCTCCGTAAACCTCGCCGCCGTTTGCATAAATGGCCTGAAGGGCGGCGGAACGATAGTCTGTCTGGTAAGCATGCTGCCACCCGTCGTTTCCGGCCTGCCTGATGTAGTCGTATATCTTCTGCAGATAATCCTCAAACACGCTCCAGGTCCAGGTGCCCTCCACAAAATAATCCGCCGGATATTTTGTCTTGCCGTCCACCTTCAGCGCATCCACTTCGTCAAGTATGCCGATGTTGTAGCAGAGGAAATCATTGCTGCCGAAACGCATTACATTGTTCAGGAAATAGTTATGCCCATATACCTTGCCCCAGTAAATCCATGCGTCATCCTCGTCCTCGAACAGATAGGCATACTCATCCAGGGGCTGCAGGACGTTCTGGGCCAGAACCTGTCCCTGGCTGCCGTTGGTCAGTCTCACCACATCCGCAATGGGGTCGCCGGCCAGTACACTCTGGAGGATAATCTCCGTCAGGTCCGAAGGATACTGCACAAACTCAATCTTGCAATTGTATTTTTCCAGTACCTGCTGCTCCGCATAAAGCCTGGCTTCCATGTCTTCCGGGCTCAAGGAGGACTCCCCCGTCACCGGGTCGCGGTAGGTGGTATCCATCTCGGATATCCAGTTGTGCCCCCATCTGATCACGGTAGGCTCGCCGGCCGGCACGTCCGCGTTTTCTCCGTTTTCCGTTCCCGCATCACTGCTTTCGGGTTCCTGGGATTCCGCTTTGCTGCTTTCTTCCGTTACGGATTCCTTTCCATCAGAGGCGTTTCCTGCCTGGGAATCCCCGTTTTCGCTGCCACAGCCCGCCAGCATTCCAGCCGCCATGGTCAGGCACAGTAACATACATAATACCTTTTTCTTCATACCTTTCTCCCTTCTTATTGTTTATCATACTCGTGGGCATATTTACCGCTTTCTGTACTACATCGCTGAATACACGCTTGTTATACAGTCCGGCAATGCTTCCGAAGCCACTCTCTTACAATGGGCAGATCGTTCCGTCCATGAACAGATACGCATGGCTAAAAACATTTGCCAGCCCAGGCATATAACGGACGAACACCTGGACTACGCCAGGCAAATGGCGGAAAAGGAATGCGCTCGCAAGTATAGATTCCTGATATTTTAATACAGTTATGTTCAAAGCATCTTGGTATTTTGCCATTCATGCTGTACCATTTCGACTCCCCCCGGTTTCAGGGCGCAGAAGTCCCACCCGGGATATGGAAAATTGCAATATCGGAAGGATTATCGCTTCTCCATATTCCGGCAATACATCTCTGTTTTCGGTAATCGTCGGGATCATTTCCTGAAACACCGCCGATTTCACCACAAATTTAATCTGTTTTCCGGCGGATTTTATAGTAGATTTATTACATGTTTTTGGCACTTTTCTGTCATTTTAAAAAACAGTCTCAGAAAAAGGTGCACTTTTTCTTTATTTGTCTTGCCTATTGCCTGCTTCCTTGTTATATTGTATAATATAAAGCATTTTTCTCCCTGCGTAAATGGAATTATACTAAACATGTATGGAAAAATGCTAGATATTCTAAAAAGCAAAAGATCAGAGGCGTAAAAATGGATAGACGGATTGCCGATTATGACGGGCCACATCTGAATCATACGGATTTGTACATTTATCAATGCGGAGCAGAATACTGTCCTTCCGGACATTTTCACGGCCCCGCAGTCAGGGATCACTATCTGATCCATTATATTCACAGCGGAAAGGGGATTTTTCAGGTGGGGGATACTACCTACCATCTGAAAGCGGGAAACGGTTTTCTAATCTTCCCGGATATCGTGACCTTTTACCAGGCTGACAAGGAAGAGCCCTGGCACTACTCCTGGGTAGGCTTTCACGGCTTGAAGGCGGAAACCTATCTGACAGAGGCAGGCCTGACGGCAGAGTATCCCATATTTGAATATACGGAGGATGATTACATAGAAAACTGCTTCTACGAAATGGCTGAGGCGTATTATCTGAAACGCGGCGGCATTGTGAAGCGGATGGCCTATCTGTATCTGTTTCTGTACAAGCTCATTCAGACAAACACGCGTGAGCTGTACTACAGTTCCAGGGAAAGCCGGCATGATGCCTACATCAATGAAGCGCTGCAGTTTATTGAAATGAATTATTCCAGAAAAATCACGATTGATATGCTCTCTCGTTATGTAGGGCTGAACAGGAGCTATCTAAACTCCATATTCCGGGAAGCCCTGGGAAAAACGCTCCAGCAGTACCTGATGGAATTCCGTGTCCGGAAGGCATGCGAGCTGCTGGAGAACAACTCCCTCACTATCGGTGACGTCTCCCACTCTGTGGGGTATCCTGACCAGCTGCTCTTTTCGAAAGTGTTCAAGCGCATCCAAGGGGTCACGCCTTCGGAGTATAGGAAGAGCCTGCCGCAATAGGGTCTTATTTCTTCCGGCATCCGGATATCATATTCCACCAGCCTCCCTGCGGCTTTATGCATGACATGTGAATCGCCTCGATTATGATACTATACTCATGAACACATTTCCGCAACCAGCTCCGGAATCTGCCCGGGATCCTTTGCCACATATTCCGGCTCTTCCTCCGGGCACTCCGGAACCATGCGATATCTGGGGCTGTATGCCGCCAGGATAGAGTAGAACCCCATAGCATTGGCTCCCCTGATATCCCTCTCCAGATTGTTGCCGTTCATCACGATGCGCCCTTTATCCTCATCCGAAAGGCCCATCTGTTCCATAGTGCAGCGGAACATGGCCGGGTCGGGCTTTTCCGCTCCCATGCTCTCGGATATGGCTCTGGCTTCAAAACAGTATTCCAGGCCATGCTGCCTGAAGATGTTCCGGAAGGATGCCTCCAGACCGTCGGCCACCAGGGCAATGCGGTAACCGGCCCTGTGAAGGGTACGCACCACCTCCCCCGCCCCTGAAAAGAGCTGTGCTTCTCCCCGAATATACCGCTCTCCTCAGGCTTCTCTTCGTTTTCCGCTCCCCGGCAAGCAAAGCAAAAAAGCCTGTCTCTTCCATTTTCCCACGATTTCCAACCCGTAGTCCAATGTCTGGAGCGCCCGATCTTCCACCGGTCGGATGGAAGAACCGGACAGGATACTTTCTCCCTTTTCCTCCCTCATCAGTTCACCGTTCTGCTCCAGATCCTTTCTGGAAGGCCCGCCGCCATGGTTGCCCACTCCCCAGAGAACACAGCCTGTCACCGGAACGTCTTCAGCCCCCTTTTCTTCTATCCAGCCACGAATTTTATCAGCTGCTTCCCCATCGGGGTTCCATAGCCCGATGCCGGTGAGCCATGACCCTGGAACTGTCAGATCCCACCCATACAAAATCATCCCCGGGCAAGGAGCAATCCCCCCTGTCCCGGACGGCAGAACAGATAAGTCTGTGCTTAAGATGCTCCGGAAAAACTACCCGCCTGAAGAGAACGCATCCATTGTGTCCGGTTTTTCGCCGGACGCCATAGATGCAATGCGGGAGGAAATGACTGCGTTTTCATCCAGGGAAGGCCAATATCTACGAGGAGCCGTATATTGGCCTTGCCTGGCTGGAATTATAATTTTCACCGGGCCTGTTCGCTATCTTTATCGTAGCGGGCATGATCTTTCCCTTCCCCGGACAGTCCCGGATTCACATTCTGTATCCGGTAACCATAAAACACTCTCTTCCACCTGAAAAACACATCTCTCCCATACTCACTTATCAACTCTCTTTGTTGCAAAATATCTTCCGTTTTCTTAATAAATTCCTGCAGTTTTGCCGTCAATTTCGGATGCTCCTGCGCAATATTCTAAAGCTCCAGCTTTTCTCCGCTGGTGCCCCCCTCCCGGCGCACCTTATAAATCCACTCCGACTGTTCCAGCTGCCTTTCTATCCAAAGCGACCCCACAGCCGTATCCGTCTTCCCGTCCTCCAGCCCCTGGTGGTTAAAGCCGAAATTAGGCAGGACGGAAAATTCGCGCCATCTGCCGCCGTCCCTGTTTTCCCGGGCTAACAGTTCCGTCACCCTTCCGTAAAAATCGCATCCCGCGCCCTGATGCCTTCTATAGTCAAAAGTCCAGTTCAAATATCTTTCCACCCGAACAAGCTCCTCCTACCTTGGCCACCGCTCCCTGCGCTCCATCAGCTCCCCAAACCGGCAGTGTGGTTCCTGCTGATACCAGTAGGCCACCGTAGCCACGTCATCCTCCCTCTCAAACAGCCCTCCATAGGACACGCCGATCTGCTGTATGGTAACTCTGATATCCTCATCAAACAGAATCGGATCCATGATATGCCAACGATAAAAACTCCTCTGGGGCATCTGGTCGTCATTATGAAAATCATGGTGCAGAAAAGTGTCATGATGGGAATAATAGGGATATCCCAGAAACGGCGTATGATACAGATTCTCCACCGTCCTTCCCCCTTTCTGCGTGGCAAAACTCCATGCGCCGCCAAAGTAATCCTCCGTGCCGGTTCCGCATATGGTAGGATAATCCTCGTCCCCGTCCAGATAAAACTTGACCTCCCCTTCCCCATACCAGTAGCGTTCTAAAGTGGTCAGCGCCATATAAGTCCCCACATACTGCCCCTTTCCCTTCACCCCGTCCAAAATGACGTAATCCTCCCCTTTCCTGGTGATCCTCTGCCGCCTCCACTGGGCATGAAAACGCCCCAGCTGCCCGGGCAGTTCATCGCAGAGGCAATAATCAACCTGATAAAAGAAGGCCTCTATGGCCTCATCACACTGATTTTCCAGAGTGATCCTTGCCCTTTTATAAAAAGGCATGGGAAAATAACAATTAAACCCCCTGGTTGGATTCACCGCTATAGGCATGGAATCCACAGGGTAAGACACCCCAAACCCACAGCAAAAGAAATCCCCCAGGGGACTTTCCACGGAAGGATGCTCCTCGTCCTCCCAGTATATCCGCAACACCAGATCTCTCAGTACATAACGATTCCTGTCGCTTGCCCGGTCAGTCACCGTCATCCAGATATGCTGTATGATACCGGAGCCGTCTATCCGGGCAAGCGTAACCGTCTCCCCCGCTTCCATCCGGGGAATGCAGGGAGAACCTTTTCTGGATGCTCCCAGTGCGCCGGACGCCATTCCTCCCCGTCCCTTCTCCCCATTTTGGTTTTCCCAGTTGATACTACGGCTCCTTCCGTTCCTTAAAAAAGGCAGATACCCCATCTGAAACATAGCATTCCCTCCTTCTTCACACTTTCCGGCATGCTTTTTTTGCTTCCAGCGGCTCTTCTCCCTGGATTCTGCGGATGCCGTGCCATCGCTTTTCTTCCGTTCCCCACGGCCCACCATGACCCTGCGCCGACCGAAACTACGCCAGTTTTCCCATCCTTCTCAGAACAGACCTCAGCCAGTTTTCCCGCCCCAACCACGTATCATATTACGCCGGAACACGCTTTTATGTCCATATGGCGGTGTCCCTGATACTCAGTTCCCCTTCTGAGACGAAAAATCCCACCTTTCTCCCGCTGTAATTATACATGCGGAATCCAAAAGCCACATCACGGTTTACATACAATACCCCTATGGTATCCTGAATATAAAGCTCCAGCTCATACTCTTCCCCCTGCCTTAACTCCAGCGGCCTCTCCATCTCCACCGCATAGGGAAACATCTGCCCTCCCTGCTCGTACATCCGCAGGCCGGAGCGGAACTGGATTCTCTGAAAACCAGGTTCAAACATGAGATAATAGCCGAAGTCAAAGGCTTGGTCCACCTGCAGTGCCAGGCCGAACCCTGCCGGGTTTCCCTCATAGGCACAGCGCAGCTTGATACAGCACTGCCTGGGAATTTCCTCCCCTAATGCCGCACCATACCCGTTCTCCGACACACAGGACGTTTCTGCCTGCCCCATCTTCCAATTTCCAGTAAGAGCCTGTATCTCCATGGCTTTTTTTCGCTTAAAAGCGCCTGCCACGCTTTCTACGGGATGCACCCCCAACGTTCCGTCATCATGCTGATGTATCCCATGCACCACAATGGATCCACCCCAATTCCAGGATTTATAATCTCTTCCGAAATCTTTCCCCGAATCAAAGCCCCATCCGTTCTCGCCCCGGGTAGGATTCCAGCCATAGACATAACGGTTCTGCCCGTCAAAGCCCGTTTTGGCCGCATAAAACGCCCTGCCATCGAAAGTTTCTCTCCCAACGGGCCGCAACCACGGGCCTCTGGGCGAACGGCTCATTCTGTAATAAGTAAAAAACCCGTCCGTATAATTGGAATAAACCAGATAATACCAATCCCCCATCCGGAACATATCCGGACACTCGTTGGCGGCCTGGTTTGCCCTGGGCGCATAAAGCGGCTTCTCTATCTTCCAATGGCTCAGGTCATCGGAAACACACAGCGCCACACAGCCGTTTCGCTCCGTAGGCGCATTTTCCCTTGCCGCCAACAGCATCCACCACCGGCTCTCATCCTCATTCCAGAACACAAAAGGATCTCGCCAGTCGCTCAGACGGTAAATCTCCCCGTCCGCCCCAAATTTATCCTCCGGAATCTCCTCCCAGCGGGTCAGATCCTCACTTGTGGCATGCCTCACCCACTGGACTTCCGGGTTATGGTCGAAGGTACAGTAAAATACATGGTACACCCCCTCCGCCCGCAGCACGGAGCCCGTCCCTCCGTAAATGGGAACCGGAACCTCCGAATATACTCTGTTATCCTTTGTGGTGATCCGGTGCCATCCATGAACCACCTTCTTTTTCGGCGCATCGGGATTCCAGTTTTTCAGATAGAAATTCTCAAACTGTCCCGTCTCCTTGTCGAAAAAGGGAATCACGTCTCCTGCCTTCGCATATTCCGGTGTGTAAAATAGATCCATACTGCCTCCTCACTTTCCATAAACACTGTTGTAATCCCCCGTGGACTCCCTGTAGATCAAAGTCGTCTCCGTATAAACCTTCCGGACATTCAGCGTAGGCTCCTTGATCCGGGACACCAGCAGCTGAACCGCCGAAAGCCCCATGATCTGGCTGTGAATACGCACCGTGGTCAGGGAGGGCGTGATGAGCCGTGATTCCGGGGAATCATCGAAGCCGCAGAGCCACACATCCCCCGGCACGGATATCCCCATCCGCCTTGTGACAGCCAATACGTCTATGGCGGCGAAATCATTGACACAGATAAACACATCCGGCAGAGATTTCATGACGCCGAGGCATTCCGCCAGGTATTCCTGGTAAACCGTGGAATCCGGCTTCCTGACGCCCTCTTTGTTGCCCAGGATACAGTCCTCCTCCCTGCAGGGCAGCCCGGATAAATACATTGCGTTCCTGTATCCCATAAAACGCTCATAAAAGGACTGGCAGTGCATATACTCTCCGATAAAGCCGATCCGCTTCTTCCCCCGCCTTGCCATTTCCGCCACGAAGCTGTGGATGCCCGACTGGTTATCCATATAGAGATAGTCGGCCTTCCAGGGCTCCCTGCACCCAAAGACCGGGGAGTCCACAAACAGCACCGGCACATCCTGCCCGCAAAGCATGGCGCAGTAATCCTTGTCGAACATCTCGATGCACAGGATCCCCACCGTCCGCTCCCTGTCGTAAGAAGCTGGCAGGCTGAGCGCCTCTATCTCCTCCTCCCTGATCCGATGCATGGTAAAACTGTAGCCCAGCTGGGATATCTCGTTCTGAAATTTATCCAGCATGGTGGATGAGAAGTGCAGATCCCCTATAAATCCGGTGGTAAAGAGCACCACCTCCCCCATGCTCACCCTGGCGCTGCGCTGCTCCGCCTTGCTGAAGCTTGTCATATTCAGATAAGAAAACTGTTTATACCCCATTTCCCGGGCCTTGTTCAAAACCTTCTCACGGGTAGACTCCGCCAATATGCCGGTATTGTTGATCGCCTTGGAAACCGTATTCCTCGATACGCCCAGGGCATCTGCAATATCCTGTATGGTAACCCGATCTGCCATAGCACCTCCTGATTCTGTTTAGGAAATATCGTAGACACTTCCTTAGCATCCCTGTAAATCCTTGCAGTCTGCAGTATGTATTCACCAACGAAACCATCTGCACTCCTTATTTCTTTTCAGCTCAAATCATATTTTACCACATCTATCACAATCTGTCCATCCGCATAGAAAGAGATCCCCTCCGCGGACTGGTCCGTGTAAAACGTCAGGCTGAGCACCTGTTCCCCATTGTTCACAAATACCTCGGCGCTGAACCGGTCCAGAATGATCCTAAGCTTCAGCACCCCGTCCCTCACCTGGACCAGGCTCCTGCGCTGATGGATGAACGCCCTCCTGGATCCTGAGAACTTCCTGTCGATCTTCAGCAGGGACTCATGAGGCCGGAAACTGATTGCGGTATGACACACCTCATCCTGTGCAAATCGGAGGGCAAATTTCTGAAGCCCCTTCTCTCCCCCAAGTGCCTCATCCACATGGAGCGTCAGTTCCATATCGATCCTTCTCCCGCTCACCCCTGGCAGCGAAGACGTACCCTCAATAACCACATGCTCATGGCGCACTTCCCCGCTGCGCAGCCTCTCCAGTTCCCGCACCGGCTTCTGGATCAGCCTGCCGTTTTCTATGGACAGTTCCCTGGGAAGGCTCATCTGCCCGAACCAGGCATGCTTCTTATCCCGCAGATTACTGGTATCCCAGTTCTGCATCCAGCCGATCATGATCCTCCTGCCGTCCGGAGCCAGCAGGGTCTGGGGCGCATAAAAGTCAATGCCGTAATCCACCGCCTGATCCCGCTCCTCCAGGAAGACATGCTTCTCCTGGTCGTAGCTTCCGATGAGGCACAGCGTCCCGTTTCCGTTATGATACTCGAAGCCCTTGGGCATCATGTCCTGGGGACTGGTGAGCAGCACATATTTCCCGTCCAACCGGAAGAAATCCGGACACTCCCACATCCTGCCGAACCTGCCTTTATTTTCCGCCAGAATGCTGACGAACTCCCACCGGAACCCATCCTCGCTTCGGTAGAGCAGAATCCTGCCGTCATGGTCCTCCGTACAGTTTCCCACGACACAACGATAAGTCCCGTCCTCCGCCGCCCACACCTTGGGATCCCGGAAGTCATTCCTGCTGCCCCCTTCCGGCAGATCCTCCGCATCCAGTACCGGATTCCGGGAATCTTTCTCGTAATCCCGGCCGTCTCCCACGGCGATACACTGTGTCTGAATATCCTTGAAACTGCCGTCGATCCGGGGTTCCTTCACCACTCCTGTATACATCAGCAGCTGCCTGCCGTCTGGCAGTTCCATGGCGCTTCCGGAAAAACACCCGTCCTTGTCATAAGAAACATCCGGTGCAAGAGCCGCGGGAAGATATTCCCAGTGCAGCAGATCCTTACTCACCGCATGCCCCCAATGCATCTGATTCCACACGGAATCATAAGGGTAGTATTGATAAAACAGATGATACTCGCCCTTGTAAAAGGAAAAACCGTTGGGATCGTTCATCCACCCCACCCTGGGGCACAGATGAAACATTGGGCGCTCCTCCTCCCGGATCCCCTTTTCCATTGTCTCTTCATACTTTCTCGCTTCCCGCAAAGTCTGGCTTACCATAGAAATCCTCCTAAAACACTTGCTTTCTTTTCCAAAATCAGCTAGTATAGAATCAGTTTATTCCCCACGAAGGAGATATTTATGAAAACAAAAGTTACCATCCAGGATATCGCTGATGCCCTGAACCTTTCCCGCATCACGGTATCTAAAGTATTGAACAATTCCCCCAATGTCTCTGCCGAAACCAGAGCCCTGGTGCTGAAAAAAGCCCAGGAAATGAATTATAAATATGCCAGTGCGGCTTCCCGCCCCAATACGCAGGCTCCCTCCCAGCAGATAAAAAGCTTTGCCTTCCTGATGCACCTTACCCCCGATGCCTTCCACATCGGCTCCGGTATCATCACCCAGCTGGAACAGGAAATCCGCTTTAAAGGATATTCCCTCACCCTCCACAGCATTACGGACCAGGACATCGATTCCTTAAGCCTCCCGCCCAATCTGAATAAAAACCAGACAGCGGCCATCGTCTGCCTGGAACTGTTCCATCCGGAGTACAGCAGGCTGGTCTGCTCCCTGGGAATCCCGGTGCTGTTCATTGATGCCTGCATTGATTTCCACTCCCTGGATCTGAACTGTCCCCTGCTGCTGATGGAGAACCGCAGCAGCACCTGCCAGATGCTTTCCGCCCTCTGCCGGAAGTACAGCTTAGTCTCCATGGGTTTCGTAGGCGACTGCCGCCACTGCATCAGCTTCCGCGAGCGCTACGAGTCCTTTCTGCTGACTGCCGCGGAGTACGGCGTGGAAACCGGCCCCTACAATCTCATCGACGACGACGCTTTCTACAGCCGGGAGGGCTGGATCACGGAACAGCTGCGGAAAATGGAACACATGCCACAGCTTTTTTTCTGTGCCAATGACGTGCTGGCCATGGCTCTCATCCAGTCACTGGCAGAGCTGGACATCCAGGTTCCCGGGGATGTGATGGTGTGCGGCTTCGATGGTATCCCTTCCATGAACCACCTTATGAACAGCCTTACCACCGTCCACATTCCCTGCGGAAAGCTAGGTACATGCGCCGCACAGTTTCTGTTCCGTAAAATAGAGAATCCCGACACCCTCGCCGGAACCATCTACCTGGGTACGGAGGTTGATTTCCGTGAGACAGCTCCTTGCTTCTCGGAAGTCGCTGCACAGCCGGAAACTCCCGATACTTAACAGCAAGCCTCTGCCCGTTCTGCCCAAACCGGAGTTCGGTCCTGTGCAGTACGGGCTTCCGGCAGCAGGTTCATTATCCGCTCCGCGAAAAACGGGATTCACTCTCGTCCGCGCCGGGCTTTCGGCAGCGGCTTCCCTACACCTCCCGGCAAACCGGGATAACGACTTTCCCGCGACAAGTTAACTTTATTTACCAGATTATCCGGCCGCCTTACCTGGCCGCCGGACTCCTGACAACGATATCACTGAATACCGCATCCGTATCATTTGCAAAAATGCCCCAGTGCGCCCCGTCCACGGATTTATAGATCCGGTTGCTCAGCGCCTTGGTCTCGTCTATATAGAGAACCACGATCTCATTCTCCATCACCAGCTTCACATGATATTCCTTATCCGGTTCGAAGATAAAATCCGTGGAGATCACCGGCTCCACATAAGGAATCCTGGAAAGTACACAGCCCTCATAATGGATGGAATTGTTCTTCGCATCCAAGACCAGTCCCGTATATTTTTCATATTCCTGCCCCATGCCGAAGGCAAAGCCCGCATATCCGTCCTTCCCCAAAGAAACCGTGCATTCCACAAGAGCCGTGGGCTCCCGCATGCCGAAGTCCGCCAGAGCCGTCTCATCCGAACCGGCAGACAGCTTATAGCCGCCCTCCTGGGCCTGTGCATTGCCCAATGTCCCCGCCAGAGCAGGCTCTGCTATTTCCGTAAAGTATTCCTCCAGCCCAGAAGGCTCCTTCACCCCCAGGGTGCCGTCCTCCTTCTGCACCAGTTCATGGATCAGCAGGCTTCCCGCCCAGTTATAGTTTCCCGTATCCTGAGGCTCCGGCTTACGCCCCACCCATCCGCAGAGATATCGCTTCCCTTCATACTCTGCCGTTTTGGCCGCATAAAAGCAGAAGCCCGTGCCATCCAGCACATTTCTCTCCGGCTCAGTGAAGGGCCCATAAATCGAATCGGCCATGGCATAATAGGTCACCATATCCCAGCTGTAGAAGAGATAATAGTGATCCCCCATCTTGAACAGATCGGGACACTCCAGCATATACTGCTTTTCCGGCGCATAGAGAGGATCGCACAAGGCCCACTGAGAGAGATCCGTGGAAGTATACCGGGCCACCACGCCCCCCAGGCTCTCCTCTCTGGCGGCAATCAGAAGCCAGTAGCACTCCTCCTCCTCATTCCAGAATACATAAGGATCCCGGAAATCATCCCCGGAATAATTCTCCGCGGCATAGAAGGTGTCCTCCGGAATCTTTGTCCAGTTCACATTGTCCTCGCTGACAGCGTGCATCACACACTCCTTGTCAAGCCCCTTCTCTGGGAAGGAATCATTGTGTCCCGTATAAAAGCAATGATATTTTCCGTCCTGAGCCTTCAGTACGCTCCCCGTGCCGATAGCCAGGTCCGGGTCTTCGCTTGATGCGCCGAAAGGAACCGCCAGCCCGTCATCTCTGTATTCATAAAAATTTGTGGTGGAGAACTTATAAATCGGATGGTATCCTGCTCCGTTATGATCCGTATCATACAAATAATACAATTGAAGCCCATTCTCATCCGCCATCGGCATTACATCGCCAACCCACGCATCATCGGAAGTAGGGTAAAGGCGGTAAGGAACACTTTCATACTGCCCCACATTCTCTGCCTCGCTTTCCTCTGCCGCTTTTATTGTCAGATCCTCAGACGCATCCGGCTCCTGCGTCTCAAGGCTTCCCTGTCCCGAATTCCGGGCGCTGTCCGTTTCCTGCCCCTCAAGACTGCCCTGCTCCGAATTCCGAGCACCATCCGGCTCCTGCCCTGAACATGCGGTGACTGTCACCAGGCAGGATGTCAATAACAGGAAAAAGATTCTTTTTTTCATATCGTCACCTCTCAGTTTCACTCTGCAGCCGCCCACAGAAAACAATATGAGCGGCCGCACTTTAGGGTTATATAAAAAAGCTGATAGGGTGAAACCTTACTACAATGGGACTCAGTTCCCAAGGGTGATAGTCGCGCCTTCCTTGATCTGCTCGTCCGCGTTGGTGGCGAAAGTGCTCACCGGCGTACCTTCGATCAGTCCGGAATGGATCGTCCAGTTTGCATCCCAGTACTTCTCAATGCCGATAGGCGAGAACTTGATGTGCTCTTTCAGGGTGTTCATCAGGTCAACCTGCTCCTGGCCGTACTTTTCGATCTGATCCTTCTCCTCAAAGGCGTGCTGCAGCTCATACGCCATTCTGATAAAGACTGCCGCGCCTTCAGGATTCTTGCTGGTCACAGGAATGGAGAAGCCTGTGAGGGCGCCTCCGCAGTCATAATCCTGCCCGGAAGGGCCTTTTGGCATGGGAGCCCATTCGATCTCATAATCGCAGTCATATACCGTCATCGCCGCAAAGCCATATTCGCAGGTCATGCCCAGCTTGCCGCTCTTGAAATCGCTGACGAATTTATCGCCGTCGGGAATCATCATGAATTTGTCCGTGGTATAGGCATTCTGCAGGAAAGTGAAAGCTTCTGTCGCCTGGGGCGTGGTATAGTTGCTCGACACCCCGTCCGCGGAGGCATAGTTAATGCTGGTGATGCCATCGGTAGCCAGGATCTGGGTATAAATGCCGTCCCACCAGCCAAAGCCGTAGATATCGTTGACGCCGTCTCCGTCCGTATCCCCGGTCAGCTGCAGTCCAACCTCACGGAAGGTATCCCAAGTCCAGTTTCCCTCTTTGAAATACTCCATGGGCGTCTTTATACCCATCTGGTCAAACAGTGTCTTATTGTAGCTGATGACAACAGGAGAAGCGCTTGCGCCTACGGCATAGGGCACACCGCCGAAGGTGAACGCCTGGGTTATGCTGTCATACCAGAAATCATCGTTTACATCGACATACTGTGAAATATCCTGCATCACCTTCTTGGCTCCGTAGGTGGGGTAATTCTGGTCATGGGCCTGGGCCAGGTCGCACACCTCGCCGGCATTGACCTTAGAGATTACCGTCTCCTGCTGCTCGCCCCAGCCTACGCCGATCACTTCTACCTTTCCTCCGTATTTTTCCTCAAAAGCCTGCTTGGTGGACCATACCAGATTAAAGGCTTCCTTTCCCTCTGCCTTCCTGTCCTCCACTTCTTTGTTCCACGCCTCTTCCGTCATGTCCCAGACGATGACCAGATCGGCATTCTCCAGGGTATCCGGCAGCGCGCTGGCTGTTTCTCCGCCGCTTTCCTGGCTGCCGCTCTCCTGGCCGCCGCTTTCCTGGCTGTCATTTTCTCCAGCGCTGCTCTGATCCTCGCCGGCGGCATTTCCGCCGGGATTGCTGCTTCCCGGCTTCTTATCCCCATTCCCGGGATCTCCGCCGCAGGCTGCAAGGGACAGTGTGCACACGATTGCCATTGCTGTTGCTAAAAATTTCTTTTTCATCTTAACCTCTCCTTTTCTTTATTTGATACCTATATGTTCTATGCTGTCAGCAAGCTTCCTTTGGGTCACTATGTACAGCAAAAACATCGGAAGTATGACCAACAGGCATCCTGCCTGGATCCTGGTCTGGACCCTTATGGGGTCGAATTCTGTCTGCCCGCCTATCACCGCGGCCAAGTCCATCCTAAGGGAAGACAACGCCACGATCAGCGTCCTCTTGGAGGTTCCCAACAGCTGCTTAGACAGATAATAATCATTGAAATGCCACACAAAAGAGAACAGGAATACGGTTATGATGGCATTCTTTGCATTGGGCAGCATAATGTGGGTGAACGTCCTCAGGGGACCGCTGCCATCCACATAGGCGGATTCCTCCAAAGCGGCCGACATTCCCTCGAAAAACTGCTTGAATATGTAGATATACAAACCGGATCGGATCCCTGAACCCAGCGCGGATGGAATGAAGAACGCCAGGTTGTTCCCGATGAGGTTGATCATCGTCTCGCTTCCCGTGACCTTGGAGATCAGCGTCATGATTCCCAGCGGGTCGAAATATCTCATATTCATGTAATAGGGCAGAATGATTGTCTGGGTGGGCACGATCAGTGTCAGGATTACACAGACAAAGAATACATTCTTCAGCGGGAATTTGAATCTCGCAAACCCATATCCCGCCAACGCGCAGGAAGCCACGTCCAGCAGCGCGCAGCCCAGACCGATCAAAAGGCTCCGCAACAGCGCGTCCAGGTATTTCATGGTCTTGAACGCATCCGTAAAGCCCGTCGCGGAATAATGCTTCGGTATCCATATGACGCTGGGGTCATAAGAATCGATGGGAGCCTTGATGGAAGCGCTTATCATGTAGAGAACCGGATAAAGCAGCTGATACGCCAGCAGGATCAGAATGGCGTACCGCGCGATGGGTCCGATCCATTTCCCTGTCTTAAATCGGTATAAGAAGCTTTCTTTCATATGCTGCATCTTATTCATATTTACACCTCCATGCCCGCCGCTGCGGGCATTATTTTCGATATTGGGACGTTTACCCCCAAACTTACACCCTCCATATTTAATCGTCCGCCTGTACGATAAAGCGCTTCATCACCAGATATACAATCACCAGAACCACTCCTATCATAAGGAAATACAAAATGGACAAAGCGCTGGAATAGCCGAAACGCATATTGGTAAATGCCATGTCGTAAATCATCTTGATGATGGTATTCCCGAAATCCGAGAATATGTCGATGACACTGTATACAATATTCAGCAGGATCATGGGAGTCAGCATGGGCAGAGTAATCTTGAAGAACTGCTCCAGCGCGTTGGCGCCTTCAATATCCGCCGCCTCATAAACGTAGCCCGGAATATTGTGAAGCCCCGCCAAGAAAAGCAATATCTGTACGCCGGAACGCCATGTCAGGTCAAAAATCTTGCTTATGGTATTATTGATGAATCCGATAATGTCCTGGGATAATCCCATTGCCGTAAACAAACCGGTAAGCCCGCTCCCTGAGAACAAGGTTGCCGTCTCGGCGCCTTTAACCCCGGTAGAGAAGACATCCGTCTTCAGGATGTCCATCAATACACCCGAGCCGATGATGACGGGCAGGAATGCAATTGCCCTCATCGTAGTCCGCCCTACATATTCCTTCTTCAAAAGCAGAGCGAAGCAGATGCTGTATACCAGAATCAACGGCACGGTCACCAGATCCTTCAGGGAACCGGCGCACTGGATCAGGAATTCTGTATCCCGAAACAGCGCATAGGAGAAATTAAATGACCCGATCCATTCGCCGGCCATCCCTTCCGGCGCGGGTGACAGATCCTGAAACGCGTAGAGACAGGACTGCACAAAGGGGACTACGAAAAAGAGCAGGAATCCCACCAGCCAGGGCGTGATAAACAGGAAACCGTAAATCTTCTTTTTCTGATAATAAGGAATCATCTTCTTTTTCATATTTACTTATCTCCTTTCCGGGCAAACCCGCAGGCTGGAACCATGGCCTGACCCACATCGACATCCTCCTGTCCGTAATTCACATAGACAATATCGCCGTTTTCAAAGGCTGTGGCATAGACCTTCTCTCCCACCTTTTCATGGCTGACAATCCTGCGTCCGAGCACGCCGTCCAGAGCCTTTAACTCCGTGAGGACATCCTTTATCTCCTGCTCCCAATCTGCCCAACAGAGAGCGTAATATTTCTGGTATTCCGTGTCCTGAAGGGCGTCTCTTGGCGCCGTCATGAGGAGGAAAGTAGGGCTGACGCCATACTCCACAGATTTCAAAAGCATCTCCCTCATATTGCCGCTTTCATTTATGGGAGCGCTGTACAGCGCTGCGGATCCGCCTGCCACCAACTGATAGAAGGGCACTGCCTCGTCCTCCACGTCAAACTGGCTGGAAAACACAGGCACATCCGTAATCACATCCGCATAGGGAAACGCATATGCGTATGCCCCCTGAAGCAGAAGGCTTTCCGTGGAACCTGCCGCCGTCTCCAGGGCCTTCTCCCAACATTCGCCCGTCTCATTATCGGAAATGCTGTCCGATCTGTAGTCGGCGTACATGCGGTTGGAAATACCGGTCAGCCCCAGATTCGCCACGCCGTTCTTTTCCGCGCTCTGCAGCAGGGAATTCATGATCTTCTCCTCATACTGCGGAGAAACCAGATAATAGGTATTTTTTCCCGTATCCCTGTCTCCTGAAGTGAGCAGGTACTCATACTGCGTAGAAGCGGATTTTGATACGTTTCTGACTCCCTGGTAATCCCGATATCCGTTTCCCGATTTCCGGATGGTCACGGTGTCATATATGGGATAAAAGGATATCCCCGCTTCCGACATGGCATTTGCCATGGAACGGTAACCGCTCTTGCCTCCCAACGCGCCGTCATAGGTCAGCTTCGTAGGCATCTTGCTCATGGAACCGCCTTTTTCCAGATAGCGCATATTCACCTGGAAAGAGCTTCCCGCTTCCTTGCTCAGCTCCAGCGTGGCATCCTTTAATTCGGCAAAGGAGGTCAGCTTCTGCACCGCCCGATACGGCACTCCCAGGAAAGTCTTGCTTACCTCCACTCCCCCAAGGAATGTCAGGTTCATGCTCTTCTGCCCTTCCCCGGCAGCCTGCCGCATCCCCTTCTCCTCTATCAGATACTGACGATAGCGGGATGCCATCCCATTGTATCCAGAACCTTCTTCCAGAAAGAAATAAGACACTTCGTAGTACGGGAACTGATTATGCTGCGGAGATAACATGACCACCGACTCCTCATTGTCACTGCCGGACAGGAGCGTGTTGTTCTCGCTCTGCATAAACAGGGCATTGGTATATACCGCGTTGGTTCCGGTAACCCTGCCGGCAATCTCAGCCTTGATCTCAGCCTGATACTCCCCTTCCGTGATCACTGCCAGCAGCGTGTCCTGTCCTTTCTGTATCCCGAACACAGGCATGGTGGCATCCTGGGTGTCCAGTATATTGTTCTGCACATTCAGCGCAAGGTTCCTTCCGTACACCTTCTGGGAATAGGGCTGGTAGGTTTGCTTCTGATTGTTGTAATAAATCAATGCCCCGGAGCCGTCCGGCACCAGCATATATCCCTCTTCCTCCATGGAGCCGGAACCAAAGTAGGGTAAAAATACAATGCTTGCCACCTGCAGGTTCCCATGCTGCTGTATCTGCTCGCTGAGAATCCTTGCCACAAAGCGGTCCTCCTGGATTCCGAAAAAGCACGGAACCTCGAATCCCTGTTTCGCAAACTGCAGATTGAGATAGACTCCGTTATCCCGGTACTCATAGGTATAAGTATCCGCCTGCACCGAATCGGCAAAGCTGTTCGCGGTAAAGAAATTGCTCTGGGCATCCACATAGGAAAGCTCCAGCAGGGATTGTATACGGGTCTTATTCTGGCCGAAGGCTACCGGATCCTCTGCGGCATTCTCCGGATTGCTCAGCCATTCCGCCCCGGTAGCTTTATCCTTTACCTTAATCTGTGCAAGAGACGGTTCAAAATATAACTCCAGCTTCTGATTCTCGGAAACAAGTTCCCATCCCTCCGGGATACCCTGCACCGCTTCCGGCTTCCATGTCATCTCTTCTGCGGTTTCTTCCTCAGCGGCTTTGTTCAGGTATCCCACAAAACCGATAAACAGGCCCACCATCGCCACACAGGCCAATCCCTTTACCAGGAGCTTCCCTATTTTGATCTTATTGTTTTTCACATCCAACACCTCCTAGCTCATCCGGAATATCAATTCTTTTGCCACGGTCATCACGAAACCATATAAATCTGACGCCAGGTTCCCCACCAGCATGATCAGGAACAGCAGGATGAACATGACTAATATGGTGCAGATACAGCTGAAAACATTCTGGGTAAAACCGTACTCGTGCATGATCATAAGCCCGATAAACAGGATGACCAGGCTCCAGGTCGCGCCGGCTATCTGTACATAGCCCCCGAAGGGCTCTTCCATCACCAATATATTGCTCAGCCATACGGACACGATATTGCCCAGGATAAAAGGGATACAGCAATATGCCCCGTAAATCCAGATATCCCGAAATCTTCCCGTCCCGTTCATCAGGATCGCCACGATCCAGTTGGCTGTCACAAAGAGCACGAAGGGAAGGATCACGCTGATAAACTGTACGAATACATTCAGCTCGCTCAGCTTGTTGTCGTTGAATATGTATCCCGTACTCTGGCGCTGGTATATGGAAGTCAGGAAAAACACCGCCAGAATAATGATGGTAAGGACCCCATTTCCTTTTTCTTTAAAACGGATATCATAGGAGCAGTTAAAAGGATGCATTATCGTATAGAAAGGATTCGTAGCCGATTTTTTCTCTTTCATTTCTTTTTCCTCCTTACAACCCGTTTTCTCACCGATAAAGCCGCTGCCACACAGACGATGAGCACGATGGCATAGGGGCCGTAGCGCCTCACCACCACCAGTCTGTTTTTGCCAAAGGCTTTGGAGTAACTGTATTTGTCGCCGCTGTAACGCAGATACTGTAAAGCGTCGGTATACTCCTCTCCCTGGGTGAAGGCCTTGCCTATCCCGTTATATGCCAGCTTGGAATTCGCGTTTCTGGCCAGCACCTGCATCCAGAGCCCGGAAGCCTCATCGTAGCGGCCTTCCCCATAAGTACAGATGGCTTCTTCCACCAGCGCGCCGTACTCTGTAGGCTCAAATACCGTTATATTGTTTTTCAGTCTGTCCAGCACATATACCCTGTCCCCGTAGACGTCCACGGCTACCGGCGTGGAAAAGGTTCCCGTTTGGTTTCCCATGCCTCCGAACACTGCCACCAGGTTCGCTTCCTGATCCCTCTCGAAAATCCTGCCGCTGGTCAGGTCGATGGCAAAAATGAATCCCTTCTCATTTGCCTTCACATCAATGAAGGACGGATAATTGGCCTTGCCTTTCTTATAAGATAATTCCTCATCCCCGAAATTGAATTCCGCGTTGCCCAGGGCAAAATAGGTATTGTTCCCCAAGGGGTTCAGCTTCTTGATCTGGCTCTTGGGAAGCTGGGTCCCCACCGTGGAGGTATATACAAAACCGTCCTCGCTGCAGTCGATATTGGAATACTCAATGGGCAGGATACTGGTCATAGCCGCCCTCTGCTCATCGGAGAGAATGCTCTTCCACATATAATTGAACGCTACCTGGGCGGTGACCTCCACCTTATTGGCCCCGAAGAAGCCCATGAAGCTGCCGTCCACATCAAACTGCAGAAGCCCGCTGTAACAGCCCTTGGACAGTACATAAACCCTTCCGTAGATATCCAGGCCTATCTTGGTA
The DNA here is from genome assembly GCA_002490995.1 of Lachnospiraceae bacterium UBA7188. Taxonomy (GTDB): domain Bacteria; phylum Bacillota; class Clostridia; order Lachnospirales; family Lachnospiraceae; genus Acetatifactor. The sequence continues at coordinate 48,247 of DKVC01000133.1, forward strand.
GGCGCGAAGATAAAATCATCCGAGATCAGATTGCTCACCGGTTTTTCTATGATGCCCGTCACTTCCCCGTCCCGGATGATCAGGATACGGCCGGACTGTGTCTGGGATGCATACAGGACATGATCCTCCGTCACATACATTCCCTCCACATCCGTCAACGGCACCTCCTCCCCGTTCATACGGACAGTTTCCATGATTTCCAGAAGCTCCAGCTCCGCGTCCAGGACCAGGATCCGGTTATTTCCGGTATCCGCCACGTACAGATGCCCGTCTTTGTCCATGAAGAAATCCTGCGGCGTATTCAGGGGGCCGGCTCCGATCTCAAAACCGTTCTTCACCATCACCGGCTGATAGCTGGCAGGCGCTTCCACGGACCCGTCCCATTCGTCATAGGAATAGCTGTTAAAGTTCGACTGGGCTTCAGCCTTCATATCCGCGCCCGCAAACATTGCCGCAGCCAGGCACAGCGCTATCCCGCAAGTCTTTATTTTACGCATTTTTGCCTCCTATTTTAGTTCCGCATCTGCCCCGCCCAGCACCCGGACATTGGCAAAGAATTTGGGCAGACGCTGTTTTCATTTAGCTCGTCACATTTCTTAGCCGGACTATTCGTTCGTTGCTGTTATCCGGTTCCATTGCGCACCGGCTCAATCCTTCATTCCCGCAAAGGTCATGGTCTCCACCACGTTTCTCTGCATCAGGATGAATACAACGATAGGCGGAATCATTAGGAGCACCGAACCGGCCATGCCGGATCCCATCCTGGCATATGCATTGGATGCGCTGACCTGCTCCAATGCCACCTTCACCACCTTCAGCTGCTCATCATAGACCATCTCCTTGGAGAGGCCGTTCCAGATATTGACGAACTGGAAAATGAACACCGTCAGGATCGCAGGCTTGATATTCGGCATTACGATCTGGAAATAGACCCTCCATTCCTTCGTCCCGTCTATCCTGGCCGCTTCTATCAGGGCGTCAGGTATCTGCTCGATAAACTGCTTGATCAGGAACAGGCCCAGGGACGAACCGATACAGGGACATATGTAAGCCCAATAGGTATTCAGCATGTTCAGCTTGGCGATGATGATAAAGCTGGGAAGGAACGTCACCTGTCCCACAAACATCAGGCCCAGCAGGATGATGGCAAACAGCCCGTCCCGTCCCGGGAAATCATGCTTTGCAAGAGGATAGGCCGCCATTCCGGCGAAAATAATATGTAAAACCGTACCTGTCAAGGTCACCAGCAGCGTATTGAACAGATATCTGCTGAAAGGCACCCACATATTGGACATCAGCTGGAACAGCTCCGAATAATGCTCCGTGGTAGGCCGGATCACATAGAGCCTGGGCGGGAACTGGAACAGCTCTTCCGATGGCTTCAGGGACTGTATCAGCGTATAATAAAGAGGAAATGCCATAAATGCCCCTAACAGCAGCAGGAGGAAGATCACGAAGCCGTTTCCGATCTTGGAGCGTCTGTTGTCCATCCCCATTTTCTTTTTTCCTATGGCGAACTTCTTTACCTGTTTTTTCTCTTTCATTCCAGCACCTCCTAATGCCCCATTTTGCCGATCAGCCAGGTTGCAAGCTTTTTGCAATACTGCATCATTACCACCAGCACCACAGCCATCGAGCAGGCATAGCCGAATTCATACCTGAGATTTCCGTAATCCATGATATGGGTCACGATGGTCTCACCCGCGTATCCGGTACTCGGCAGCCCTGCCAGGACGGATGACACCTCGCCTACGGCAAAGCAGTTTATGATCTGCATGACAATGGCAAAAACCATCTGGTTCGCCATAGAAGGGATGGTTATGTACCAAAGCTCCTGAAAACGGTTCTTCACGCCGTCCATCATGCCCGCCTCGTACAGCGATTTATCCACATTCTGGAACCCGGCGATAAAGGTCAGGAAGCTGATTCCCATGCTCATCCAGAGCTGTACGATGATGAGCGCCGGCATAATATACGCCTCGTCCGTAAGCCATCCTATGGGTTCGTTGATAAATCCCCACTTCATCAGGAAACCATTGATCAGCCCATATTGGTCGGCGCTGTAGATCAGGCGCCAGACGCTCCAGCCTGCCGCGCCTACAATGGTAGGAATGTAGAACAGGGCCGTCACGAAAGCCCTTGCCATCGGCTTCAGCTCGTTGATCATCCAGGCGATCAGGAAACAGATCACATAGCTTAACGGCCCGATGATGATGGCAAAGACCAGCGTATTCGTCAGGGCTACGATAAAATATTCGTCGTTCAGGAAAATCTGGAAATAATTTTCCAGCCCTACAAACACCGGCCTCTGGACCATATCATAATCCGTAAAGCTCAAGACGATGGATGCCACCACCGGCAGGATCGTAAAAATCATAAAAAAGATAAGATAGGGAAGCATCATCAGCCAGCTGGTCTTATAGGTGATAAAGTATGTCAAAATTTTGTTTTTTCTCTTCTTTTTTGTCTCCATAAGTTAGTCTCCCTCCCTGACTTTCAGCTGGGACTGTTTGCGGATCAATTCTTCATTTACAGCACTCATCCAGTAGTTCAACGTGTCTCTGGCATTCTCGCCATTGTAATATACCTGCCTGAAGGCATTGTCCACATTTCTGGACACATAATACCCTCCCGGAATCTCCGGCACCTCCACAACGTTCTTCCATTGCTCCAAAAGCATCTCTTTCTCGTCGTCTCTCCACAGGCTTTCACGGAACGCTTCCAGATTGGCAGGTGTATGTCTCCCCAATGTGCTCAGCTCCGACTCGATCTCTTTGGAATACATTTCCTGAATCTCCGCGCTGTTCCACCATTTCAGGAACTCCCATGCCTCCTGTTTATTGTCGCAGTCCCTCAGGACAATGCTGCAGGTGCCGCTGGCGCTTGTGGCCCGGTTGATCTCCGTTCCCCGAGGCGTTCCGGGGATCGCTGTCATAACCCACTGCCCGGCAATTTCCGGTGCCGCCTCATTCAGGTTATTGTACAGGCTGTAGCTGGAGATCACCACCGGCATCTCTCCTGTCCTAAAACGGTTGAAATCGTCTTTGTAAAGGCTGAAATCGTACTGGTCATAAAAATCGATCCACTGCTTAAACGCGTCATAGGCTTCCGGTATCATCAGGTTGGTAACCATCATGCCGTCAGATTCCTGATAGATATCTATCCCCAGCTGCGCCAGCAGGGTCGGGTACAGGTTAATAGTGCCGATGCCGTTGTTCATCGTGGCATAACCGTCTGCGTAAGGCAGCCCTATGGACAGGCTGTTCGCCTGCAGTACCGGCAGCAGCGCCATCAGCTCCTGCCATGTATTGGGAATGGCAAGTCCCAGTTCCTCAAAAATATCCGTCCTGATATACATGACATAGAATTCCTGCGTCTCAGGAACGCCGTAAACCTTTCCCTTATATTCATAAGGCACGAACGCGCTGTCCGCATACTGCTGCCGCAGCCCGTCAAAGCCCTCCATGATGCCCAGCTCGGCGACAGCCCCTCGAAACGCCAGATTCATGGCCTCCCCTCTGGTGGTAAAGATATTCACATCAGGTCCCTGTCCCGCCAGCGTAGCCTTTACCAACGCGCCCTCCACCAGGCTGATGTTGACCGCGATCCCTGTCTCCGGCGTGAAATAGGAGTCGATCAGACGTTTCATCACGTTCGCCTGGTCGCGCCCTTTCCCCATCCACACTGTCAGGCTTACATCGGATTTCGCATCCCCTTCCGACGCCACTTCGTCATAGGAATGGGAGAAAGAACCCATAAACGCCCTCATCCCATGCCCGATATTGCTCAGGAAGCTCCCTTCCGCGGCAGGCGCCTCAGCCCCCGCCCCTGCGGCATACAAATAATCGATCTGCAGAGGCTGCATCTCAAATTCCAGCACCCACTCTGCCAGAGCCTCAATATTTGTTTTAAATACGGAAAGTCTTTTGGCTATGGTGTAGGGTTTCTCACAGAACGAAGTAATCTGTGTAGTCATCTGGGTCAGTATCCTGGAGGAATAACAGCCTTTGCCGTACAGGGATTCCAGATAATCCACATAGCCGTTCAGTTCACCCAGGATGGATGCCAATTTATCCTCCAGCCCGGGGATGGCAGTTTCCAGGCCGTAATCCCTGTAGGCATCCGGATCCGTTCCGGTTATCATGATGATCTCTCTGTACAGGGCGTTTACCTCCTGCAGGGTAGCCTGCATCTGATCGATGAGCTGTTCCATTTCGCCCAGCACCACTTCCATCCGCAGGCTGTGGGTTCCTGCCGTCAGATAAAACAGCCATGGTTCATCCCCGCTTCCAAGGAATTCACTCTGCCACTTTACGCCATAGTCAAAGGTCAGCCCTCCCGCTTCCGCAAAAGGAACCTCCCCGTCTATCTCCAGCCTGCGCAGGCTGCTCTGTCCCTTGCTCTCATTCTGCCTACTCCGTAGCCCCAGCTGGTACAATCCGTCCTCCAGCACTTCGAACTGCCATTCTATCCATTGCCCGCTGTCTGACCAGTTCGCCCCCCCAATGGTATTATAGCGGAGGCAGGTTGCGTGGTAAGGTACCGTAAACGGGCTGGAACGGTCATATGCCGCATACAGCTGGGAGGAAGATTTCATATAGGGAGTCTCCCCTTCTATCTGTATGTAGAAATCCTTTGCCACCCTCTCCGCGCCGGAATAAGGAGCAATATATTCTTCATAGGAAGGAATATCCTCCTGATACAGCCGCAGATACCGGAAAAGGCCGGATTGGCTGGTACCCTGCACAGCCAGGGTGTGCTCCCCCTTTTCCAGATGCAGGCGGATCCTGTCCTTCTTCGCCTGCCGGAAAGGCTCTTCCGTCCACAGACTGGCTTCAAACTGGGTGGGACGGATTTCATCCCCCGAAGCCGTGCGCTTGAACTCACCGCTGTCCGTCCATGTCCTGGTCAGGGTAACCGCCGAATCCACTGCTTTTCCGCCGTCCAGCAAAATGTCGAACTCCAGCTCCTGCCCGTTCCCCTCCAGAGCCATATACCCGGCTCCCAGGTAATAATCCCCGCTTTCATCCACGGTGAATGTCCACTCTCCCGCGTCCTCTCCTCTTCCCAGGAGCATCGGCTCGCCGGATTCGTCAGCCTGCAGGTAGATGCCCGCCCCGTCCGTCCGCAGCTGCCCCTCCGGGACTCCGGACAATTTCTCTCTGTGGAAATCCTCGCCGCGAGGCGCCAGCAGGGACAGAATAGTCAAGACGATCAGTACTGCGGCGGCGGCTCCGCACAATACAATTGTTCTCTTCTGTTTCCTTTCCATATAGCAACCCTCCAAATGTAAACTGAATTTTTACATTCTCATTATATCACCATGTTTACATTTTGCAATATGTATATGTTTACATAAATCATTTTCGTTAATTATCAACAAATTGCACATGTAAAATTTAGTAATAATTACAAGAATTCGCTTAGAGGGGTACTATAAACGGAATATATTCGGGATTTGGGGCTAAGGTTATACATAATGTGAGATTTATAAGGTAATCTATAGAGATCGTCTGATTTTTTGCAGAATAATGCTTTAAGGAAAATTTGAAATTATGCTTTGCATTTATTTGATTATGTAAACTCTGTCGTTTACACTTGTTTACATTTTGTCAGGCAGGATACCAACAGCGTGAACGACCTGTCGGATTTTTCATATAAGGCACGGGTCAGGGGCTGCCGCAATGTGTCCGTCCTGTATGCCCATGACATCGAGCTCATGGATCCGGTCTGTGCGGAAGTGTTCCCCGGAAACAGTATCGACGCAAACTCCTACCCGGCTTTCATCCGTGACAACGATATCAGGAAAGGCATTATAGTCGCGGAAAAAGGCTTTCCTCCCAGCAGAATCAAAGAAGAGCTCAGGGAGCGCACGACCTATTAGAAAAGACATCCTACGGAGACCTGATGGATGACCTTTCCTCCGCCTCCACTCCCTGACATTAAACACCACAAGGAATCGTCTTCCGTACGGACATTTTTTCTTTCCATACATCACTGTTTTGTAGATATATTGATATGCGATTCCCCAAATAGCCAGTGCCAGGATCACAATAACCGCAGAAAATTTTAAAACGTCCCCTCCCAGGCCGATCAAATCTATTATCCTCATCTTTTGTTATCCTCGGCTTACTTTATCAGCAACGACAATACCTTCGGTCTCGCTCCCACTTTATAGCGGAACCCCAAAGCCTGCCGTATAATCTCTGACAGATAATACTTCTTATCTGAAATCTTCAAAAATCCCTGACGCTCCAACCGATCCAGTTCCTCTACGGACAATGAAATTTTATCCAGCTCTAACGGCAAGGTTCTTTCCTGTAGTTCCCTCTCATTAAATTTCTGCAAAATGGCATATATTCTGGGCATTTCCTGCTTTATCTCTATCATTTTCTCAGCTGCGCAGGAAAACCATCAGCCCCATATGACGATGATTGAGATAATCCAGTTCTTTGATCACATTCTGTATCAATGCCTGTATTGCGGTAAGATGACTCCGCATCCCGTTTCTTTCATAATTCTGCAGATCATCCAGACCGTCACTCAAAAATATGACGCTCTTGTTGCAACTTTCCAAATATGTGTTCAATTCCCTTATACTGCGGAATCGACTATGAAATATCTTTAAAAGCTGCCCCTTCCAAACAGAAGCCCATTCCGCAGACGTATGATTTTCTTCCATCTATTTATTAATGGCAGACCTAAAGTTTCCAAATGCCTCCACATCAATATTCTCTGTGCCAAAATACGAGCTTACTTCATCAATACACTTCTTAATATCCGCGCTAATATTCTTATCATTCGCCGTAGCCAAAACCGGTATGATAACCGCATCTGCAAACCTGAAATCCTTGTTTTTTCCTTCTACAGTCTGTACAAAGTTTCCTCATGTCCTCCGATGAATCATCTGTCTGTATAAATAAGTCTTTCCATAGATGACACAAAATATTTATCCACTCTTGCATCAAATAACAGTGGGGCTGATATCTCGCTGATCCCTGCCCTCAAATCCACCAAGACCAAATCCGCCTTCAGTGCCGCCCCAAGCCTTTAAACAGCCTCGGATATCAAAAATATATCTTCTGAAACATCCAAAATCTGCTCTGGCCGTGCATATGGCTCCATCAATTGACTTTCTTCCACATAAGCCGGCAAAAAATAGTGCTGAACCCGTTCCTTCTCTGTCTCCACAAAAATTAAATTCCGCTGCATCAATTCCGCGATCCTGGAAACAGTTTTTTTATCATTCCCATATGTCCGTATAATTGACAGGAAATCCAGGTAACTGATAGGAAACTGCCCGCTTTTTTCAATTGTCCAGGTTAATCCCGGCGCCTCCAGATCAGAGTCGATTATCAGAACCGTTTTTTCATTTCCATAAATCGAACTGATTTCTTTCACCAGCGATGTCAAGGCAAGTATACGTCCCACACCGCCTTTGTAAGAGTGAAATGCAACTACAGGTTTTCCGGATAATTTTTTTCTTTTTTCCGGGATTTCAATTGAATGATTAAAATAGACGCCTTTAAATAACGGCAATGTCTCTCTGGAATATCTTTCACCATCCTCATATTCGTATATAACAGGCAGAACAACCGAAAAATCCCTGATATGAACTACTTTGGCCTCTTCATCGTAATAATTGCCAAAAACCCGAGTAAAAAACGCATCATCCGATTCGCTGTTATGATCAGATGTTTCTAATCTATCCCGGCCGCTTCCGCACCCAACGTTTTTATCCCGGCTACTTTCTTCTCCGCCGCCTTTGCCCCTGTCCCTCTGGTTCCCATCGCTCTCGCCCCTGTCCCGTCCTTCCCCGTCAATGCTCAGTCCGTAAAGCACCTGTCCGATTTCCATCTGCTCCCTCAGGAAATCATACAGGGCGGCGTTCTGGCTCTCCGTATACGGCATTGTCTTCTGGTTCGTCACGGAGCCGGGCCAGGGAGATGTGCCCACATATCCCAGCGGATATCTGCCCCCGAAAATCCGCTCCGCCTCTGTCACCAGTTCCAGATGTGCCCTGTCGTGAATAATCAACGTCAGGGGATACCCGGTTTTAGACTGGTCATTGATGCGAAGCGCATTTCCCCATGTGGGATAATTTCTGTTCTTCAGAAGGAAATTCACCACCGGGGAAGGGTTCTCCAGACTATGGGGATGATGCCCGCACTCTGGTTTCATAATCAGCTGAAATGCCGCGCCGCCCCTTTCGTAAGCTTTCTGCAGAAGCCTGCCGTTCTCCTGCCAGGGAACTGTCTCATCCTTTCCGCCTGCCACTATGATCAGGGGCACCGACCACGTCAGCAGTCTGTCAACTGCCCCATACACCGTATCCAAATAATTTTCATGGGACAGACCCCAAAGCTTCCTGCAGTCCTCCCATTCCTCTGGAGAGCCTTCCCCTGAAAAGCATCCTCCCGGCCAGCTGTAGATATCCACCACCGGCGCGTCCAGGTACAGAGCGGCTATCCGTTCCGGACATTTCGCCCCGTAGTGCAGCGCATAGAGCCCACCACGGCTGAAGCCGAAAAGGACAGCCTGGGCGGACAGCCCGTATTTTTCCCGTATAAAGGGCTGGAATGCCTCCATCAGCTCCACCGCTTTGGGACTGCCGTACATATCGGAAATCCGATAATACACAATCGCATAGCCCTCCTTCAGCATTGCCAGATCTACACTGGGAAACGCCCCGAAAAATTCCGTCCGCCATACATAAGGATGCCCGGGCGCCTCTTTTTCCGGAAATACGATTCCATATTCATACCCCTTATAAATTCCCGTCTCCAGTTCATATCCTTCCCAAATCATACCACTGCCTCCACAATCACCTTGTCGCCAACCACAATTTCCTGCACTCCCACATGCTTTTTCTTATTAAAATTAAAACTCAGCAAATATCATACGGTCTGCATGGGAGAATAGCCTGATATCGATATGAAATTCCTCCTGATCATCATATCGGCCATGGTGGATGGCATTCTCCACCACCGGCTGCAGGATCAGCTTGATGATCTCCTTATCCAGCAGTTCCTCCTCCAACTCGTACTCTACATGGATCATATCTCCGAACCGGAACCTCTGCACCTCAAGATAGCTCTCCAGCATCCGGATCTCCTCCCGCACCGTCAGTATCTTTTTCCCTTTGTTCAGCGAAATCCGGTAAAAGTCGGACAGGCACAGAATCGCCCGGCAGGTATCGCTGTCGCTGTTCTTCTTGGCGAGAGATGAGATGGACGACAATGCGTTATACAAAAAATGAGGGTTGATCTGTTCCTGCAGCAGATTCAGCTCCGAGTCTATTCTGGCAATTTCCTTTTTATAGGAGTCCTCGATAAGCGCGTCCAGCTTCTCCCCCAGCTGATTGATCTCCCGAGCCACCTCCCCCAGCTCATCCGCAGCGGTGGCGGAAATCTTATGCGTCAGGTTCCCCGCCCCAATCTCTCTTGCGCCGTCAATAATATTCTGTACATTTTTATGAAAATAGCTGCTGAAAACATAGATTACCGCAAAAGCCACCACCGATGCGGCCAAAAATACCATAAAGACTCTGGATGCCGAATACCCTGCCTGCTTGTGCAGCATTTCCATATCCTCCAGGTTCGTCAGCAATCCGCAATATTTTGTCTCCCTGGACAGAGAGAGCCAGTCCGAATCTATTTCCGCCAGAAGCGCATCCGCCGCGCCGCCAGGCCGGCCGGAGAGCCCGGGAAACAATTCCTGCAGCACATCCCCATTTCCTCCCACGGCCAGGACATTTCCCTGCCTGCCGCACAGGACGCTGACCCCGTTGCCTGTATCCTGCAGGATATCGGAAAGCCCGCTGCTCTTGATATCCAGCCTGAGAAACAGGTCATAGTTTCCGCTTTCATACAGATTCAGCCTGCGGATAAAGGATATATGCTCCGAGTCCAGTACCACCGCCTGAAAATCGTTCCCGTTGTCATCCGCATACCTGTTCCAGTCCTCCAGCATCTCCCCGTCCAGCAGGTAGAAATACAGATAGTCCTGGGGAAGTGTTTCGTTTGTGCTGTAGATCGACAGCTGCTCTATCTCCGGATAGAGGGACTGGACTCTGGACAGCTGTGTCCACACGTAGTAATATAAATCCTCATATCCGCGTTCCGAATAATCTATCGTCAGGTAGTTATACAAAAGATTGTCAATGAAGAAGCTGTTGGACACATAATACAGATTGTCGATTTTCTTGTCAATCATCTGTACATTCTGTTCCAGTTTTCTGGCCAGCTGCTCATTCAGCTGCTCTATCAGAATATCCCTGGTACGGAAATACGTATAGATTGTAATCAAAAGCATGGGAAGCAATGCCAGAATGCCGTATGCCCATAGCAGTTTCTGTTTGATACTGATTTTTCTTCTGTGATGCATTTTATCCTCCGGCCTGGTTTCTGATTTTGTCCGGCATCAGGCGAAATATGGAGTATGTGAACTGTAAGCCTGATTTATGGAATTACGATATCTTCTATTTTATATCAAAAAGCAAAGATTCAAAATATCAAATATTAACTTTTTCTTTCAATATTTACCATTAAAACTCTCTGCCTTTCCGCCAATATCATGATAGAACAAAATCCAGGTTGTTCCCCGCATGATACTGCGGCACCTCGCCCTCAACTGTGCCTCGTGTTCATTATAGCCTTTTTAAATATTTTTCAACAACCATCTTATAATAGTCTTCCCTGATTTCCCGATTTGTTAGTTTTCACGGGGCAATGTCATTGATATTTGCGATCAGAAAAGCTATTGACTTTTGTCGGGTTCGGACATAAACTGAACAAAAGGACGTTTGGATACGGGGGTGATTTCAATGGGGGTCTATTTGAATCCGGGAAATAAAGGATTCCAGGAAATTCTGCAGTCGGAATATGTGGATAAGACCGGTCTGATTGCATTGGTCAACAGAACCGTAGGTACAACAGGAAAACTGATCTGCATCAGCAGGCCAAGGCGCTTCGGCAAGTCCTATGCGGCAAAAATGCTGTGTGCGTATTACGATTCTTCCTGCGATTCCCGTGAACTCTTTGATGACATGGAGATTGCGGGAGCACAGGACTATCTGACGCATCTGAATCAATATCATGTGATTCATCTGGATGTCACCGGTTTTATTTCCGAGGCAACGAGAATGGATATCCCGCTTTCAAAAGTACCCAATATGATTGCTGACGAGGTTTACAGGGATCTGACGGAAACTTATCCGGAACTGGACGGGAAAGGCCTTACGGAAGCCCTGACAGGCTGCGTGGAAAAAACTGGGAAAGAGTTTGTTTTTATTATCGACGAATGGGATGCCCTGATCCGGGAGGCGAAAGGGGATACGGCGGTACAGAAGAAGTACCTGAGCCTCCTGCGGGAGTGGTTTAAGAACAGCAATTTCACGCCGAAGGTTGTGGCGGCAGCTTATATGACCGGGATTCTGCCCATCAAGAAGGACGGCTCCCAGTCGGCAATCTCGGATTTCAGGGAAGTAACCATCTTAGATCCCGGCAGGTTTGTGGAATACACAGGTTTTACGGAAAGCGATGTCCGATCACTGTGTGGGAAATACGGCATGGATTTCGGGGAAGTCAGGCAGTGGTATGACGGATACGATTTTCCCGGATATGGGGCTGTTTATAATCCTTACTCCGTGATGTGCGCCATGCAGGAACAGAAGTGCCGCCCCTACTGGCGCCGGACTTCCGCGGCGGAATCGCTGATGACCTATATCAACATGGATTTCGAAGGGCTGCAGGAGACAATCTCCCGATTGATTTCCGGAGAAGAAATAGAGGTTGACACGGAACTTTTCGAGAACGATTTTGAGACCTTTAAGAGCCGCGACGACGTGCTGACGCTGCTGATCCACCTGGGGTACCTCACCTGGCACGAGGAGGATGGGACGGCGCATATCCCCAATGAAGAAGTGCGGATGGAGTTTCGAAAGCTTCTGAAAGGCACAAACGCAAACCCAAAATGGGTGAAGCTGCTCGGCCGTTCCGGTAAGCTTTTGGAGGACACCATCGCAGGAAATGGGCCGGAAGTGGCAAAGGCTATAGAAGAGATACGCGAAACGCAGTACGCGCCAACTTTTTACAATGACGAACAGGCTCTGCGGTACGTCATCAAGTTTGCATATATCGCCGCCATTGACCAGTACCTGAAGGTGGAAGAGCTTCCGTCAGGGCGAGGAATCGCGGATGTAGTATACCTGCCGAAGCGCAGATCAATGCTTCCGGCACTTGTGGTGGAACTGAAATGGAACAAATCCTCCGAAGGTGCGATCCGGCAGATAAAAGAACGAAATTATCCGGCGGTATTGCAGGATTATGAGGGTGAGATCGTTCTGGCAGGAATCGGATATGATGCAAAAAAGAAATCACACAGCTGCGTGATTGAAAGGATTTGAAGGAGGTTGTCGGGAAATAACTGCATTTCCACAATATGTATTGTGATATGTTAGAAATCACAATTGTGGACAAATGCCATTTCCCGACAGCCCCTCTACCTGCAGCTTTTATGCAGCTCGTTTATCACATCCTGAATCAGTTTCCCAAGGTTTAATCCGTTTACTCCGACTACAATATTGTCACAATGGTTCACCGGAATTAAGATGCGCTTCGCGCCGCTCTGTGCCACGGCTTTTGCCATCAGCGGCGTAATCTCTCCCAGCAGGGCATCCGCGATTACGATTCCGATGGGTCCCACAATCACATCAGCCCTCTTACTGTTCACCACAACGGCATTTTCTCCCGTGGCTGCTTTGTCGGCTCCCGCTTTCAGCATGGCAGAGGTAGCCATTACATTTGTCCCCACAGCAGTGACCGTCGCGTCCGGAATGCTTTCTTTGATTGCGGAAACCAGCTGCTTCCCGATACCGCCGCCCTGGGCATCTATGACGAGTATGTTCATACTTACACCTCCTCCGCCCGCCACGGCGAGCCTGTTCTCTGTAGGCCCCTGTTGGGACAGAGCCTTTAAGGCCGTCAGCCATAATCCTGTCATAAGGAAGTGTCTCCAAATAACCACTGCGAGTTCATAGCGAGTTTTATTGTATTTCTGAGGTTTTGCCTAAATAAGTTGCAGCGGTTATTTTCCGACAATTCCTAAACAGATTGGCAACTGACGATATCTCTGAGTATAACACCTGAACCCGGCTCCATGTCAATACATATTTTATACTCACAGCAAAAATCATTTGCCAGGTTATACTCGTAAGCGCAATCTTTTGCTGTTCTTTTGCTGTTCTTTTGTTCTGAATCGCAGAAGTGCTCACTCGTTATACATTTACGTTGGCAAATGTTTCTAATCGCGAGTATATTTGCCAAATATAAAAAAGCCTGTCGGGAAATAACTGCATGGATGCTGTTTCCCAACAGGCTTTTATTATCCGTTAATATCTATACGCTATGCCATTTAAAACCGTTTAATCTTTTTTGTCGTATTTTTCTCAAACTCCACATCACGCACCTTCAGGCTGAAGACGCGCTTGTAAAGCGGTGCCGTCTTATTATAGGCATCAATGATTGCCTGAAGTTCTGCCTGCACATCCTTGATCCTTTTCTTCGCGGCATACTCCAGGTCAGGGAAAATCTCCGCCTCGATGACTCCTTCCCGGTCGCGCACCAGAACCTCCTGTACCAGACGGTTTGCGCCCAGCTTATTTTCAATTTCCTCCGGAGAAACATTCTCTCCGTTGGGCGTGATGATCAGGTTCTTCCTGCGGCCAGTGAGGAACAGGAATCCGTCCTCATCCACATACCCCAGGTCACCGGTCTTCAGCCATCCGTCCTCCAGCGTCTGCGCCGTCTCTTCCGGCATCTTGTAATATCCCTGCATGACGCTGGTTCCCTTCACCCAGATTTCTTCATCCACAATCTTCACTTCGCAGTTCGGCATGCATTTCCCGATAGAGCCTGCTTTGCTGGCGCTGTTGCAGTTGGTGCTGATGACAGGCGCGCACTCTGTCATGCCGTAGCCCTGCAGGATGGTAATCCCATACTTTTTGAACAAATCAATGTATGCCGGATTCAAATACGCTCCTCCGCTGCAGATGGTGTGGAACTGTTTACCGAATACCTTCGCCTTGACAAGAGGCGCCGGAATGAAGGCAGCCTCCTCCAGCTTCTTTGCAAGGGTCTCCACCATCAGCGGCACCATCAGGATCATATTGGGCTCGAAAAGCTTGATATTTCTGGCAACCCGCAGAAGGGAATCGTTGATGCAGATTACGGCCCCCACGGAGGTTCCCTTGAGGATATCCATGCTCAGACAGTACGCATGATGGATGGGAAGCACTGACATAAGCACGGTTCCCGGCTCGTATCCCATATCCAGGGCGGTAGCATTCTCCGCCAGATTCCTGTGGGTCAGCATGACGCCCTTGCTCTTTCCTGTCGTCCCCGATGTGAACATGATGGTAGCCAGATCCTCCGGGCGCGGCTCATATCCGGTTCCTGCCGGCGCTTTCGCAATCATCTCCCACATGGACAGCACTCCTGAAACCCCGGCCTCCTCCATGGCAATCAAATGCTTCAGCCCAGAGCACCGCTCCGCCGCCATCTGTGCCACATTTACCTTCGTCCCGTCATACACAAGCGCCGTCACATCCGCCCTGTCAATCAGCTCACACAAATCTTCCGCCGGAAGGTTCGCATCCAGTGGAACCGCCACGCTGCCGCCGTTTACAATGCCGTAATACGCTGTAATCCACCCATAGGATGTGGCGCCCACAACAGCGACATGTTTTCCCTGCTCTCCCAGCTTGGCCAGCGCAGCCGAGAAATGCTCGCTGTCCTCCCTCAGCTGTGTGTAAGTCTTCGCCTCAATCTTTGTCTCTTTCCTGCCGCCCTCTCCGGCATCCTTTACCTTATACCGAATGGCATCCCGTGTACCGTATGTCTCTTCGGCCTTTACAAGCAGTTCGTAAATCGTACTGCGCAATTCGTTCATATCCGCTCTCCTCCCCGTCCCCCTGTCTATTCCGCTGTGGACTGCTGCATTTTTTCGTTCCCCATTTATCCCCGAAAACGGTCTTAGCCTTCTCCTCTTTTATGCATCCACATAACAGACTTGGCCGATACAAGCTTCGCATTTTCTTTTCTTTCCACATATCTGAAACTTTCTTTTCCATACACTCGGGGAAATAAATTCTGTCCTTCCTTCCAGTGATCCAGCAGGAAGAATACTTATCAACATTGAAAAACACCGTCAGCACAGGGGCCTGCCGGCTGCATACAGCTTATACAAGCTTCGCTAAATAGTCCGCCGCTTCCTGGACGGTCCGGATATTGGCTGCTTCTTCCTGGTCAATCTCCACATCCAGCTCATCCTCTACTTCACCCAACATGCTCATGAAGTCAAAGGAGGTAAATCCCAAATCCTCTATAAATCGTGACTCGGGCTTGATATCTTCTTTTTTAACCTCCACGTAATTTACAATGATATCTTTTAATTGTTCTATCATAACTCTGTCCTTTCCGCTGCATACCGCAGCTTTGTGTATCACAACGCACTGTTATGCCATGAGCACGGCAACGCTCATGGTGAGATGGCCATTCGGCCATTCCATGCCAAGAATATGGTCATATTATACCATAATTATATTCATTCCGGCGCAATAGCCGTCCCGACGTTTCCTGCCAGCATATCTTTATGCTTACAGAGATCGCAAAGCGGTTCCTGATATATGATGTTATATCGTAACAACCCTTCCCACAAACCGTCACACTAACTTGATAATATCGCCAATCTTAAGATTCGGCGTCTCCGTGCCCTTAAACATAACCTTACAAATGTAATAGTAAAAATATTCCAACTGTTCCCTGGTGTAGGCTTTGGTCTGGTGCTCGAAGCTGAAGTCCAGCCCGTTATCCTCCGGCCTGTGCATGACGGTGAGATACAATCCGTCGGAATAATAGCCATTGCAGTACCTTTTGGTCTTGTACCTGATGCCGCCCAGGTCCGTCAGTCCCTTCTCCCGCAGCGTAGCAGGCTGATACGTAAGAGAGATGGTCTCGTAGCTCATGCCCCGGGGCAGATTGTAAAACTGGCTCCTGTAATTGAGATACTCCGCCGGATTATAATTCACATAGCGGAACACTTCATTTTGTTTATCCCTGATTTCGAAAATTCCCTCCAGGAATGTCTTCTCTTCCGGAATATTCGTCCTGAAGGGGAAGCAGTGGATGCGCGTGCCTCCCGATTTTTTCTCCTGAAGAGTGGCCCTTCTGGCATATGCAACCTGTATGGACACATCGTCGCATTGATTCAGTTTCTGCAGGCAGGTGCGGATTCCCATGATAAGCAGGCACTGCAGCGAAACATGCTGCTGCTCGCAGAATGTCATCAGCCGCCTGGTGGGCTCCTCTTCCAGATGAAAGATGTCTATCGCCGCCGCAAAACTGTCCGAGCCGGTGGGCGCTGCCCTGAGCTGTGGATTGCCGGTTGCCGCCCTGGCTTCCTCCAGTTTCCCCGGCCCTTCTATTCCGTTGTAAATCGGCTCGGACTCCTCGATGAGTCTGCGGAAATACGCCCTGTCCCTGGCCTGTGCTTTGCTGCCTGCCTCATATGCCAGATCCTTCTCAATCTGCTCCGTGTAGGAACGCATGTCCGCCGGATAGGGAATTCCCTCGAAATTCGCGCTACAGTACAGTTCAATTACATCCTTTAAAAATCCGATCAGCGACTGGGCATCCAGAAACCGATGATCCCCAGCGATGAACATCCCTTCAAACCCGTCCGGCGTCTTAATGATCACCACCCTGTTCATGGGCTCGTCTTCCTTGTCAAAGGGAATGCGGGTCCACGCCGTCATCTCGGCCTCCGCCTCTTCCATGGTCTTCCCGGTAAAATCCACAAACTCGATCTCGCGTTCTTCCTTTTGGGCGATATACTGATACCATTCCTTTTCTTTCCTGTCATAGGCAAGCCTGGCCCGCATGGACTCGCATCTGTCATAGGCCTTGTAAATTGCCTTCCGCAGCTCATCCAGATTCAGTTCAAATTCTATGGTCAGGCTTGTGCCCACATTCAGGATTTCCTTTCCCGGGCTGTACTGCGCATAATAATTGTGAAACTTCTGCGCTACCGTCAACGGATATGTCTTGTAACCTTTTCTTGTCTTCATATTAGATTCCTTTCCCCGGGCCGTATCTGCAGCCCACATCACTGCCTCCGGAAACAAACTCCTGGTTTCATTCGTCTGCAAGCATGTCCAGTCTCTAAGGAACTGCCGGAAAATGACCTGCGCGATTTCATCATAGTAAACCTGATAAAATCTGTAAATTCTGAAATAGGCTTACGCAGGTTTTTTGGAGGCATTTCCTTACACTGCATCACTTCATCTGCATCATTTGACCTGCATTATTTCATTTGTATCATTTGACCCATATCACTTCATCCGCGAATTCCGACAACGCCTTCTCGTAAGCTTCCATGTCCTTATAATAGCTCTCCGCATGCGCTGCCCCTTCTACAATCAGCTTCCGTTTCGGGGAAGCGCAATTGTCATATATCTCATGGCACATACTGCAGGGTACAAAAGTATCCGCCGAACCATGGATAAACAAAATCGGCACTTTGGCCTTCCGCACTTCGTATTTGGCATTGCACTCGTCCATCCCGTATCCCGCAAGCTTCCGGTTCAAAAAGTCCGCCCCCTGAATCGCCGGGAAGGCCGGCAGGTGATACATGTGATTCAAAACATGTGTGAACACTTCCTTTGGTGAAGTAAAGCCGCAGTCGGATACAATCCCCTTCACATTCGGCGGAAGCTCCAGGCCGCTTGCCATCAGCACCGTAGCGCCGCCCATGGACGTGCCGTGAAGCAGCACCGAAACCTCTTCACCGCACTCCTTTATCAGCCAGTTGATCCAGCCCAGGGCGTCCTTCCTGTCCAGACATCCGAATCCGATGTATTCGCCCTCGCTTTCCCCGTGCGCCCGGGCATCCGGCAGCAGCACGGCATATCCCTGTTTCAGGAAATAATCCGTCATCGCGATGTAATTACTCAGCCCTTCTCCCGTATACCCGTGAAAGCATATGACGGCTTTCTTCCGGCCTGCATCACCCTGCCGGAAACTTCCCTCACTCTGCCCCGGATTTTCCTCCTGCTTCATTCCGGGAAAATACACGGCATGAAGCTTCAGACCGTCAAATGACCTGATATACACATCCCGGTGAGGCTGCGCCAGCACAAACCCCTTTCGCTCTTCCATCAGGGGAAAATACTGTTCCCAGTCCGTACCCGACATTTTCGTGGTACGCTCTGTCTTCGCGTTTCCCCGCTTCATGGTCCTGTTATAAAAATATATGGTTTCGCCGGCCCCTGCTGCGGCAAGCAGTCCGGCTGCAGCAAAAATGTTTTTCAAAGCCCCCATGGTTCACCCTGCTTTCTTGTTATTCCCACTCGTTTTCCTGTTTCTGCTTTCCGTCCCTATCTGCTCTGCTTCTTTTCTTTCCCGGCAGCTTTCTGGGCGGCAGTCCGCACTACGGTATCCACTACCTTATCTACTGCCTTTCTGGCAGCGCTTTTTTCCTGCTGCAGAGCGCTTCTTTTCTTCTCGATGATTTCCTTTAAACGCAGTGCCTTCTCGATATTTCCCTCCACGCGAAGCTTCTGCGCCGTGAAAGCAGCCACAGGGTCCAACTCTCCCTCTGCAATCCCCCGCAGCACATCCGGCGCACAGATGAACAGCGCATCCCTGTCATAATATTCATAAGGTTCCACATGGAGCACGCCGTCCTTCACCTCCACATAAAAAGCCCCGCCGGCTTCCGGGTCCTCAATATTGAACTGGTATGCCAGATGCTCGTTGATATCGCTCACATCGGCTCCCATAAATTTTCCTTTGATCTCATAGAAAAAATCTGCGTATGTCATTTCTCCTCCATTCTGCATCCCGGATACCGGGACTCGCCTTCCCATTCATTTTAAATATGATTTTCGACCAGCAGTCGAATGACTATGTCATAACAATAACACACTTTTCGACCAATGGTCAATTGTCTGTTTCTCTAATTTGTTTCAGGAATCCCGGAATTTTTGTAGCACTATTCACAATTGTTCCCCAAACGAGTTTGTGTTATTATCAAAATAATAAACTTCTCCGCTGCAGGCTGCAGGGAAGTAAGGAAGTGTCTGCAATTCCTAAAACTTGTTTTAATAAAAATGCAACAGTCCGGACTGTTATGGAAGTTCCGACGCAGTCCAAACCAAAAACATCTCGTAGAATCTGCTGTACACAAAATGAAAAGCATCCTACTTGCACGGGGAGGTTCGATATGCCGAACGAAAAGAAATATGACAAAATTTTAGATGCGCTTCATCAGCTTCTGGAAGAAAGAACGATACAGAATATTTCAGTGAGCGATATTGCGAAAAAAGCGGAAATGGGAAAGGGAAGTATCTATTACTACTTCCCCTCAAAAGATGCAATCCTTGACGCCCTGATCGAGCGAAATTATGAAGAACCTTTGAAAACAGCGAAAAATCTTGCCAGCCAGACGGAAATCTCACCCTTTACCCGCATGGCCATGATCCTGCAGGCCTGCCGCAGCTCTTCCGCCGCCTTCCTGAACCACAGCAGTACGGCTTCCAGCGCAGGAACCAGCGCCCAGGACACCGCGTTCCTGCATCAGAAATATATGAACCATCTGATCGCCGAGCTGAAGCCCAGCCTGACCGAGATCATAAACCAGGGAATCGCCGCCGGGGATATTCATTTCGAATACCCGGCTGCCCTTGCCGAGATTGTACTGATCGTGCTGGCGGTGAAGCTCAACAATACCTTCCTGTCCGCCACTGCGGAGGATTCGGAGGACACTATCCGCGGGCTTGTGGCGCTGCTCGAAAAAGGAACGGATATTCCCCGGGGAACCCTGAATTATCTTTCATCGACCACGGATACGTAGCTCTTACCTTCAGTCATTCATCGATTTCCGTTTCTCCTGCCCTTTCGGACCACCTGCACCGCTGTACGCTATATTTTCTGTCACGTCATTTTCTGTGTTATCCACAAACACCTGATATACCGATTGACATGCCGCCTCCTGCAGCATGTCAATCCTGCCTGAAAGCCCTCTGCACAAAGCCTCACACCTGGCTTCATCAATAAAAGCCGAATCCCTCACTATCTCCCGCAGTTCATCCTCTATCCCCTGTAAAGCAAAGATATCCAGCCAGCTAAAATCTGTCACCAGCTTAATCTGTTCCTCATGACTGTTTTTGAAAGGCTTGCAGTTTACTTTGGCCCTGGCGCTTATCATACGGGACGGCTTGTCGAACCAAAGTGATGTGCCGCAGTCATAAATCGGAGCCGCTCCAATATACTCCAGGGTATCCGCATTCCTCACCACACCGAAATTATTCAGATGTCTGTCCTCATTCACAATCAGATAGTCCAAAACCAGCATCCGGTTCATGGCTTCTTCCATGCCGTCAATTCCCAGTCTGCTGCAGCAATCCAGATAATGGCGGTATGCAGATACATGGTTTGTTTTTTTCGCTGTCTGCATTATACGCCATGCAGTAATCAGCTCCGTATCCTGCATAACAAAATCCCCGCACACACTGTAAGGATAGTTTTCCTCTGTAATGAGAAAATAAGGAACATGGGGAATCCGGAGTCTGGTCATAATCCGGCTGGCAAACACCTCATTATATGGCTCCTGCTGAGCAGCTTCGCTGCCGCCCTTTATAAGACATCGCTTTCCATCGATAATCTTCCATTTCTTTTTAAGCCATCCGTCCGATGTGTTGTCAGGTGACATCAGGCTGATTTTCCCATTGCCGGAACCCTTTCCAAACAGGATATCACCCATATCTTCCGAAAACGGATTGTCGAAAAAATTGATCTCCTCCCATAAAAGACCGGAATCCACAGGCCGAATCCAATACCGGTCAGACAGGCTGAGCCCCAGACACTTTTCCAACAAAAAACAGGGATCGGGCATGTTCAGCTCAACAAAGCCTCCCGAATTCCTGCGCGGCTTTCCGGAATAGCCCGCCCTCTCCACCATTCATTCAAACCACCACGGTCTACAATTCCCTTTCTGACCGGGATTCCTACCGGAACATGGGCAGCCTCATAGATGGAACCAACCGACACAATTGCACCTGAAACCGTATCCAACGTCATTTCAGCCACGGGAATATTTTTATGCATCAGTATATATTGCTTTACAGTATCCGCCACAATCTCACTCCCTTCCGCCGGTTTAATCCGTTTCATGTCCTGCTTATCCTGCGCCTGCCGCTTCCTCTATCCGGCTGTATTTCCTCTCTGTTTGGGCATTCAGTAAATCTGCAGAATAGGAACAATTCGGAACCGGAAAAGAGTAAACATAATAGCAGGGGTGACGAACTGACCGGCCGGATGATAGAATTATCCGGTTATACTCGTGAACGTATTTCATTTCTGCTTTCAGCTCTGGATTTCCGATGCGTTCATAAAGTCACTGTCGCTACAGTGACTTTGTTATACTGTGCAGACGGCAATTA
>DKVC01000086.1 GCA_002490995.1 Lachnospiraceae bacterium UBA7188
TATTTTTAGTATGCGAAGTATGAGTAATATTTTCCGTCCCGCTCTTCCGCTTCCATAATTCTTTTTGCCATCAGGCGGAAGGGATGATACCGATCGGACACAAACTCTTCATAGGCTTCCCTGGTAATCTCTATCCTGCTTTCCGTCCCCGTAGCACAGGAATCGTCCCAGCAGAAATAGTCCAGATCCACATCCAGAACCAACGGCTCCTGAATCTGAATCGGTTTTAACCCGCCTTTCCGCATGGTATAAAACACATAGCCGCTGTCAGCGTCGTTTCTGTATTTTCCGTGAACCAGAGGGATCTCCTTTGACAGAATCAGCTCCGTCTCCTTTGCTTTCATGACATATTTCATATCCTGATACTCCTGTGGGCTGACGCGCAGCATCAGGTGTACAACGTTAAAAAGCTTTTCATAGACTGCGGGCAGAATGAAATCGGCTACTCCCAGCACCTGGTATACGAAATCCACCGCCTCCCGGTAATTCCCGGGCATTCGGGAAAAATCCCAGTGATAGCAGGGTACGGCAAGGTCATCGTGATGGTCGATATGAAGGAGATAATTGCCTTCCTTCCCAATCCACTCCCTGTCCATAAAATAATGCCAGCAAAAATAAGCTTCATGGTGCTCTTCCACCAGACAAACGGGTATTGTCATTCTTTGATTTCCTCTCTTTCACGCAACGGGCAGTTTTCCTCCCCAAACGACAGTTCTTTCTTCTGTTTCCAGTTGACCGCAAGACAGGGAAGACAGTATCTCTCATACCGGCATCCGGCGCAGGGTTCTTTCTTATGCTCCTGTGCCTTCCTGATATCGGAGAGAAAGGGAGACTGCTCCCAATACGCTTTCAGGGAGTCACAATCTTCTGGCACTTCCAGATGCCGGCAGGGCGTCAGCCTCCCGTCCACCGTGACGGAGACCCCGTCGGATCCGGCGCCGCAGCCCCGTCCCAGTCCCCGGTTCCTGTTGCCGAAAAACCTCTGTCCCAGCAGGGCACGCATCTGGGAAAAGCAATCCTCTGCCTCAAGCTCCACCGGCCCCTTATAGTTCCTGATAAAATCCGCTGTTTTTCGCATCTGCTCCTTCGAGGGGATACTGTTCCTCTGATTTTCGGCATCCGGCTTGAATACCATAACCACCAGCCCCCGTACCCCGTATTCCTCCGCCAGAGCGACCATTTGCGGAAAAGAATCCGCATTGGTGCGGTGCATCACCCAGTTAATCTCCGTCCCCGGGAAATGCGCCTCCCTCAAAAGAGCCAAAGCGTCAACAGCCAGGGAAAAGCCGTCCCTGCTCCATTGATTGATTTCCTCCGTGGGGCCGTTCAGGGAAATACAGATTGTATTGACGCCGCTTTGGCACATTTTTTCCAATACAGCTTTATCAAAACCATAACCGGACAGGGCCACGTTGCATTTCATCCCCCGCTCTGCGATATAATCCATCAGAGGGAACAGATGGGGATAGCACATGGTCTCGCCGCCGCTTAAATTGATCTGCTGTACCCGGTTCACGGCAGCCTCGTCAATCCAGTATTTTGCCGTTTCCAGAGGAAGATCCTTTCCGCCTTCCAGGCTGCAGTAGCACTGGGGGCAGCGCAGAGGGCACCGGGTCGTAAGCTCCAGGTTCATCAGCATGGGGGTCTCAAACGCCGGGAACTCCCTGCGTTCCTCCATCCCCATGGAAAGAGCTGCCTTAAGGGCATACGGACAGGCTTTCAGGTTTTTTCCCCCGCCTTTTTCCGGAAACTCCAGCCATTCAATATTGTTTTCGATATAAGGATGATGGGATGGATAGCGCAGAAGCCATCTTTGCAGTTCACACTTTTGCTCCTCCTCTATCATAGCCTCTTCTCTCAGGATATTCAGAATCTGAATCCAGGCGCCGTACTTTTTCGGGAAAAATTTCCCCTCCCGATAACTCCCCCATGGAGCAATTCTGTCATAACAGGAGTTCCTGTCACATGCCCTGCCAGGAATGGTGATCAGATTTTGAATCCTGTTTTCACTTTGCGTCTGTTCCCATCCTGTCCCCCAGGACATCAGCTTCCCAAAATCCCCCCTGTTTAAATACTCCAGATATTCCTTCATCAAAAACGCCGCTCCCCTTGTCTTACTTACTCCCATGCATTCCACTGCCTCACCATCCATAAAATCGGAATGGCATAATGCTTTTGGCACCAGACCGCAGCTAATTCTAAAAAGGGGATATCCCATTGGGATACCCCCGGCAATTTCATTGACGTGCGGCATAGATTACCATCTTCTGAACCATCTTTTTACTTTATCCATGTTTCTGCGTGTAAAGATTTCTTTTCCGATGCTGACGATATCATCATATGCATCCCGGATCACGCCGCCGCCCGCTACATTTTCCAGATCATCCTCGCTTAACTCGCCGTCCTGCATTTTCTCCAGAGCAGCGCCGATTTCCTTGATTTCATCCAGGCTGATCTCAACGCCTCTCTCCTGCAAAAATGCCTGTGCCTCTTCCGGGGTTTCCTTGCTGAAGAACTCCTCTGCTACTTCCTGATTGGACAATACTTCTTTTACTGTTGCCATGTTAAAACCCTCCTTTAAATGTCCGGGATGTTTTCCCGTCTTTGTTTTACATTTATATATACACCGGACTTCCCCCTTCGTTACAGAAAAAGGACAAATAATTTCAAGCCATCTGTCTGCTGGCCAGCTGATAGAACAGGCCCTTCTTCTCCATCAGCTCCTCATAGTTTCCCTGCTCCACAATCTGCCCTCTGTCCATGACCAGGATCCGGTCGCAGTTCATCACCGTACTCAGGCGATGGGCTATGACAATTCTGGTGGCCTTCAGTTTTTCCAGGCTCTGGCAGACCATGGCCTGTGTCAGATTATCCAGGGCGCTTGTAGCCTCGTCAAAATAAAGAATCTTCGGTTTTCCCACAATGGCTCTGGCGATGAGGATTCTCTGCTGCTGGCCTCCTGAGATGGTCCCGCTGTCCTCGGAAAGGATGGTATGCAGTCCCATGGGCATCTGGGCGATATCGTCCTTAAGCCCCACCTCCTCCACCACCTGTTCCACTCTTTTCATGGTGGTATTGGGCGCTGTAATGATAATGTTATCATAGATGCTCCCCGAGATCAGATCCCCGTCCTGCAGTACGACGCCGAACTTTTTGCGCAGCTCCCGTTTATCCATGCTGTCAATATCCTTGCTGTCATAGAAAATCTTGCCCGTCTGAGGCTTTTCAAATCCCAGAAGCAATTTCATCAGCGTGGACTTTCCGCAGCCGGAGGAACCTACGATACCTATGTATTCTCCCGCCTGGATATGGAAGGACACCTCATTTAACACAGTTCCGCTTTCCTGGTTGTAGGCAAATGTCACATTGGATACTTCAATATCCCCGGTCAGGTCGCCGGGCATAAGCGTATCCTCCTCAAATTCCGGCAGGGTCTCCAAAATCGGTTTACACCGTTTATAGGCGGGAATCACATGATTCACATCCAGAAAAGAGGAGAACATCCCTGTCATGGCTCCGGAAAAGGAACCGAAAGCCGTCATGAAGCCCATGAAAGCACCCATACTTAAAGACACGCTCTTCCTGATCATAACACTGTACAGTACAATGGAGAAAATCACATTAGACGCACCGATCAGTGTATCCACCAGCACGCTCAGCCGTTCCTTTCTCATGGTCAGCTTTCTCGCCTCTGTGTAGGGTTTCAAATATTCCACCAGCGCACGATTCTCAATTCCCGCGATGCGGATCTTGGATATTCCCACCAGGAACTGATACAATACGGAAGAGATCCTGCCCTCCAGCTCCATCAGCTCCCCTTCATACCGAAGCTGACGGTAACCCACATACCCCGAGATCAGCACGGTGACCAGCACCATAAAAAAGGCAATCCCTGCCAGATTTCCGCTGTACTGGAACATCCTTACCAGATAAAGAATGGAAAATACGGCATTTAAGGCCGTCTGCATCATTACATCCGCCATTACCTGGAAAATCGCCGTAACACCCATGGTTCTCTGTGCCAGATCCGCCGATTCGTATTCCCGGAAAAAGCTCTCGGGCAGACTGAACAGCCGATCATAGGTGGCGCTTTGCACCGAGTATTCCATACTGTTCATACTGCGGAAGGTGGCCAGATTCTTTACTACCGTAAAGCCCAGATTCCCGACAGTGCAGGAAAGCACTACCATACAAATCTGTATCAGGCCTGTCCGGTCCGCCATGGGAATGTACATATCATAAAGCTGCTGGTTGATCACCGGGATCAGAAGCCCCACCAGCGTTCCCAGGAGAGACAGCACGGCAAGATTGACAAATTCCCGTTTATAAGCCCCCTTCAGGCCAAACATCAGCAGTTTCTTTAATGTAATTTTCTCCGCCGGGAAGGGACGGTAGAGCATATCGGCCTTCACCTCCAGCAGTTCCGCGTATTGCCTGTCAATGACATGCTCCGAATTGTCCGTCACGTCATAGGCAATATACTTTGAGGGTCCCTTTGGAATACAGGCTACAGGCGCTCTCCCTTTTTTCTTATAGGCCAGTATGGGACCAGAATCCTTCCGATACCACTTTTCCTCCAGAATAATTTCTCTGGTGGTAAAATGGGACAAACGGGCCACGTCATACAGTGTAATCTTCCTGCGGCAGCTCTCCTTTACCTTCTCAAAAGGCGCAATCCTGATTCCCATATAATCACAGATCTTTGCCGCCGCGTCATAGGTTTTATTACCGCTTGGCTCAGTCTTACGGGTTCTCACATTCTTATGAAACAGCTCATAGATCATCTGAAGGCTCTGCTCGTGAACCTTTTCCTGTTCCAGAGCCGTAGCATAAATCACACCCTCCTCTTTTACCATATTGATATTAAACTGTTCCACCATCTGTTCTTCGAATTCTTCAGGTGAGAACAGCCGTACGTCCATGCCGGCGGCAAACGCAAGCTTCAGAGCATCCGGATCCTCCGGAATAAACTGTTCCAACTGTGCGCTGTCAAGGGCCACCAGGCAGAAACGCCAGTTTCCAAGTTTCTCCTGTTCCCAGGCCAGCGAAGGAATGCAGTCCCCTTCCCGGGCTTCATAGAGAAGGAAGCGCCTTCCCGGCTGCTCCTCACGGTAAGGAAGAATATAGACAAACACATTTCCGGCAAGCACCCGGTAAGCATACTCTGCCTGCTCCGTAATATGTGTCATACCGCCCTTTAAAAATATCACCATCTTTTTCTCCTATCTAAAGTCGCTGCGCGACGGCACTAAAGCGTGAAGTCCCTTCGGCGCACACATTGGAGAGCATATTTCATTCGAAAAAGATCTCATGAAATATGCTCTCGTGCGCCTTCGCGACTTCACCTCGAAAGCCGCTGCGCGACGGCACTTTTAAATATTTTGAAGAAGCCGCTGGTAATGGCCTTCCTCATTCATCAGGGTTTCATGGGTTCCTCTCTGTACGATCTTTCCTCTCTCCATCACGATAATCTCATCACAATCCCGGATGGCTGACAGGCGGTGGGCCACAATGACACAGGTACAGCCCCTCCGTTTAATATTGTCAACGATTTCCTTCTCTACCAGAGGATCCAGGGCGCTGGTGGCCTCGTCCATAATGAGAATCGTCGGATTCGTCGTCAGGGCACAGGCAATTTCCAGGCGCTGTCTCTGCCCGCCGGAAAGATTGGCGCCTCCCTCGTCCAGATGGAATTCATAAGCGCCCGGCTTTTGCGTGATAACATCGTGGATGCAGGCATCCTTTGCCGCCCGTATCATGTCTTCCTCCAGGATACTGCTGTTCCACATGGTCAGATTTTCCCGGATGGTCCCGGAAAACAGTGTGATCTTCTGGCTCACGGTGGAAACGCTGGAGCTTAAAATTTCCTTCGGAATGTCCCGCACCGGAATGCCGTCCATGCGAATCTCACCCTCCCATGGCAAATACAGCCCGCTGACAATTTTTGACACAGTGGATTTGCCGCAGCCGGAAGCGCCCACAAAAGCGATGGAACGCCCGGATTCCAGATGAAAGGAAAAATGCTCTACCAGAGGTTTTTCCAGAATGCTGTACCCAAAGGCAATGTCGCGAAGCTCCACATCCCCGCTTAATTTCGACGTCATCACCACCTGCTTTTTGGACGGGATGAATTTTTCGTCCTGTCCGTACCGCATAATATCTTCTACACGGCTCATGTCCGCTTTCAATGTCTGAATCTTCTGAATAAATCCCACCAGCTTGTTCACCGGATCCACAAAGGCATCCGGCAGGCTGGTAAAAGCCACCAGCATACCTGCCGTCATCTCGCCGCGAATGACCAGAATACCGCCAAATAAAAGTACCAGCACATTGGAAACCTCATCAAACACATTGGGAATCGCGTTAATAATCTGCTGCATCTTGCCAAGCTTCTGCTCCATACGGATGGTCTTGGCATAATATCCCAGAATCCGGCTGGTATACTCGCTCTCCGCCCCGGAAGCCTTAAGCGTGCTTGTGATATTCAGCCCGGCAAATACGGCGCCCACCAGTTTTCCCTGATCCTGCTGCATTTTCATGGTCGAGCTCTCAATGATGCCCGATGTAAACTGGACCAGCAGCAAATTAATGACAATACCGGCAATGCCGATCAGAGTGAGCATAGGACTGTATATCAGCAGTAAAATCAGATAAAATGCCGCCACAAAAATATTCAGCGCAGTTTCCGCCAGTTCTCCGGCCAGGAAATTGTTTACGTTGTTGTTATTCTTGACACGGTCCGCCAGGTCTCCGGCATATCTCTGGTCAAAAAAGCCCATGGGCAGACGGAACATATGGGACAAAAAGCCATGGGCCGAGATCAGGGACATTTTGTTTTGCAGCTTCTGCAGCAGAATCCCCCTGTAGTAGGAAAGAAAAGCCTGAAACAGCATCGTTCCCGCCATGATGAAAAGGAGTATATTCATCCAGCCTGTATTGCCCCCGATGAGGATATCATCGATAAATACCTGGGAAAAGACAGGAATAATCAGCCCGGGGAATACCAGCAGCAGCCCGACGGACACCATGGCCATCACGGAACTGTACTGCCCCTGCAGGCGGTTTTTGATAAATCCCATAAGGGTCCGCCGGCGTTTTTCCTTCTGGAAGGCGTCTGTCTTCTGAAATGTAAGGACGATTCCCGTAAAGGCTTCGTCCAAATCCTCATAGGTAAGCTTCCTGCGCCCCATAGCCGGGTCGTTAATATAGAAATACTTTCCTTTCCGCCCTTCGTAAACCACAAAATGGTTAAAATTCCAGTGAATGATACAGGGCGCCTCGATCTCCATGAGGCTGTCCAGGGACTTACGGAATCCCTTTGCCTCAAAACCGTACTTTCTGCCTGCCTTCAGGATATTTTTGGCGTTGCATCCGTCTCTGGATACGCCTGTCTCGATCCTCATTTTCTCCAGAGGCACATACCTTCCGTAATATCCCATAATCATGGATAAGGAGGCCGCGCCGCACTCCGTGGCTTCCATCTGATAAATGGTAGGCGTCTTGGCATACTTTCTCTTCCGCTTCTTTAAAATCTCCATCTACCGTGCCTCCTCTTCCGCAGGTGACGCGGACTCTGTAAGCATTGATTTCAAAAGAGGGATAACCATCGTAATAGGCGCTTTCCTTTCAACGATTACGCTGGCTTCCAGCATGGTTCCGTCCATGAGATAGACGTCCTTTCCTTTTTTGCTGGACCAGGCATACCCGCTTGCGGTATTGGGATCTTCCTCAAGGGAACACACTACCTCCACCACCGGGCCCTGGGACGAAAAGTACTGTACCAGCGTGTCATCTCCAAGCCGCTTTTTCATTTCTTCAGCCGAAGTAACATATCCTGCCACGGATTCCACCGTTCCTGTCATGTGTCCATATTCCTGTTTATTTACCGTGGTGGGATAGATCATCACCTTCATGCCGGGTACGACTTTCTTTCCGTTTCCGATAGCCATATAGCAGAGAGCTTCCTTCTGGTTGCCGTCATTCTTTTTCACCTTGATAATTTCCGAACCGGCGTTCACCATAGCCCCCTGCACGGAGACTACCTCCTGCACGGTTCCATCCTGGGTGGAAAGGATCTCATATTTTTTCAGATTCTCCGCCTGCTGCTCCAGTTCCCTGTTCAGTTCGTCCAGCAGGGATGCCTTTGTGGTATCAAAAGACGATCTGATCTTCTCTGTCTGGGCATTCATGGCATCTTCGGCCGAATCTACCTCCTGCTCCAGAGATTCTATACTCTGTTCCAGAGACAGCACCTTACTCTTCTGTTCCGCATAATCGGAAACGATCTGGGTGTACTCATTGCCCGCAATCTCCCTTTGGGAAGAAACCTCCGACTGCCGGGACAGTTCCGCTACGTAGTCGTTATTGGCTGATTCAAAGGCACCTGCCGCCTGGTCTAATTTGCTTTTGGCGTCGGCGAGTTCCCGCTGTGCGCGGTTATTCTGTTCTGTCATGGAGTCCAGCTGATGCTGCAATGTCTGAAGTTCCTGCCTGGCCAGAGACAGTTCTTCTTTTTTTGCGGAACCGTCCCGGACTTCTGTTTCCATGGTTTCCGTTTCCTTCGCCTTCGCCTCATACTTACCCTTCAGTTCTTCCAATGCCGCTGTATTTGCCGATAACTGCTCTCTCAGTGATTGAAGCTCCTGCCTGGCCGCTTCCAGCGATGCCTGGATTTCCGGATTCGCAGTGTCTGCCGCTTCCGGTGATGCCTGGATTTCCGGATCCGTAGTGTCCGCCGCTTCCGGTGATGCCTGGATTTCCGGATTCGCAGCGTCTGCCGCTTCCAGATCCTGTACTTCCTTTTCCTTCGCTTCACACTGTGTCCCCAGCTCTTCCAATGCCGCAGAATCCGCCTCCAGCTGCTGCCGCATGGTTTCCAGCTCCGCGACGGCTAAAGCATACTGTTCCTCTTTCGCCGTCAGGCTCTGCATTTCGTTCTCAAGAGTCTCTACTGTTTTTTTCTGTGCGTCATACTGTAACCGGGCCTGATTCAATTGATCCGATACCTGGTCCGCAGTCTGTTTCGCGATGCTGTAGTCAGACTGGCTGTTGGAAAGCTCACTCTGCCTTCGGCTGTAGGCCAGCTCCACGGAAGAATTTTCCCTGTTGTTCAGCGCATCGTAATAACTGTTTTTTGAGCTGTCCATCCGGGCCTTCAGTTCCTGCTCTTTCTGCTGTTCGCCCACAAGCTCCTCTCTTTTCTGATTCAGCGCCTTGTTTGCCTGTGTGTATGTGTCCACCAATCCGATTTGCTCGTCTTTCAGGTCCAGGAGGCTTTTATTATCCGCTGTGGCAACATCCGATGTACTGTCCAGTGTGACCTTCTGCACATCCTCGATCCGCTGTGTTAACTTCTCGATCTGAGCGGTAATCTCACCGCCGCCGACTACGGCAACCACATCACCTGCTTTGACCTGATCACCCTCTTTTACCCGGATTTCCGTTACGATACCGTCCACTTCCCCGTATACGCTCCGGATACCCTCGCCGTTTAAATAAATCCCCTGGCTCTCCACATTGACAGGAATTCTGCCAAAAACAGCCCAGAGCAAAGCCCCCAGCACGATGACAAAGCCGCCCCCCAGGGCAATCCAAAAAGCCGGCGACGTAATCACAATCGCCCTGTCCAGCTGCTCCGGAGAAGACAATTTCTCCAGTGATGTTTTTCTGAATAAATCCGGCATAACTACCTCCCATGTACTTCCAGTATCTTACGTAATTTTTCCAGGGAACGTTTCTGAATCACACGCACATTCCCCGGGGTCAATCCCAAATTTTCGGCAATCTCCACCCCGCTTTTCCCCATATAAAACTTCTGTATCAGGATACTTCGTTCCTTCAGGGGAAGCATTTTCAGCGCATCCAAAAGCTCCCGCCGCATCTCCTCCAGTTCCATCATGTTCTGCGGACTCTCCTCCTCCGATACGGCCTGAAGGTCCGCAGCTTCCAGGGGCAGCTCCTCTCTTCTGCCCCTGTAGTAATTCTTCAGCCGGTTGGAAGCGATCACATAAAGCCATGTGCTGACGCTGCATTTCGATTCGTCAAATTCCTCTATTCTTTTATAAAAATTGGTAAATACTTCGCTTGCCAGTTCTTCACTGTCCTGTTGATTTGAAATCCGTTTTCTGATATAATGACAGATGTTGCTGTAATATTGCCTGTATATTTCTTCAAAAAAAATTTTCTCCATATATTATGTACCTTGTGTAACGTTTTTCGGCTTCATGTGTATATACATACAAAAACAAAACAGGCAGGGTGGCTTTATGAAAACATACGATCCAAAAACCTCAAAATTACTTGATATGTGTCAATCTGATTCCGAAGAAACCGGGATTTCCCGGCTGTTTTCCGTCTGCGCGGGCATGGACGAGATCTCCGGTTCTTCAGAAGACTTTTTCAATCTGTTAAGGGAAAACGGGGAAGATGCTCTGGAAGACGAGGAGCTGTCTCTGGCCGCAGGCGGTATCAAACCCATCGCACCTCCAAAGCACTGACGTTTTATACCGCAGCCTTTTCCGGTGTCCGCTCTACCACCAGAATCGTGATGTCGTCAAACTGTTCCGCGGTATCGGCAAAGGTTTCCACCGAATGATTTATCCTTTCCACGATTTCTTTGACTGCCGCGCCCGCGCTGTCCTGCAGGACATGGATCAGTCTTTCTTCCGTGTACATTTCCACTTTAGGATTAATCGCCTCCGTTACCCCGTCCGTATAAAGCACCAGCCTCTCCCCGGGTTCCAGCACCATTTCCGCCGTCTGATACTTAAAATTTTTCAGGCCCGCCAGGACAAATCCGGGATTCATGGAAATCTCTCTCACCTCTCCCTGTGCGTTACAGAGATAGGGCATATTGTGTCCTGCGTTGCAGTAACGGAATTCTCCGTTTTTCAAATTAATAATCCCAAAAAAGGCGGTAATAAACATTCCGTTTTTATTATTCTGCACCAACTGGTTGTTGGCATTTCTAAAGATTTCTCCCGGCTCAATGCCCAGCATGGCCTGGTTATGGATAACCGCTCTGCCGCTCATTGACGCCCTGACAGCTGACAGGCAGCTGTCAGGGTGTGACTGATTCATGTGTTTGCCGGACACCGTATGAGCGTTTTACCTGCCCGTGTAGATCTGTGTCTTCCTCTGGCCCACATTCCCAATGTAGGTGCTGTTGTAGGGGTTCCTCGCTCCACCGGTAACCTGCTCCATTTCCTGTGCGGTCATCTCACGGCTGACATTTTTCTCTTCATTTTGAGAAACTTCCTTCTTTTTGTTCTGCTCTGACATAATATTTACCTCCTTTGCATGAATTGGGATATTGTTACAAAATAATTATAGCTTAGTTTTTTGGGTTTTTGAATATCCTCTTATACCCAAACCTCTGCCGTTTGTACCCCACTCATATTTCTGTTCCTCCTGCTCGTAATACTGATGCTGCATCCTGGCCTGGGCTCGGTAAAGATTGCAAAATAAATATTGAAATTTAAGTTTTTCTGTGATAAAATATTGCTACCAAAAAATGTGCAGATGCACAGAAACGGAGAGCATTAATGACGGAGATAAAAAGAGATTTTTACCTGCAGCAACTGATTGAACGAAAAGATAACGGAATGATCAAAGTGATTACCGGCATCCGAAGATGTGGTAAATCCTTTTTGATGTTTACCATATTTAAGAGATACTTACTGGAGAACGGTGTTGATTCCGACCATATCATTGAGATTGCCCTGGATGGCATTGAGAATGAGGAATTAAGAGATCCCAGGATGTGTTTCAGGTTTATTAAGGACAATATGAAGGATAGCGGGAAGTATTATCTTCTTCTGGATGAAGTACAATTCATGCCACGATTTGAGGAAGTATTAAACAGCCTGCTCCGCGTGAGCAATATTGATGTGTATGTAACCGGCAGCAACTCCAGGTTTCTTTCCAGCGATATTGTGACTGAGTTCCGTGGCAGAGGTGATGAAATCAGGGTTTATCCCCTCTCCTTTGCAGAGTTCTATTCTGCCTGCGACAGCGATTATGATGATGCATGGGACGACTATATGATCTATGGTGGATTGCCGCAGGTTGTGCGTTTTCAGAATGAACGGCAGAAAGCAGAATACCTGAAAAACATTTTATCCAATGTCTATCTGAAAGACGTAATTGAAAGGAACAGGATTCAGAATGTAGATGAAATTGGTATCCTTGTCGATGTGCTTGCTTCTTCAATCGGCGCACCTACCAATCCGTCAAAGATTGCGAATACCTTTGCCAGTGAGCGTCAGATGACCTATGCCAATAAAACGATCTCCAACCATATCGACTATTTGGCAGATGCCTTTCTGATTTCAAAGGCCAACAGATATGATATTAAGGGTAGAAAATATATTGGTGCAAACCTGAAATATTACTTCACAGATCTTGGTCTGAGAAACGCCCGACTCAATTTCAGACAGCAGGAACCTACTCACATTATGGAAAACATTGTGTACAACGAGCTGCGTGTTCGTGGCTATAATGTTGATGTGGGGGTCGTTGATATTTTCGATAAGGATAAAGCGGGAAAACGTGTCCGTAAACAGTTGGAGGTTGACTTTGTGGTAAATCAGGGCAACCAGAGATACTATATTCAGGTTGCGTATGATATGACTTCGGAAGAAAAGCAAACACAAGAGTTTAACTCTCTGCGCAATATACCGGATTCTTTCAAAAAGATTATCATTGTGAATGGAACTAAGAAACCCTGGCGTAATGATGAGGGCTTTGTCATTATGGGAATGAAGTATTTCCTTTTGAATGTGAATAGCCTGGAATTCTGATGTCCAAAAATGATATTTGATAAAAAAGGCCTGTTGGTTATCCCGCCTCCTCTGTCACCAGCATAACCCTGACCGTGAACACGCCTTCCTTCCAGTCCATCTGCACATCCCCTCCGTACTGCTCCACGGTCTGGCGGATAATTTTCAGGCCCAGCCCCTCACGGCCGGACTGGCGGGAGCGAAAGGTGCCGACAGCCTTTACCGGCTCTGCGTCGCAGCTGTTCTCTACGGTGACGGAAAGGAACTGCCTCACCCGGTTCACCCGCAGCCGCACATAACCGTCCTTACTCTGCGCTGCAGCCGCCACCGCATTGTCCAGCAGATTGGCGAACAGCGCCGTCACATCCGTTTCCTTCATGAAATCCAGAGACAATTCTCCTACTTTCATGTCCTCTCTTATGCCCAGACGCTGCATGGTTCTCGCTTTATCGTTTAAGATAATATTCAGAAGCTTTTCCGAAGTATAATATTTCTGCTGAAGGCTGTTTAACATCCTGTGAATATCCCCGGCGTACTTTTCCGCCCTCTGAATATCCTTTCCGGCATCTTCACGAATATACTTCCGAACATCACTCTGGACTTCACTTCGGCCATCTTCACAGGCATCCTTCCGGGTACCTGCACGGGTATGCTCCCGGACATCACTTCGAGCACTTTGGCGGACATCTTTCTGGATGTCACAGTGGACACCTTCACGAGCGTCCTCCCAGGCATTCCTCTGAATACCTTCACGAGCATCCTCCCAGGCACCCCTCTGAGCCCCTTCACTGGCGCCTTCCAGGCATGCTCCCCTCGCATATAATGCCTCCATGGCCTGGATATGGTTGCGGATGTCGTGAATCATCTTCCGGGATGCCTCATATTTCTCCTCCTCCTGCTCGTAATACTGATGCTGCATCCTAGCCTGGGCCCGATAAAGATTGCGCTCGTTCTCCAGCCTGTAGTTCTCACTCATCACATCCACCAGTACACAGAAATAAAGATTCAGGCCAATCATCAGCAACAGATTCACTCCGAACAGCAGCACCGTTCCCCGGGTAGGATAAATCTGCATCAGATACAGCAGGCAGTACATATTAAAGATTGAATACAGGGGAAACAGCACGGAAATCACCACCTGCCGCACCGTGATATGCCGCCCTGTCTTATGGCCTGCTGCCAGGGCAACCAGAAGGATCACCATGAACTCTGCCATACGGGTCACAACCACCATCAGGATATACTGCAGCTCCGGCGAATTCAGATACAGAAGCCCCTCTGCCATTGCAATCTGAAGTCCCAGAACACCCGCCACATCCGTAAGCCACACAGCCGCAGAAAGGATAAAATAGTACAGGCAGTATGCCTTAGGTGTCTCAAACGCCCACCGTGCCGTCAGAGGAAACAGGATCAGAAATACCAGGTTTACCCAGGTATTCCCCAACAGAGAAAAGGCCACGCACACCAGGATATATGCCGTTATAATCCGCAGCGTCCGCCCCGATATGCCATCTCGGTGAATTCTGTCATCCTGCCCGGACGTGCTCTTCCGCTCTGGCCTGTCTTCCTCCCGGGGCATGCTCTTCTTCACTGGCCTGTCTTTCTCCCGGGGCATGCTCTGCGATCCCGACATCCGGTATGCCGCGTAGAACATACTTCCGAGAAGGAATGCGCTTCCCACACAGGGAACCACCAGATAAATCAGGATTTCCACGTCGCATGCCCCCTTTCCTGCGCCAGGTATTCGTTCAATGCCCTGCGGAACTGAGCGGATTTCTTCTGGGACAGGGGA
This sequence comes from Lachnospiraceae bacterium UBA7188, assembly GCA_002490995.1. Classification (GTDB taxonomy): domain Bacteria; phylum Bacillota; class Clostridia; order Lachnospirales; family Lachnospiraceae; genus Acetatifactor. The sequence goes on from DKVC01000086.1 coordinate 14,572, forward strand.
ATCACCCTGCCATCCGTAAGTGTAATTTCATATCCATAGATTCGCTGTACCGCATATAAATTTACCACAAAGCTCTTGTGGGGCATGGCGAACCCATACGCCTCCATCTCCTGAGCCAGCTCCGTAATCTGCCGTTTCAGATGCCATACCTGCTCTGCGGTATACATCAGCACCTGGCGGCTCAGGTACTCGAAGCACAGAATCCGTGAGGGTACAATGTGCACGATTCCCTCCTTCGCCAGAAATTCCAGTTCCGGCTCCGGCCCTGCCAGCCCATAGGCAAAGGCTTCGTCCAGCTGGGCAAAAAGCTCCTCCGCCTTCAGGGGCTTCAGCAGGTAGGCAAAGGCGTGTACTCCAAAGGCAAAGATGGTATAATCGCTGTAATTGGTAACATAAATCAGCTTTACTTCCTTATCCGCCTCCCGAATGCGCCGGGCAGTCTCGATGCCGTCCATCCCTTCCATATCGATGTCAAGCAGAAGGATATCGTATTTCTTCCCTGCCGCCAGCAATGCCTCGCCGCTGGTGTAGGCGTCTGCGGAAAAGGGAATCTTTTTATATTGTTTCAGAAGATCCAGGGTCTCCCCCAGAGTCTTTTCGTCATCGTCGCAGACTGCTATTTTTATCATGCCAGGCTTCTATTCCTCCCGTTTTGTGTCCGGATATTCAGCACCTGTTCTCACACTTCGCCAAGCATCTTCTCCGGGTCATCCGCCGCCTTTACTTTGTCGTTGGCTTTGATGATGATGCCCTTCTCGTCAATCAGGTAGGTGGTGCGCACCACGCCCATGGATACCTTGCCGTAATTCTTTTTCTCTTTCCAGACATCGTAGGCTTCGATCACCTTCCGCTCCGGATCGGCCAGCAGCGTGAATGCAAGGCCGTACTTTTCCTCGAACTTCTTGTGGGATGCCACGGTGTCCTTGCTGACTCCCAGAACCACTGCTCCCTTTTCCGTAAACTGTGGATATCTCTCCGAAAAACCGCAGGCCTGTTTGGTGCACCCCGGGGTATTGTCCTTGGGGTAGAAATAAAGGATCACCTTTTTTCCTGCATAGTCCGACAATTTGTGCTTCTTTCCGTTCTGATCCGGCAGTTCAAAATCGGGTGCCTTTGTTCCTGTCTCTAACATAATTTTTTCTCCTTTTCCATTTCATGGTGATTTTCAAAATCTTTCTTTTACTGGTCTTAAAAGTCCACATCAATTTGCTCAAAATATCCGGGCTCCACCTTTTTCGTCAGCCATACGCCGTTCTCCGACAGGAAGAACGGAATGCCCACCCTGTACATATCTCCGCTGTGTATCTTCAGGACAACAGGTTCGCCGTGGCGTTTTCCGACAATTACGGCCGTCCTGATGTCCTTTGACAGATGGACATAGAGCCGGCTCATGGGCTTCAGGCCTTCCGCTTTTATGGCAGTCAGGAAACTCAGGGCAGTCCCATGGTACAGAATTTCAGGGGGCTCTTTCTCCCTAAGTTCCACGTCCACCGGTATGCTGTGGCCCTGGTTGGCCCGGATCAGGGTCCTGTCCTGATTGAAGCTGTATCTCTGCTTCTTGTCGGTGGCCACGATTGTCTCCAGCATCTCCCTGTCTATTTTTCTGCCGGTACCGTTGATTCCTGCCAGCAGTTCCTCCACATCTGCCCATCCATGTTCATCCAGTGTAATATGCGCCTCCTCCGGCCTGTGGCGCAGGAGCATGCTGATATATATGCTCATTTTGTCTAATTTGCTCATACGCTTCCCCGTCCTCTCCAGTCTTCCTCCAACAATCCATAAAAATACATATCTGCCCACCTGCCGTGATTGTCTTTTGTCTGGCTCCGCTGGATGCCTTCCAGCCGCATTCCCAGCTTCTCCGCCAGCCTGGCGGATTTCACGGTGTCGATGGTCTCCGCGAAAATCTTGTGGACTTTCCGTTCGCGGAAGGCATGGGCGATTACTGCCCTGGAGGCTTCTAAAGCAATGCTCCGTTCCCTTTTATCTTCTCAGATTTCCTTCTTCGGAATCTCAATCAATATGTAACTGCTTCTTTCTGTACTGCTTCGTAACAGACTCTTTCTTAAGTGATAGAAGCGCAATATCGTATTGTGCTATTTCATGGCCCAGCAGCTGCATGATTTTCAGTTCGTCCTCCGCATCCGAAACTGCATTATGCGTCTCGCGGTACCTTCTGTCTTCGCTTAGCATGATTAAAATATCTTCTACACCGTATCCCCATTTCAGCCTTCCGGTCTTGCAGCACTCCGCGGACTCCGGTATTGCTGCGTTGTATTGGCGATACGCCGCCAGACGCATGATATCATACCATTCATACTCTGAATATTCCGGCAGGTGTTTTTTGTCAAAGGACGCGTTGTAGGCAAAAAGTTTCCTCACCTGACAGGAATCCAGCCACCGGCTGATTTCTTTTAATGCCTGCTTTCTGCCGGTAATATGCGCTTCTTTTTCCGTGGTCTTCAATTCGCTTGAAAACATTCCGCCCACTCTGTATTCCGGATCGATTATGTAGTATTTCGAATCTGTCTTTTTCATGGTTTCCGTATCGGCAATCACTATGCCTATGGACATTACCTCGTCGTTCCAGTTTGTCTCGGTATCAATTACTGCGAATTTATCTGTCATATTTCTTTCACTCCTATACCTGAAGCTGTTTTAACTTTTCCAATATGGCTATGGCATCTGGCTGTGTTGGAGTAAATTTTACCCCACGCTTTAACATACCCATAACCTTTCTTGCTTTCTGCTCAATTTCTTGAACTACATGCTCACTTGTCAACATCAAGTGATTTCCGGCTATAGTATATTGCCGTTCTATGTACTCATTTATTATTGGGAACATATCCTGTATCAGAAATGCACTCTGTCTGCCGTCATCTAATTTGACAATATGGATTATGTCACAGGGCTTTCCCGCTTTTTCTTTATTCTCTACAATCCGCTTATATTTATCAATCTGACTGGACAACGGTATCATCCAGTAAATTCCTGTACTTGTATCTTCATAACAATAATAATGTGGTCTATTCCCTGCTTTATTACCTTTAAGGTAGGGATCGGCCATATCCTCAAAAAACTTTTCCTTTATAATATAGAACCCTGTTTTCCTCATTCTCTTGTCCTCATTATGGAAAAAGTCCTCCGCCTTACGGCGAAGGACTATACTTTCAACCCAACCATTTATATA
>DKVC01000151.1:0-5676 GCA_002490995.1 Lachnospiraceae bacterium UBA7188
TGCTTTCCTTAGGTATTATACCACAACTCCTATGTAATACAAACAAATTTTTGCGGAAAGACGTAAATATGTTTCTCCAATGTTTCTCCAGGACTACTGCACCACTGTACTGATAATGATATTTTCCGCAGGGACTTCGGTTTTGCGCTTCACGATATCTTCAATCTGCGCTCTCATAATATCGTCCAGCGCAGGGGCGTTGACAACCACATCCACCGCGTCTCCGTTGATGCTGACCACCACGTCCTGAAAACCCTTTGCCTCTAAAAGAATCTCTGCGGCGGCTTCTTTCTCCGCAATGGCTGTCATTGTCACCATGCTGTTCACCGCCTCCTGCTTCTGCTCATCGGTAAGCCCGGCACTGTTGATGATCTCCAGCAGCGTCTCTTTATTCTTTGCCCGGGTCTGCTCTTTTAACAGCCTGGCATCCGACAGGATAGTCACCCCCGGGGTGGAAGTAAACACGGCTTCCCCCGGGATCTCCCCTTCTTCCGGGGTATTGCCCTCCGTCTCCCCCTCTGCAGTGCCTGAGGTATCCAGAATGGTCATATCCGTATTCAGATAGTTATCCACGGTTTCTCCCCCGTCGGAATCCAGGCTTTCAATGTCCGTCATTCCCGACATCAGATCCTCATCCGACAGGTCCAGCAGTCCGTCTGCAGTGTAATTTTCCACGGAATACCCTTCTTCTACGGAATTCCCTACGGAATTCCCTTTTTCCGTTATTATGCCTCCGGAATCCACCGGGCTGGCATTGCCCACATCTACATTGCTTTCATCTGTCTTCACGATTTCCTCTTCCAGTCCGGTTCCCGCAAACTGCAGATAGCCTGCAATCGCAATCATGATTGCCAGAGCGGTTATCATTAGCTGATTTTTTTTGATTAAGCTTTTCACATTCATTCCCCTCTTTGCGATTTACTACTTCATTGTATGAGCCCCCATCGGGATATATGCTTCGAATATCCTGAAATTATTGGACTTCTTCCGCAGAATTATTTTCTCCCATGGAACGGGTTTCTCCCATGGAATAGACTTCTTCCATGGAATGGGCTTCTTCTATGGAATGGGCTTCTTCCATGGAATGGGTTTCTTCCATCTTCACCACCTTCACTTTATGTGCCTCCACGCCGAACAGAGCCTGCGCAATCTCCACTATGGTTCTGTTGACGGTACCGCTCCCTGCCCCTTCCGCCACCACCAGCACCCCCTCAATTTCCGGTGACAGGGTCTTGATCACATAGGGTTCGCTTGCGTTTCCCTCTGTACGGTATACCGTATTTTCTTCGGAGTCAACCTGGCTGACGGATCTGGTACCTCCCTGAGAATCATTTTCATTTGTGGACGAACGGCTCACCGGCTGCTCCTTTTCCACCACCAGTTCCCGGGAAGACTTCAGTGTAATCATCACATCCACCTTTCCCACCTCCGCCGTCCGGGACAGAAGCGATTTCAGCCGCCCCTCCAGATAGGCGGCATATCCTTCCTCCCCACCGTTTTCTGCCGATGAGCCGGAGACGCCGCCCCCGGCTTCCGTTTCGGTGAACGACAAAATATCACTCTTTCCCTCCGGCTCCCCGCTCTCTTCCCCGGAGGTTCCGTCCCTGGTAGGAAGCGCAATGATCACCAGCAGGATTCCCGTCAGTACCAGTACGATAAAATTATCCCTGCGGAACCATTTCTGCACTCCCTTGTCCGATGCCCACTGCTTCCAGTTCCTGCCCATATTATCCCATGCCTTTCCTGTCCTACCTACGCTTTGCCTCCGGCCTTCCCGTCTGGTTCTTTCCTGTCTTTCCTGCACTTTGCCTCCGGCCTTCCCGTCTGGTTCTTTCCTGTCTTTCCTACGCTTTGCCTCCGGCCTTCCCGTCTGGTTCTTTCCCGTCTTTCCTGCGCTTTCTCTCCGGCCTTCCCGTCTGGTTCTTTCCTGTCTTTCCTGCGCTTTGCCCCCGGCCTTCCCGTCTGACCCTGTCCGGCTGCTTTCCTTTGAAATTGCCGAAAAATAAACTGATGCAACAGGACACTTCCTTATTCCGCTTCCGAAGGCAGCGAGCCTATGGAAACCGGCTTAATCTCTTCCACCCGAACTGTGATGCCGCTTCCCGCCCCGTCCGTTTTTTCCTCCCCATCCGCTGGTTTCTCTTCCCTGTTCTTCGTATTCGCCTCCCTGTCAGCCGGGGGTGCTTCCCTTCTCTCCGGGTCTGCTTCCTCGTCAGCCGGGGGCGCTTCCCTCCTCTCCGGGTCTGCTTCCACGTCATCAGGGGGCGCTTCCCGCCTCTCCTGGTCTGTTTCCACGTCATCAGGGGTTGCTTCCCTCCTCTCCGGGTCCGCTTCCACATCACCAGGGGAAGCTTCCCTCCTCTCCTGGTCTGCTTCCACGTCACCCGCCTCTTCCCGGGAAGCCTGCTCCTCCAGACGACGCTGTATTTCCTCTAACGTCATCTGTTCCAGAATATCATCGGCTGCCGCAGCGCTTTCAGCTGCCTCCTCCATGCCCCGCTCCAGCTCCTGCCTGAACTCCTGCAGTACCTGCGCCGCCTCCTGCCCTCCCTTTCCCAGAATCAGCCTGCCCACCGGGAGAAAAAGCTGAATCATAATCAGGATGCCCGCCAGCAGCCGAAGATATTTTTCGTAAGATTCATTGGGCCTGAAATAGATAATCGCCCTGACACAGATCATAAAAATCCCTATCCTGCATATCGCCTGAAAAAATGAATTCTGCATTACAATTCCTGCCCTTTCAAAGCCTATGTCAGTCCCGTCACGGCAATGGCAATCAAAAACAGAAGCATCGCCGTCCCCGATGCCCGGAACAGAAGCAGGCACGCATTTCCTGTCCTGTCAGCGCATGCCGTGAGCCTGTGGTCGCTGACAATCCCCATGAAAGCCGCCGCAGCCTTCAGCAGAAACGCAATCACGGCAATCTTCACAAGGGGCAGCACACAGAGGAACAGCAACAGCAGCAGCAAAACCACGCCGATACTGTTCCTGATCACCATGGCAGAGCCCAGTACCAGCTCCGTCACGCCTCCTACCGCATCCCCCACCCCCGGTATGGCCGAAATCAGCTTCTGAAGAGCAGAATTTCTGGCGGAATCCACCACCGGGGTAATCAGCCGCTGGAAGATGCCCAGCCCGGTGACGACTCCCAATGCCCCCTTCAGCACCCATCCGATCACCCTCTGCACCAGATCGATCAGGAAATCCAGCTTTTCTTCTATCCAGACACCGTTGATCACGGACAGCATGCAGAAGCTGTAGATCAGGGGCAGAAGCACAGCCGACAATAGGTATTCCACACCGTATACCGTAAGCAACATCAACTGCCTGGATGCCCCCGCTGTCACGGCCCCGGAGGAAACCCCAATGGAAAGCAGGTAGGCGGGAATCATCAGCCTTGCAAACAGCACTGTATTTTCCATAACATTCCGGGCAATGTCCGCCGCCTGGGCAAAGCATTTCAGAAGCACTGTGGTAACCAGAAGGTACATAAAATAAAATCCGATATCCGCCACCTGCTGCCGGTCAAATATTTCCACAAAATGAGTCATCAGGCTGGATACAATCCCAAGAACCAACAGCCATACAAAAACGTTCCGCACACTGGCAATCTGTCCCTCCACATCCGCAATGCTCCCCTGAAACAGGCTCTTAACCGCCCCGAAAATATCCCCCTCCATCACCAGCGCAAGAAGCTGCTCCAGATGAAGCTTCCGCTCCGGGAACAGTCTGGCAATCCCCTCCTCCAGCCGGTCCAGCCCGTAATCATGCCATAAAAGGCTCAAATCCATGGTTCCCTCCCTTACAGAAAACTCTGTATCTGCTCTATTACGGCAAAGAGAACAGGCAGTCCCGCGAACATGACTGTCAGCTTCCCCAGCACCTCAATCTGCCCTGCCACCGTCTGATATCCCGCATCCCTGCAGATGCCGGAACTGAATTCACATATATACGTAATTCCGACTGTCTTTAACAAAATTCCCAGATAAGCCTCCGTTCCGTCCAGATAGGATTTGATCCTGTCAAGCTGTCCCATCACGGCTTCCACCTGGCGTATACAGAAGAAAAAGATAAGAAAGCTGACAGCCAGCCCGATGTAAGCGGCATATTCCGGCTTTTCCGCCTTAAACTGCATGGCAAGCAGCACGCCTGAAATGCCTAAAAACGCTATTTTAACCAGCTCTGTCATAATTTTGTACCAGTCTCCTTCTATTCTGCCGGCCATTTTCAGCATTGACCGGCGGAAAATAACCGCTGCCTGTAGACACTTCCTTATGCCATTCAGAGAGAAAACAGGTTCTCTATGGTCTGGAACAGCTCATATATGTAGGGCACGATCCAGGTCAGCACTAAAATCAATCCTGCCAGGCTGATCAGAAACGCATGCTCCTCCCTGCCGCTGTGCTTCAAAATCTGACTTAATATGGTTACCAATATTCCAACTGCCGCTATCTTAAATATCAGACTTACTCCCATAATCCCTCACATTCCGGATGCAGCATTCCCGTGCAGATTCTACCACAGCACCAGAATCAGCAGCAAACCGCCCATGGCTCCAAGCCCCACTGCCATCCTGCCTTTTTCGTCATTTTCCCTGGACAGTCGCTCCTGTGTGGCGGCAAGCTGCTCCATTCCCTGCTCCAGGCTGCGCAGCTGCATCTGGCTGTCCGCAAATCCCGGCTGCTGTGTAAACTTCAGGAAATTCTCCCTGTCCTGCTCCCGCAGCGGCAGCTCTTCCAGGATGCCGTCCATTTCCTCCCGAAACACCTCGCCGAAAGTCCTCCCGGTATTTTCCTCCATCCTGCTGCCGATGTTTCGAAATGCCCCATCAAAGGGCTGAGCCAGATACCTGGAAATATGTTCGCAGCATTCCGTCAGGGTATCCCTTCCATACCGCACTTCGCCTGCCAGCAGCTCCAGAATACTCTGTAGGCTGCGCAGTGCTTTGAGCCGGCCGTTTAGCTGGCTCCGGTACCACATGCCCAGCCCCAGGCAGCCTCCGAATATCATACAGCAGCCCAGTCCCTTCAGCATATCCCCTCTCCCCTTTCCTGCGCCTGCTTAATCACACACTTCCCGTTTTCTTTCCTCAGCAGCAGAAATAAATCAAACACCCGCTCCCAGTATTCCGCCTGCACCCCGAACCTGCGCTCCACGTCCCGCCTGTCCTCCCCGTGGGCCGTGGCAAGAATCCTGCAGCCCATTGCCGCCGCCTGCATCAGCGCACACAACTCCCCGTCACTGCCCAGCTCGTCAATGGCAATCACCTCAGGGGACATGGAACGCAGCAGCAGGAGCATCCCTGTTTCCTTGGGACAGCCGTCCAGCACATCCGTGCGCATTCCCACATCATTCTGGGGTCTGCCGAGGAAGGAGCCGGCCAGCTCGGAGCGTTCGTCTACCACACCCACGGTCATGCCGCGGCCATAAGAGTTGCCGTCCGAAACCTGCCGGATCAGATCCCGCAGCAGAGTGGTCTTGCCGCACCCGGGCGGCGAGATAATCAATGTGCTTTTTAAACGGCCCATCCGGTACATGCCGGGCAGAACGGCATCCGCAGCGCCTTTCTTCTGATGAGATATCCTGATATTCAGACAGGAAATATTTTTCAGCGTCCTGATACTTCCGTCCGCCTCCATTACGGCTTTTCCCGCCACCCCCACGCGGGGTCCGCCC
>DKVC01000151.1:5946-8543 GCA_002490995.1 Lachnospiraceae bacterium UBA7188
CGCGGTGTCCGCCCGCCACAGTGACAAATCCCCTGCGCAGCTCCTCTTCAAAGGCATAGGGGGAATAATGGCAGATGTGATCCAGAATCTCCTGCAGCTCCCGCTCCGTCACTGTATGGGCATCCCCGGCCGCAGCCGTAAAACTTCCCTTTCCGTCCAGGAAAATTTCCCTTCCCTCCCTGTGAAGCAGCGCCGGACGCCCTGCCCGCAGGCGGATTTCCTGAATATGCTCCTGCTCCTGTGCCGTCCTCTGCCAGAATGTCCGATACTGCAGAGGAAACAGCTGTAAAATAGAATGCTCCATCAACCTGTCCTCCTTTCTCCAATATATGAAAAACACGGCGGAATATTCCTATGTTATTGCACACAAAAAGCCGGAGGAAACTGCCGCCCCGACAGCTTTCCCTCCGGCTTTTTATGGTTTCCTTCAATCAGCCCTTCACCAGGCATGACGTCACAGGATAGCTTAATACGTATATACGTTATGATATAATCTGTAGTATCCTCCCCCAATATCCTGCACCTGCAGCATGATGACAAAAGATTCCGCATCCATTTCCTCCAGGGCATCATCCACATATCCGCTCCGGTAGGCCCCGTTGTTGTACGCCTGCTCCACCGAATTCCACATTTCCTTCGGTATCACGTTGGTAAACTGCCTGTCTCCCGTTCCCACTTCACGCAGCAGCCTTCCGCAGTCCTCATAGTACTCCTCCATGGTATCACGCACGTCTCCCTCTGAAATGCCCGCCTGCTCCAGAGCTTCCTGTCTCTCCGCCTCATCCGCCGGCTCAGTAACCGTCTCCGATTCCTGATCCGCAGCGGTATCCACATTCGCATTCACATCTCCCTCCGCACCTGCATCCGAATCCGTCCCGGTTCGTCCCTGCCATCTCAGCGGCTCTATGGGCGTAGGGTTGATCAGCGCCAATGCACTCTCCTGCCCATTGTCTCCCGTACCGCTGCCGGCATTTCCGCCGTTCCCGGTGCCCGTGCTGCTATTTCCGCTGTTCCCGTTATCTGTGCCGCTGCCGGCATTTCCGCTGTCCCCGTTGCCTGTGCCGCTGCCGGCATTTCCGCTGTCCCCGGCAGCCATACCGCCGGCATTTCCACTGTCTCCGCTGCCAGCATTCCCGGCACCGGAAGCATTATCGCTCACCGGATTCCCCTGCATGTCCATCCCTGACCTGCAGGCGGGCAGATAGACAGCAAGCCCCGTCCTCATGTGGCTGGTGCCGAATTCCCGATCACTTTTGTTAAAATAATCATAGGTAGGTGTGTCGGTGTCGTCCCATGTGACGTCCACATTGTAGTAATCCTCTCCCAGCTTTATGATATTCCAGGCATGATCCTCCCCCGCGTAACCGGTGCAGTAATAGCACGGAATCCCCATGCGCTGCATCAGGTACTGAAAGGCTCTGGCATAGCCCGCACACACTGTCCTCCCATTCACCAACGCGCTGTAGGCACTCTGGTTCATGGGCGCATTCATCACATACTCCACCTGCTGCATCAGACTGTCATGCACATACCGCTCCTGCTCCAGCGCACTGCCCTGCTCCACGGCCGCAGCCAGAATCTCTCCTGCCCTGCTATCGAATTCCTGCCTGGATGCCTCCAGATTGTCCGCCGTGGCATTGTATTTTAATGTGATCTCCACGCAGCTTCCGTTCCTCAGATACTTACAGGAATATCCTGTCTCCAGCCAGAACAGTTCCGGATGATCATTGTAAACCGCTTCAAACACGGTCTTCAGCTGATTCACATTCACGGCTGTCACCGGCGCAAAGACTGTCACCCTGTCCATGGCATTTGCGTAAATCTGGTTATAGAGACTGCGCATATCCGTTTCCAGCATGGCATAATAAGGGTAAAATTCCGGATCAAAGCTTAAGTCACTTCCCGTATTCCCCAGCGGTGCGCTTTCCGCCAGATCGTCCGCTTCCTCCGGCGCTATCTGCTGCGCGTCTTCCTGTACCGGCTCATAACCCGTTCTGCCGCTGACTGAAGCAGGCGCTTCCACAGACCGGCTGTCAGGCGGCTCATATCCAGTCTGGTTTCCGTCCCTGAGCCAGTCGGCGCTGACGCCCGGACGGGCAGTATCGGCAAGCCCCTCCACTGTTCCGCCCCCTGCTCCTTCCCTGCCGCCGTTTCTTCCTGACTGCCCGGCCCCCTCCTGACCGCTGTCGGAAGAGTCCCCGCCGTCCCCGGGAAACATCCCCGGCTGACCGCTGCTGTCCGGCCGGGCGGATGTGATGTTTTCCACTTTTTCCGCCAGCCTTTTGGTCAGGGAAGGATTCAGGGCACAGACCAGAACCCCGATGCACAGTATCATAATCAGCGACATAATGAAGAAAAAGATTCCTTTTAATACTTTCATTTTACCCGCATTCTGCCGATATTTCCGGCTAATTATATTTTTATGCAGCCCTGCTTTTGCTAAACAGCATTATACCAAAAACTCCAAAACATGTAAATCATTCTCTTCAATTTCCTGTCAAATACCCTGATAAAAGCATAACCGCCCCAGGACTTCTCATTCAGTCCGCAGGGCGGTTTTCCTTTTAGGAATTGTCGGAAAATAACCGCTGCAACTT
>DKVC01000095.1:0-8115 GCA_002490995.1 Lachnospiraceae bacterium UBA7188
AAATAACTGCTGCAGGTTTATGGCAATTTTTATTGTATTTCAGGGCTTTTGCCTGAAGCAATTGCAGCAGTTATTTTCCGACAATTCCTAAGGATATTCGGAAGGTGCCTGAAAGCTTGGGAAACGAAGAAAAGGATGTGGAAAGAAAATGGAAAAGTGGTATGTGGCGGCAAAACGGGCCGATTTCAATGCATGGGCGGCAAAATTCCATATCAGTCCCGTAACAGCGCGTATTCTGCGGAATCGTGACGTGACGGACGAGGCAGGGGTAAAAAGCTTCCTGTACGGGACGCTGGAGGATTGCCATTCTCCCTGGCTTATGAAGGATATGGAGAAAGCGGTTGAGGAAATCCTCTCGGCCATAGAAGAGGGAATTTCAGTACGGGTTATCGGCGACTATGACGTGGACGGTATCTGTTCCGCTTATATTCTGACCAAAACGCTGCAGATACTGGGCGGAAAGGTCGACACTGCCATTCCCCACCGCATCCACGACGGCTATGGTTTGAATGACAACCTGATAGAGGAGGCCAGGCGGGACGGCATCGGTATGATCGTAACCTGTGACAACGGGATTGCGGCGGCATCCCAGATAGCGCTTGCCAATTCTTACGGGATAAAGGTGATTGTCACGGATCATCATGAGGTGCCCTTTGTGATGGAATCAGAGGGAAAAGAGCTCTTTCGCAGGGAACTGCTTCCCCCCGCCCTGGCAGTGATCGATCCCAAACAGGAGCAGTGCCATTATCCTTTTCCCAATATCTGCGGCGGGGTAGTGGCATACAAGCTGGCTCTGGCTCTGGAGGAGAGGACAGGAAACGCTGCGCTTCGGGACGCGGAAGAGGAACTGCTGGAATTTGCCGCTCTTTCCACCGTCTGTGACGTGATGGAATTGAAAGGGGAGAACCGTATTCTGGTAAAGGAGGGTCTGAAACGCCTGAATGCCACCCGTAATCCGGGAATCCGTGCGCTGACAGAGGTGAACGGTATCGAGCCGGGGAAACTGAGCGCATATCATCTGGGGTTTGTAATCGGCCCCTGTCTGAATGCCACCGGCAGGCTGGATACGGCAAAGCGTGCGCTGGAGCTGCTGCAGAGCAGGACAAAAGTGGAGGCCATGAGTGCTGCAAGGGAGTTAAAGGAGCTGAACGACAGCCGCAAAAACCTGACTCTTCAGGGGGTGGCACAGGCGGAAAGTACCATAGCGGGGCAGCATATGGAACAGGATAAGGTCATGGTGGTCTTTCTGCCGGAGGTTCATGAGAGTCTGGCGGGAATCATAGCAGGACGCATCAGGGAGCACTATAATCATCCGGTCTTTCTGCTGACAAGAGGGGAAGAGGGGGTGAAGGGTTCCGGCCGTTCCATAGAAGGGTACCATATGTATGAAGCCATGACAGAAGTAAAGCATTACTTTACCAAATTCGGCGGGCATGCCATGGCGGCGGGACTGTCCATGCGTGAGGAGGATATTCCTTCTTTTCGGCAGGAGCTGAATGAAAAATGCAGGCTGCAGGATGCGGATTTCATTCCGAAGGTACATATCGATGTACCCATGCCCATGGATTACGCGGATGAAAAGCTTGTGGAGGAACTGGCGATGCTGGAACCCTTCGGAGTAGGGAATCCCAAACCGCTTTTTGCCCAGAAGAATCTGCTCTTTGTGTCCGGCTATAAAATGGGAGCAAACAAAACCTGCGCCCGCTACCGGGTACAGACACCGGAAGGTGCGGAAAAGCAGCTGCTTCTTTTCGGCGGACTGGAAGAGTTCGGAAGCTTCCTGGCGGATAAGTTCGGTCCGGGCAGCGAAGCCGCGCTGTATGCCGGAAGAGGGAATTTCCGGATTTCTGTGGTATACCAGCTGGGGAAAAATACATATCAGGGCAGGAGTGAAATGCAGTATGTGATGCAGTATTATGGCGTGTGAGGTTCTGCGTCAGGAACTTGCGCTGCTGTACCGCTTCAGCGAGGCCTTCCAGAACAGGCGGGCCAGCACAAAGAACAGGACCGGTGCCCCCGCCCCCCATACACAGGCCCAGAGAGACAATTCCCCCATCAGAAACAGCCCGGGGAAATTTGTTATCACAAAAAACGGCAGTATATAGGTGCCAAGCCTTCGAAACCATTTTCCGTAGATCAGAGACGGCATATTGTTGAAATCCCACAGTGCGTTGCTGATATCCGAAATGCCTCCCACCGAGACGATCCAGAAGCTGAGTACATAAGGCAGCAGAAACAGACTGTAGGTCAGCAGGCATCCGCAGAACAGATAAAAGAGAAATCCCGCTATCTCTGTCACGCCCACCGGCAGTCCTGCCAGCCGCCAGCCGGTGACTATCATGACAATGCCTGCTATAAGATTGGGCAGCAGATAAGCGAATTCCAGCCTTCTCATTGTTACGAGGAACTGCAGTGACACCGGTTTGATCATGTAGAGGTCCAGTTCGCCCTGCTGCACCATACCGGGAATGGAACAAAAATTTCCGAAATACAGCATATATACTCCAGTCATCAGAACATAGGTTCCTATGAAAAGCAGAATGTGATCCGGTGTCAGTATGCCGATATTCGTCCCGGCCTTGTATATTATCGCTACATACAGCAGCTTGATAATCATCCAGCCCATCTCTACCGTCATTCCTGTAATAAAGTTAATGCGGTATTCCAGGGCTGACATCAGTGAATACTTTGCAAACACACCCATAAGCCTGCAATAACGTCCGATATTTTTCACTTTTCCACCTCCATGTCCGTCTCTGACAGACACCTGCTTCCACCTTATCTGTGGTTCCTTTCAATGAACCTGCTGGTTCCTTCCGAACAATCCTGTGGTTCCTTGTTAATGAACCTGCCGTTTCCCTTCGAACAAACCTGTGGTTCCCTGTTAATGAACCTGCCGGTTCTCTTCGAACAAACCTACGGTTCCCTGTTAATGAACCTGCCGGTTCCCTCCGAACAATCCTGCGGCGCCTGCTCAATAAACCTATGGTTCCCTTTCAACGGGCCTGTCGGTTCCGGAAATGCCTCTTCAGGGGATGCCGAAAAATAACTTGCCTGGTTTCTCATCCCCCTACAGCTGCATATCGCCGGATGCCCCGTCTCCACATGGCTTCCCCCAGGCAGGCAAAGACGAGAATCCACCCGATCTGAAAGGCAAATCCCGCTCCCACGCGCCCCCATCCGAACCGTCCGTTGATGATGTTCACCGGAAACTGGGTTGTGTAGCCGAAAGGCAGCAGGTTCACCAGCTTTTCCACCAGCCCGCCGAAGATGTCCAGCGGGAATACGCCGCCGCTTACCACCGTCAGCACAATGCTGATGGTACCGAACAGTTTGTCTACATCTGTCAGCCAGAAAGCCAGCAGGCCGATGCAGTAAAAAATAGAAAAATTCAAAAACAATGCCAGTACCAGGCTGCACAAAAAAGCCAGCACTCTCCCGGCGGAAACCGGCAGTCCCTGCCAGAACGCCGCGCCGATCATCACTGCCATCACAGGCGCAATCACCATAACCCTGGGCACTTTCTGTCCCAGAAACCGGAAAAACCGGTATCCTTTATAATCCATGGGGCGAATCAGATACTTATTCAATCCCCCCATCTTAATGTCGCTGTTTATCTCCCCCTCAAAACCAGCCCCCACCAGCTGGGAGACAATGGTTGCCAGCAGGGTATAGAGCAAAATCTCCCCCTGTTGGTATCCGAAGACAGCGGCCGCGTCCGAATGCCTGTACAGATAGTTCCACATGGTAGTCTGAATGATGATGGGAAATACCGCGCTGAGCATACTTAGGAAAAAACTGACTCTGTATTCCAGCGCCTGCTCCACTCCCATCAAAAACACACAACGCCCGCTGCTCAAGGCATGACCACCTCCTTCTGATAAAAGCGCGCAATGCTCTCTTCTATGGGAATCTCTGTCACCGTGAAATCCTCCACCGGAAGCCCGGACAGAATGGCGGCAAGGGATTCCTTTACTTTATCCTGGGGAACTTCCAGAACCGCTCCCACAGCGCTGACTTCTCTCACCAATCCGAACTGCTTCCAGACATCTGTATCAACCGACGCGGATGTTTTCAGGGAGAGCAGTTTCCGCTTTCCTAAAAGCTGGTTGATGTTACCCAGTTTTCCGTCGTATACAAGCTGTCCCTGATTGATTATGACAGTCCTGTCACATAAAGCCTCGATGTCCGCCATATAATGGCTTGTAATGATTACGGTAGTCTTCCACTGTTCATTGTATATCTTTAAAAATTCCCTGATTTTTTTCTGGGACAGGATATCCAGGCCGATGGTGGGCTCATCCAGGAACAGGATGTCCGGACGGTGGAGCAGAGCCGCCAGAATCTCCATCTTCATCCGCTCTCCCAGGGAAAGCCGCCGCACCTGTACATTCAGCAGTTCCTTTACATCCAACAGTTCGGAAAACTCCGTCACAATATCCCGGTAAGTGCCGTCGTCTATCCCGAAGATGCATTTGTTCAGGTAAAAGCTGTCGCTGGCAGGCAAATCCCACCAGAGCTGGTTTTTCTGCCCCATGACAATGGAAATGCGCCGCTTAAACTCGTTTTTCCGCTCCCAGGGGATGAAGCCGTCCACATCTATCTTCCCGGCCGTAGGGTATAAAATGCCGGAGAGCATCTTCAAAGTGGTGGTCTTTCCTGCTCCGTTGGGGCCGAGGAAGCCTATCATTTCGCCTCTTTCCACTGTGAAGGAAATGTCGCGGACTGCTTCTTTTGTCAGTGATTCCCTGTGAAATATGTTGTGCAGGGAGCCTTTGATTCCTGTCATTTTTTTGTAATAAGTAAACTCTTTTCTTAAATGTTCCACAGCAATCATGCGGATTCTCTCCCTTCCATTATACCTGTGTACTCTATATGTACTTTTCCTTGTAAACCTTCAAATTTGTTATGGCATGTTTGTTAAACCTGTGAGCCATTTACAGCTGCTTTATTCCGTGCTGCAGCTGTTTCCGGGCAGCACGGCAGCCGGCTACGGAAGTGGTATTTCCTGGTTTTTGCCTGAAGAAATTGCAACAGTTATTTTCCGGCAATCCCTATATAAAATCCAAACGGCGTATATAATTTTCAAACAGCAGCTTCACTTCCGGGTATCGCCGGCGGCTTACATACAGGCGCTCTCCGTTGTCCAGCAGGGCGCTTTCCTTTTCCAGGCAGCGGATATGGTACATATTCACCAGAAAGCTTCTGTATATTCTGACAAAGCCTCTGCTTTTCAGCCTTTCCTCGCATTGGGATAGATTTTCCCTTATCGTGAGCACTTCCGTTGTCAGATGAAGGCGTATCTCATGATGCTCGCTTTCCACATACAGGATTTCTCTGGAAGAAATCAGCAATGTCTGTCCGTTTTGGGTGAATTTTACTTTATCTGCGGCGGACATGCGTACCTTGTCCAGCTTTCGGAAGGCTGCCTCCAGATCCTGCTCCAGTCCAAAGCGCCTGACAATGTGGAAAAACGGCATGCCTAAAGCCGCCACAATATCCTCCACTTTATGCGCTACGTAGATGATCAACAGAGTCTGTGCCCTGTTCCACAGCATTTCTGCACAGCGGAATGCACTGTCCCTGTCCTCCCGGTCTAATATTACACAGGTAATATCATTCCACAGAATATCCCTCTTCTCATCCGCTGCCGCTTCCCGGTCAAGGATGCATACGGAACAGTTAAATCCATTCCTTGCCGCAAGCATTTCAAGTGTATGGATGATTTCCCCTTTTTCGTCGTCCCGGTCACATATTACCCCGATCGTGGGCACGGCTTTCCTCCTCACCTTCCTGATATACGCAAGGCCGCTGAAATTTATACTGCACACTGGTTATACTCGCAAACGCAATTACATGCCGTTTTTTCATGTCAGAAACAGTGCGTTTGCTCGTTATACATTAATTTATCGGCAAAACAAAGCGTTACTGAGTATAATTTGCAGTACAACCCGACTAAGTCACAGCTTTAAGCAGTGACTTTTAGACCGCCAGCCAGGTATTTTTTCAAAGGCACTCCTGCAAATCCTGGAGGTCTGCAGTATATACTCGTTAACGAAAGTATCTGTCCAAACCTACATGTATAACGAGCGGCGACCTTTCCGTATCACATGATTGCAAATCTGTTTGACGTGCGTTATATCATTTATCTGCACAATAACATTCTTTCGTGCAAATTACAAGACATCAGGCCTAAATGGTATCATCCCAAGCCCGAATGGCAGAATTGTGGAATATGTTTTCGATGGTAAGGAAGTGTCTACAATTCCTAAGTATAATTACGATATAACAAAATAATATAAAAAAGGGAGAAGCATTTACTTCCCCCGACCATAGAATACTTATGAATGTCTGCCTGCGGTAAAACTGAATTCTATCAAAGTGTAATCCAGTACCTCTGCATAATCCGCCCATTATCCGAAATCTCATTCTCCAGCACGCCGCCATTCTTTTGAATTGTTTTCGCCGAACCGATATTTTCTTTGTCGCATGTAATCAGGACTTTTTGAATCCCCAGCTTACCGGCTTCAGCCAGGGACAGGCGCAGCATCTCGGCGCCATATCCTTTTCTGCGTTCACTTTTCCTTACACTGTAGCCAATATGCCCGCTTACCCGAAGCAGGCTGGCATTCAGACAGTGCCTGATATTTACCATGCCTGCCAGATGCCCCTTATCATCAACGGCCAGAAATGTTGTCTCCGGTACGCGGTTCTCCGGTATATCCTTCCCAATTGCCATGCTTTCCGTCCGCTGGAGCCATGCTTCAAAAGTACCGGCGTTCTGAAGTCCTCCGGAGCCGTGCAGGATTTCGTTATTCCGGCAAAATTCCTCTTTATATTCCAGAACCTGCTCCTTATCCTGTGCTGTCGGCTTTGCCAGGCGCAGCCGGCTGACAGCATATTTCTCTTCATAATTCTGTCCAAAGTCCTTCCTGTTTCCGTCCATAATTTCCACTCATAACCACCTTTCAGCCGGATCATTATTTTATTCTTTCGGAACTGCCTGTTTCATCCGGGCAGCCTGTTTCCCAGGCCTAAGAAAATGCCTGCAAATAACTGCTGCAAGTTTATGGTAATTTTTAATTCTGGTCTGGGTTTTTACCCAAATAGATTACAGGAACCGCTTCGCGAAACCAGTAATCAAAAGGAAATTGTAACCGTAAGTACAAAATAATGACAGAATGTCAACCTGACGGCATTCCGTCAGATATCCAGCTCCGCATCCACCGCATGGTCATAGATAAAGATCTTCCTGGGAGGCACCTCCGTACCCATGAGCAGCTCGGTCACTTCGGAGGCCATCCTGGCGTCTTCGATTTCCACCAGCTTCATCCGCCGGGTCTCCGGGTTCAGCGTAGTCTCCCAGAGCTGCTCCGCGTCCATCTCGCCCAGGCCCTTATATCGCTGCAGGGTAAACGGACTCTTGTGCGTTTTGCGGTATTTCTCCAGAGCCTTGTCGTCATACAGATACTGCTCCTGTCCCTTGGAGGGCATGGCCTTGTACAGAGGCGGCATGGCGATGTACACATGTCCCTCGAAAATCAGCTCCGGCATAAAGCGGTAGAACAGCGTCAGCAGCAAAGTAGAAATATGGGCGCCGTCCACGTCCGCATCGGCCATGATGATAATCTTGTCATAACGCAGTTTCTTAATGTCAAAATCGTTTCCGTAGCCCTCTGAGAAGCCGCAGCCGAAGGCATTGATCATGGTCTTGATCTCCGCATTTGCCAGTACCTTGTCAATGCTTGCCTTCTCCACATTCAGAATCTTGCCCCGGATGGGAAGAATTGCCTGGAACATGCGGTTTCTTGCCATCTTTGCGCTGCCCCCGGCGGAATCTCCTTCCACGATAAAGATTTCGCATTTGGAAGGATCCCTGGATTCACAGTTGGCAAGCTTTCCGTTGGAATCAAAGGAGAACTTCTGTTTGGTCAGCATGTTGGTCTTGGCGCGCTCTTCCGATTTGCGGATTTTTGCCGCTTTTTCCGCACAGCCGATGATATTTTTCAGGGTATCCAGGTTCCGGTCAAAGATGCGGACGATTTCCTCGCCTGTGACTTTGGACACCACCTTTGCGGCATCCTGATTGTCCAGCTTGGTCTTGGTCTGGCCCTC
>DKVC01000095.1:8478-8826 GCA_002490995.1 Lachnospiraceae bacterium UBA7188
ACATTGGTAAACATGGTCTTAAAGCCGGTGAGATGGGTTCCGCCTTCCGAATTGTATATATTATTGCAGAAGCCCAGCACATTCTCATGGAATTCATTGATGTACTGGAATGCCACTTCAACGGCAATGCCCTCGCTCTCTCCCTTGAAATAAATCACGTCATGCACGGCTTCCTGGGACTTGTTCATATCCTTCACGAAGCCGGTAATGCCGTCGGGCTCATGGAAGGTAAGGACTTCCGCCTCTTCCCTGCGCCTGTCTTCGAAAATAATCGTCAGGCTGGGGTTCAGATAAGCGGTCTCATGAAGGCGGCTTTTCACGTCGTCCTCCTTGAAACGGGTCTTGTCA
>DKVC01000095.1:9092-9518 GCA_002490995.1 Lachnospiraceae bacterium UBA7188
TCCTCCTTGAAACGGGTCTTGTCAAAAATGGTGTTGTCGGGCAGGAAATTGATGATGGTTCCTGTCTCCTTCGTCTTTCCCACCACAGGAAGAAGCCCGTTCTCCAGCGGGATGACGGGATTGCCTCTCTCGTATTTGTCCTCATAAATAAAGCCGCCTGTTTTGACCTTCACAGTCAGCCTGGTGGAAAGTGCATTGACCACGGAGGAACCCACACCGTGGAGCCCGCCGCTGGTTTTATAAGCGGAATTGTCGAATTTTCCGCCTGCGTGAAGGGTTGTAAATACCAGCCGCTCCGCGCTGATTCCCTTTTCGTGCATCCCCACCGGAATGCCCCTTCCGTTATCCGTGACTGTGGCGGAGCCGTCCGCTTCCAGAGTAACCCGGATGGTGTCGCAGAACCCCGCCAGATGCTCGTCCACGGAA
>DKVC01000155.1 GCA_002490995.1 Lachnospiraceae bacterium UBA7188
TAGTATTAATGGTAATCAATCAAAGTATACTATTACAAATAGTGGAACAGATGCTGAAATCACCGAAGTAGAGGTAGATAATACCAGTATGACAACCCCGATTAACAATATTAAGGGTGTTACATTACCTTCCACTGGTGGTATTGGTACAACGATCTTCTATGTGACAGGCGGTGTCTTGGTTCTGGCTGCAGTAGTCTTACTTGTAACTAAGAAGCGCATGAGTGCAGAGAAATAAGTGAATATGGAGTTTTGAATGAAACTGAAATGACTGTGTCCGGAACCGTTAGGTTTTAAGAGCGGGGGCATCTGCCCCCGTTTGGACAACAGCAAGGAGATGCCTGCATGAAGAAACATTTTTCTACGATTATACTGGTTATTATATTGTTTGCAGGACTGTCCCTGCTGCTGTATCCTACAGTCAGCGATTACTGGAATAAGATTCATCAGTCCAGAGCCATTACCAGTTATACTGATGCAGTAGCGGATTTGGATGAAGCAGTGTATGAGGAAGTCTGGAATGACGCTGTTGCTTATAATGGAACATTGTCGCAAAGACAAAATCGCTATTTTCCCACTGAGGAAGAACATGAGTATTATGAGTCTCAGCTAGATATCTCTGGAAATGGTGTTATGGGATACATTCAGATTCCTACTATTAATGTATCTTTGCCAATTTACCATGGTACGGATGAATCTGTGCTACAGATTGCTGTAGGACACATTGAATCCTCGTCTTTGCCGGTAGGTGGAGAAGGAAGCCATTGCGTTGTTTCTGGGCATCGCGGACTTCCGTCAGCAAAACTTTTTACTGATTTAGATAAAGTGCAAGAGGGTGACATTTTTCTTCTGCAAGTGCTTAATGAAACCTTGACTTATCAAGTTGATCAGATTCGTATTGTCCTTCCAGAAGAGGTATCAGACTTGGATTTAGTTCCAGGCAAAGATTACTGTACTTTGGTAACATGTACTCCTTATGCAGTTAATACACACCGTCTCTTGGTTCGTGGTAAGCGTATTCCTAACTTAGCGGAGGAAGTCCTTGTTCAGATTACTGCTGATGCTGTAAAGATAGATTCAAAGCTTGTAGCCCCTGCGGTGGCGTTGCCTATCTTGCTGGTTCTGCTGATATGGTTGCTGATCCGTTATAGGAAGCATTAAGTGTTGTTTTATAATTTTAAAGCAGGATAGTAGTGAAAGAAACCTTTGGTTTATGAATTAATTGTTTGTGTCAACTATGAGCAGACACTTTCTTTAACCGGGGAATAAAGGGAGAATTCCATGACAGACAAAGAACTACACCGGCTGAGCCGCAGAGATATCCTTCAGCTGATGCTGGCGCAGGGTAAGGAAACCGAGGAACTGCGTCAGGTGAAAGCGGAACTGGAACAGCAGTTGGAGGAATTGACCCAGAATTATGAGCGCCTGAAGAAGCGTTTGGATTATAAGGATGAGCAGATTCACCAGCTCCAGGACACCCTTCAGAAGGAGCGCACAAACCGTAGGATAGAACTGGAAGAGGCTGGTTCCATAGCAGAAGCTTCTCTGCGGCTGAATGGTTTATTTGAGACAGCCCAGAAGGCAGCAGATCAATATCTTTATAATATTCGTCGTCTATATTTAAAAAGTTTGAAGGATTCTTCCCGTACAAAGGAAGATAAACAGGATTTTGATTCCGAGGAAACGACAGAAGAGTATAGGGAGGAAGAACCCATAACCGTAATAAGAGAACAGGATGAAGCACCGGAAGCTGTATGCGGAGGGGAAGAGCAGGATAGCGGAGTTAAATCCATAGCCGAAGAAGAGCAGGACAGAGTACCGGAAGCGGCAGAGGAATTAGAACAGGATAAAGAGTTGGAAACTACAGAGAAAGAGCAAGCCGAAGAATCGGAAGCTGTAATGGAAGATGAGAAGCAGGATGAAGCGTTGGAAGCTGTAGCGGAAGATGAGAAGCAGCACGGAGAGCCGGAACCTGTAAGCGGCGAAGAGAAGACCGGAAAGCGGAAGTTTTCGATTTTCAGGAGGAAGAAAAAAGAGAGAGACCGAACGGAAGCAGAGGAATAGTACATGGCCAAGAAAGAAATGGGGAAGCCCACCCTGGAGCAGATAGAGGCGGAGCTGAAGAAGGAGATCCACAAGCACAGCTTCGGCCGGGTACTGCGGAGCACCATATATGCACTTCTGGTAGTAGCCGCAGTAGCTATCATCATAGCAGTGATGTTCCTCCCGGTACTCCAGATCCGAGGTACTTCCATGACGGAGACGCTCTGGGACGGGGATGTGGTAGTGGCTCTCAGCACCACAAAGTATGAGACAGGCGAGATTATCGCTTTTTATTATAACAACGCCATCCTGGTGAAGCGCGTCATCGCGGTAGCCGGGGACTGGGTGAACATCGACGAGGATGGCAATGTATTCGTCAACGATGTACCCCTGGAGGAACCATATGTCACCGACAAGGCTTTGGGGCTGTGCGATATCACGCTCCCTTACCAGGTGCCTGAGGGCAGGATATTTGTCATGGGCGACCACAGGTCTACCTCAGTGGACAGCCGGAATACTTCCGTAGGCAGTGTCAGCGAGGAATTCCTGGTGGGCAAGATAATGTTCCGGGTATGGCCTTTTTCAGAGATAGGTTTTATACAATAATGTAGGATTATGACATTTCCCGTATTGCAAAAAGAGAGTGAAAAGCAGCTTTGAGAAGGAGAATATACGGCTTATATCAGCAAGATTTGCTGCAAAAGCAGAAAGGTGTATCTATGATGATACGGACAGTTACCTTAGATAGAAGCCAAAAACCGACAGAAGAACAAATCAGACAGATAGAAGAAGCGGCAAAAAGAGAGATTGTGTTTGACGAAGATTCTCCTGAACTTACTCCTGCAATGGAAAAGGCGTTTCGTTTGGCGGCAAAAAAACGCAATATATAGAGTAAAATGAATATATCTTGAGTATAAATCAAATGTGAGAAGGAGGAGGCTTCTATGAGACATAAATGGATACGGACACTGGCAGTTGCACTGGGGGCTATGCTTGCCTTACCGCTGATGGGAAGCGCGGCACAGGATTTGGATTTGTCAAAGGACTGCAGCCTGACAGTCAGTCCTGGAGGGGAGGAAACTGCGGCGCTGCTGGCGGAAGCCAATGTGGTAGTCGATCTGTACAAGGTGGCGGAGGCGACGCAGAGCAGCGGCGTTGATGGCTATGGGTTTCAGGTACTGGGGGATTACGGCAGCCTGACCATAGGGGCGGATATGGATAATGATGCCTGGAAAGATTTGGCACAGGATGCGGCACGGATTGCCCTTGGAGTGGACCCGGGAACACAGCCGAAGCTTCCCATTGTGTCGGGAGCGCCTTTGGGGACAGACATTACGGACAGTGACGGGTCGGAAGCGCTGACGCCGGGACTTTATCTCATGATTGCGAGAGGCGCGAATGTGGCGGATTATGTCACCACCATAAAAGCGGAAGACGGGACGGAGAGTATCGTCACGGTGGCTTATTCAGGGGATTATATTATCCGGTTTGCTCCTGAACTGGTAGCGGTTCCGTCGAAAGAAGCGGACGAGAACGGGGTGATCAGCACGTTGAATCCCGGCGACTGGATATACGGGCTGACGGTATTCCTGAAGCCGGATCTGGAGGAACGTGACGGCTCCCTTGAGATTATCAAGGATCTGCTGACCTATGAGGACTCCAGTGAAGCGCTCTTCCTTTTCCAGGTGGAAGCGGTGCTGGATGGGCAGCTGGTGTACAGTGATATAGTGAGTATGACATTTAACGCGCCGGGAGAGCAGCGGAAATTGCTGGAAGGGATTCCGGTGGGGGCTGAGGTCACCGTGACGGAGGTTTACAGCGGCGCCAGCTATACTTTGGTGTCCGGTCCTAATGGGCCGGTAGTCATTTCGGCTGATGAGGTGGCTTCCGTAACTTTTGTAAATGATTATGATTACAGCGAGCGGGAGAGCCACGGGATTACCAACAATTTCACTTTTGACCTGGAAAATGGAGAATGGGTTTGGGTACAGGAATAAGGAGGGCTGGCTGACATGAAGAAAAGGATGAGTACTTTCCTTGCAGTTGCCGCTGTGGCAGGCGTATTGGCCGCGGGTATGGGAACTGCCAATGCCTACTTTACCTCTTATGTGGAGATGGTGGGCGGCTTCCCCATCGAGATGGGGGATATGACGGAGATTACCGAGACGTTTTCTAACTGGACCAAGCATGTGAGGATATCCAATGCAGCCGGTTCCGAGCCGGTGTATATCCGGGCGAGAGCTTTCTGCAGCAGTGCATATGAGCTGGTTTATGTAGATACATCCGGCAGATGGTCTCTGGGGGATGACGGGTTTTATTACTATGACAGTATATTAAACGGCGGAGAGCAGACCGAGGAGCTTCAGGTAAGGATTGAAAATGTGCCTGAGGATATCACGGAGCCTACCAGCTTCAATGTAGTAGTGGTCTACGAGAGTACTCCCGTCCGTTATGATGAGGCGGGGAATCCCTATGCGGACTGGACAACGAAGCTGGATTCCGGCAGCATGAATGAAGCGGGGGTGGTGACTGATGGCGAAAATTAACCTGAGTAAGTTAAATAAGAAGCTGGCGTCACCTGTTGTGACCATAGCGCTGTTTACGGCAGCGGCGGCCATGCTTCTGGGCAGTACCGTAGGGGGAGCCAGGGCAGCCCTGACATATTATTCCGAGAACTACACCTCCCGTGTACAGATGTACAATATCGGTGTCAGCCTGCTGGAGAACGGCGAACGTATGGCATGGCGCGATTACGGGGAAAAGGCAGACGGAACCTGGGATGAGGCGAAGGGATACCTTTTCTCAGGGATGCTGCAGGAGGGCGAGAAGTTCCGGATGGGCCAGGCGTACCCGGAGAGGCTCACTGTGAAGAACAGCGGGAGCATAGAGGAATATGTCCGTGTCTTTATCTATAAATACTGGCTGAACGGGGACGGGACGAAGAACCAGGAGCTGACCCCTGATATGATCGGCCTGAACCTGGTGAATCTGGACTCTGACTGGATTATTGACGAGGAAGCTTCCACTGAGGAACGGACAGTAATGTACTACCGCCATGTCCTGGGAGTAGACGAAGAATCCGCTCCCTTTACGGACGCATTGACCGTAGACGGTGTCCTGACGGCCAAGGTGGAACAGATTGAGGAAATAAACGGAAAATATAAGACCATCAAGACGATTTATAAGTATGACGGCGTCCAGTTTGCAATTGAGATTGAGGCTGACGCGGTGCAGACACATAACCCGGAGGATGCCATCTGGAGTGCATGGGGCCGCAGAGTGAACATAGCGGAAGACGGCACACTGAGTCTGAAATAAGAATAAATGAAACTGGAAACAGCATGTGCCCGCACATGCGGAACTTATAATAGGAGGCAGCATGAAGAGAAGATTGATAAGTTTGCTCCTGGCATGCTCCTGTCTGGGCGGCATAGCCATGGACGTCCGGGCGGAGGATTATCATGGGGAGGACGGATGGACAGTCTCCTTTACGGCGGAGAATGCCATGGAGAGTAATTTCAGGACAGCGGACATGGATGATGCGGTTTCCGGGCTGCAGCCGGGAGATTCCATAACCTTTGAACTGGATCTGAAGAATGAAAACCAGGATGCAACGGACTGGTATATGACCAATAAGGTGCTGTATTCCCTGGAAGACCGGAGCGCAAACAGTGATACCGCAGGAGGCGCCTATACTTATGTGCTTGTCTATAAGGATCATATGGGTGCGGAGACGGTGCTGTTTTCCAGCGACACGGTCGGCGGTGAGAACACCGGATTGGGAGGCGAGGGCCTGCATGGGGCTACCGGTGTCCTGGACGATTACTTTTACCTGGATACCCTGGCTTCGGGCCAGACGGGAAATATTACGCTGGTGGTGGCGCTGGACGGTGAGACCCAGGGAAACGACTACCAGGATACCCTTGCGGATCTGCAGATGAACTTTGCCGTGGAGCTGAACGTGACGCCTGCGGATGAGGAGGTGCCAGGTGAACCCACCAGGAGGACTAAGATTGTCAGGACCAGTGACGAATCGGATCTGGGCGGACTCTTCATTGCCATGACAGTCAGCGGCCTGCTTCTTTTAGCCATGGCAATCTACAGCCTGAGGCAGGGACGGAAAGAGAAGAAAGGGGTGGAGTGACATGAGGAAGCTCAGACAGATGGCTGCGGTGTGTTTGGCGTTTGCTTTGCTCCTGGTTTCCTTGCCGCCCATGGAAGCAGAAGCAAAGTATACTTACACCATCCGCATTTTTTCCGGCCAGCAGGGCACCATAGGCGGCGGGGAAGTGATCGTATACAGCGGTCTTGACTATGGTTCACGGGTGAATTTCAACCTGAGGGATGTGACGCTCAATGACAACAGCAAATATTATGTAAAAGGCATCCGCCAGAGCGGCAGGGATAATAATACGGCGGGAACGACCTCGTTCAAGGTGACGGAGGACAGGGACTATGTGGTAGCCTACGGGCTGCTGACGGAAGCGGTTGCTTATACCATCAATTACCTGGATGCGGCAGGAAATCCGCTGCTGCCCAGCGAAACCTATTACGGAAACGTAGGCGACCAGCCGGTCATCGCTTATCTGTATATCGAAGGTTACCAGCCGCAGGCTTATAACCTGACCAGGACGCTTTCCGATAACGCGGCGGAGAATGTATTTGACTTTATATATACCCCGGTGCCGGTGGGCGGAGTCGTTGTGATTCCGGGCGGTGTGATAACGGAAGAAGTTCCTGTACCCGGAGGACCTGCTGCACCTGGAGGAGACGGGGAACCTGGAGGCGGTGAGGAACAGGAGGAGCCCGGAGGAGACGGGGAACCTGGGGGAGAAGAACAGGAACAGGAAAATGAGAATATACCTGACCCGGATACGCCCCAGGGGCCGCCTGACGAGCCGGATGAGCAGATCAATCTGGATGACCCGGAGGTACCGCAGGGTGCCTGGAACGAGTTGTTAGGCGACGCGTTTATGGCAGGAGTCCCGTTATGGGGTAAGATAGCGCTGGCCCTGCTGCTGGCAGTCCTGGCGGGCGGCTTTGTCTGGTCCCGGATCAGGAAAAAGAAAGGAAGAAAAGCATGAGCGGGGAAGGGAGCAGACATCCCGGGAGGCGTCGTCCAGGGGGAATGCTCCCCGCTTTCTGTAATATAGCCGGGATCCTGATACTGGTTGGGGTGATCCTGTCCTGCCTGCCGCTGACGATTCCGCGCCTGTTGGGCTATGAGGTCTATCATGTGGTCAGTGGGAGCATGGAGCCGGCGATTCCCGTGGGCAGCGCAGTCTATGTAGCTGCTGTTGCCCCGGAAGAGATACAGGATGGCGACGTGATCGCTTTCCTGAGCAACGATTCTGTCATCACCCACCGTGTAGTCCGTAACCGCCTGGTGGAAGGCGAATTTGTCACCAGGGGTGATGCGAATGACGCCGAGGATATGCATCCGATTGACTATGAAGATTTGATAGGACGAGTGGAATATCATATTCCCTTTATCGGAAAGTTGATGGTGCTGTATACGGGTACCGTCGGCAAGATATATGTGATCTGCTTTGCAGCCTGCGGAGCCATGCTGAATATGCTGGCCGGGCGGCTGCGCGACAGGGCCAGTGAGGACTGACCCTGTTTTTTTCATCCATAATGCGCAATGCTTCGGAAACTGGCGGAAAATATCAAGTGAAATGTAGATAAAATTCTGCATATTGCAAAAATCCTCCCTATCGTTTATACTGTACAGGAATCATGATATGAAAGGATAAGGCGGCAGGCATCCGGCTTTGGCGAGGGCGGGACAGCCTGTGCGGGGATAAGGCAGGATGAATCGAGACAGACTGAAAAATAAGAGGCGCATTGTAGTAAAGATAGGCAGCTCGTCCCTGACGCATGCGGAAACCGGGGAGACGGATCTGATCAAACTGGAAAAGCTTGTGAGGGAGCTTTGTGATTACCGGAACAGGGGGATAGAAGTGGTGCTGGTCAGTTCCGGAGCCATCGCAGTGGGCAGCAGGACATTGGGGCTTGCACAGCGGCCGACGGAGATTTCCTTAAAGCAGGCATGTGCATCGGTTGGACAGGCTAAACTGATGGTGATGTATCAGAAGCTGTTCGCGGAGTACAACCATGTGGCATCTCAGATTCTGATGACAAAGAATACCATGCTGAACCCCATAAACCGGAAAAACGCGGAGAATACCTTTGAAAAGCTGCTGGAGTTGGGAGTGATCCCCATAGTGAATGAGAATGATACCATATCCACGTACGAACTGGAGAAGCTGCAGCAATTCGGTGATAACGATACATTGTCAGCGATTGTGGCGGCGATGATTCATGCGGATCTGCTGATTTTATTATCAGACATTGATGGACTCTTTACCGATGATCCCCATAAGAATCCGGATGCGCATTTCATCGATACTGTGGAAACATTGACAGAAGAAATGATGCAGCTTGGGAAGGGGGCTGTCAGCGATGTGGGAACAGGAGGGATGGCGACGAAGCTTGCCAGTGCCCGGATTGCCACTGCTTCAGGGGCGGATATGGTGATTGCGAATGGGGCGGATGTGGGAGTTCTTCATGAATTGCTGGAGGGTGCTCAGAAGGGAACGCTTTTCCTGGCGGATCCGGATGCGCATTTTGAGTTGGGAGCGTTTCTGGAGGGATAAGCCGCAATTCCTGAAAAATATATGTCTGTAGACCGCATAGGAGACAGAAAACAGAGAAGTATATGGAGGAAAGATATTCTATGGAATATTTGGAGCAGATTGGTGTAGAAGCGAAGAAGGCGGAGGCCGTGCTGCGCACGCTTGGCAGCGAGGCAAAGGATCAGGCTTTGAAAAAGGCGGCAGAATATCTGACAGCAGCGGAAGCCATGCTTTTGGAAGCAAATGAAAAAGATATGTCCATTGCCCGGGAAAAGGGGATGGCACAGGGGCTTCTGGACCGCCTGGCACTGAGCGGGGACAGGATCCGGGGGATGGCGGAAGGGCTTTTACAGGTAGCCGCTGCTGATGATCCCGTGGGAGAGGTCCTTTATATGAAGAAACGTCCGAATGGCCTGATGATCGGGCAGAAGCGGGTGCCGCTGGGAGTGGTGGGGATCATATATGAGGCCCGGCCCAATGTGACGGCGGATGCCTTTGGGCTGTGTTTTAAGGCCGGAAATGCGGTGATTTTAAAAGGCGGAAGCGATGCCCTTTATTCGAATGAAGCCATTGTGGGCGTACTGCAGAAAGCATTGTCGGACTGCGGTCTGCCGGAGGCGGCCGTGCAGCTGATTGCCAGCCAGGACAGAGAAGTCACGGCACGTTTCATGAAGATGAACGAGTATGTGGATGTACTGATTCCCAGGGGCGGAGCAGGTCTGATACGTAAAGTTGTGCAGGAGAGTACGGTGCCGGTGATCGAAACCGGTACGGGCAACTGCCACATCTATGTGGATGCTTCCGCAGATCTGGATATGGCAGTGGAGATTCTTTTTAATGCAAAGACACAGCGTATCGGGGTCTGTAATGCATGTGAATCCCTGGTGGTGCATGAGGCGGTTGCAGGTACCTTTCTCCCGATGGCGGCAAGGCGGCTGGCTGAGAAAAATGTGGAACTTCGGGGAGACGAGGCAGCGATGGGCGCGGAAAGCTCTATTCTTCCGGCAGAAGAGGGAGACTGGGGCAGGGAATACCTGGATTATATCCTGTCGGTGAAAACGGTACGAAATATCGATGAAGCCATTGCCCATATCAACCGTTATAATACGGGCCATTCCGAGGCAATTGTAACAAGGGATTACGCCAATGCACAGCGTTTCCTGGATGAAATCGACGCGGCGGCGGTGTATGTCAATGCATCCACACGTTTTACGGACGGTGGGGAATTCGGGTTCGGCGCTGAGATTGGCATCAGTACCCAGAAACTGCATGCCAGGGGACCCATGGGGCTGAAAGAGCTTACCACCACGAAATATATTATTTACGGGAACGGGCAGGTCCGTCCATAATATATACCCGTGTTCGAAAACATTTGCCAGCCTGCATGTATAACGAGTGAGTGCTTCTGTAATGCTGGGCGGAAATGCGGCAGGCATAAGCATTGAACAGGGAACGAAATAGCAGGAAAATACAAAATAATCAGAAACGGAGATATGTAAAATGTATGACTTAATCATTATCGGGTCCGGTCCGGCAGGGCTTTCTGCAGCCATTTACGGAAAGCGGGCGGGTCTGAATCTGCTGGTACTGGAGAAAAACCCCATGAGCGGCGGTCAGGTGCTGAATACTTATGAGGTGGATAACTATCTGGGGATGCCGGGGACAGACGGCTTTGACATGGGCATGAAGTTTCGGGAGCATGCGGACAAAATGGGGGTGGAGTTCAGAGAAGCCTCTGCCATGTCTATTGAGGACAGGAAGGATTTCAAACTGGTGCATACCACGGAAGGAGATCTGGAGGCGAAAGCGATTATTCTGGCCACCGGAGCTGTTCATGCTTCCCTGGGAGTGGAAGGAGAAGAAAAGTTCTCCGGGAAAGGTGTATCTTACTGCGCCACCTGTGACGGCGCTTTCTTCCGTGGGAAGGCCGTGGCCGTAGTGGGCGGCGGAGATGTGGCATTGGAGGATGCCATTTATCTGTCCCGCATTTGTGGAAAGGTATATCTGATCCACAGGCGCGATGAACTGAGGGGCGCCTATATCCTGCAGGAGGAGTTGAAGGCACTGCCCAATGTGGAATTTCTGTACAGCCATGTAGTGGAGGAGATTACAGGAGAAGATGCGGTGAATGGGCTTCGGGTCAGAAATCTGAAAACCCAGGAGAGCCGTGCGCTGCAGGCGGATGGTGTATTTGTGGCAGTGGGGATTCGGCCTGGAACGGAGCTGGTACGGGATATGGTGGACTGTGATGAGGGCGGATATGTGCTGGCCGGAGAGGACTGCGTCACAAGTGTACCCGGAATCTTTGCAGCCGGGGATGTGCGGAAGAAGCCTCTCCGCCAGATTGCTACTGCGGTGGCAGACGGCGCCAATGCGGTAATGTCCGTGGAAAATTATCTGTGAAAGTCCGGACAGGGGTTTGACAACTGTCAGGAGTGGCCTCTTTCCGTCAGGTATACTGCAGACCGCCAGTCATGTATGTTTACTTTAGGCAGATAAGTAAACATATATGACTGGCGGTCTTGCGTATAATTAACCTTATTTTCGAAGGAAAAAAGGATTTTCGTTTCCCGCGCAGAATAATAATAGCAGGAGAAAGTTTTTCATGCATTGTGTTGTAAAAGCGCAGATGGGAGCTGCTATGACAATCAGAGAAAATGTGGAACAGTGGGAAAGGGATTACTTAAGTCCGTATGCGTCTCACAGTGCGGATTCCAAAGGGCGGATCAGACCCGAGAAGCAGTGCGATATCCGTCCCGTGTTCCAGCGTGACAGAGACAGGATCATTCATTGCAAGGCATTCCGGCGCCTGAAGGACAAGACACAGGTATTTTTGACTCCGGAGGGAGACCATTACCGGACCAGGCTGACCCATACTCTGGAAGTATCGCAGAACGCCAGGACAATAGCTAAGGCTCTGCGGTTGAACGAGGAGCTGGTAGAGGCCATTGCACTGGGCCATGACCTGGGGCACACGCCTTTCGGACACGCGGGGGAGCGGGCTCTGAACCGGGTGTGTCCTCTGGGTTTCGAGCACAGCCTGCAGAGCGTGCGGACGGTGGAACGACTGGAGAAGGGAGGTATGGGCCTGAATCTGACCTACGAGGTGAAGGACGGCATTCTGAACCATCAGACCATCGGCAAGCCCCATACCCTGGAGGGTAAGATTGTGCGGCTATCGGATAAGATTGCCTATATCCACCACGATATGGACGATGCGGTGCGGGCCGGTATTCTGAGGGAGAGTGATGTGCCTGCAGAGATTCGGGAAGTAATCGGCAGCACTCCCGGAGACAGGCTGGATTGCTTTATTCACGATATTGTGACCAACAGTGCTGAAAAAAATGATATCCGCATGTCGCCTCCCGTAGAGGAAGCCATGATGAAAATGCGAAAATTTATGTGTGAAAATGTGTATTACAATCCTCTGGCCAAGAGCGAGGAGGGCAAGGCAGAGATGCTGATGGAGACATTGTACCAGCACTTCATGAAGCATATCGATGAAATGCCAGGGGAATTCCTGGACCTGCTGTCTGAGGGCGAAGCCAAGGAACAGGTGGTCTGCGACTATGTGGGTGCCATGACAGACCGTTTCGCCATTGCGACCTATGATGATATTTATATACCGAAATCCTGGTCTGTCTGAGTAGAAAGCGGGCGAGCGCTTCTGTATTGCAGAACAGGGAACCGGAAAATGAATGCGCTTGCGAGTATAAATCTGCAGAAGATACGGGTTTGAGGTATGGCGGTTTTTCCGGATAAGAGAGGGAGACGATTGGGGCTGTGCGGTTTCGGAAGGGCCGGAATCTGAATGGAGGTAACATGTTTTATTCCGATGACATAGTGGAGGAAGTCAGGACAAAAAACGATATAGTGGAGGTGGTCTCGGAGCATGTGAGACTGCAGAAAAAGGGCGGCCGTCACTGGGGATTATGCCCATTCCACAACGAGAAATCCCCCTCTTTTTCCGTTAACGGCGACCTTCAGGTATACCACTGTTTCGGCTGCGGCGCAGGAGGGAATGTCTATACTTTCGTGATGAACTATGAGAATTACTCCTTCCCGGAGGCAGTGAGAATGCTGGCGGAGCGGGCCGGGGTGCAGCTGCCGGAGCCGGATGAGTCGGAGGAGGGACGCAGGGCACAGAGCAGGAGAAGCAGGCTGCTGGCTGTCAATAAGGAGGCGGCGAAGTTTTTCTATTACCAGCTACGCACTCCGCATGGAGAGATTGGTTACAATTATCTGAAGAAAAGGGAACTCTCCGACGAGACCATGCAGCATTTTGGCCTGGGATTTGCCGGGAAGAACGGCGCCACGGTGGTGGCTTATCTGCGGGGAAAGGGCTTTGAGGATGAATTAATCCAGGAGGCCGGGCTTGCCAGCCATTCCGAAAAATACGGTATGGTCAGTCAGTTCTGGAACCGGGTGATGTATCCCATACAGGATATCAATAACCGGGTTATCGGCTTCGGCGGCCGGGTGATGG
>DKVC01000142.1 GCA_002490995.1 Lachnospiraceae bacterium UBA7188
CTCGCAGCAGTTATTTGTAGACAATTCCTTAGTATGCCGGGGCGGTGAAAACGGGGTATGGAGCGCAATATGTTTGACCGGTTTTCACGAACCCTGTAATCAAAAGTATATTGGATGCAGTTTACGGGAACCTTTCCGCAGCCTTACAGTTACCTTACATTTTCCGGCAGATATGGGCATGGACTTGGAAACGTGGTATGATGGTAACTGTCAAATGTTTTTGACTGTGGGCTGCATATATCCCACAGCAGGCGGAAGAATGGAGAAAGTATGGAATACGATTACCTGAAACAAAAGAAAATACTATTGGTAGACGATGAGGAACAGCTGCGGGACATGGTGCTGTCCATCCTAGCGCAGGAAGGATATACCCGGGTGCGGACAGCGGGAACCGTAAAGGAGGCGCTGGCGGCTGCGGAGGAGTGGAAGCCGGAATTTGCCATTCTTGACGTGATGCTGCCGGACGGGGACGGTTTTGAACTGTTGGAAAAATTGCGGAAAATTGCGGACATCCCGGTATTGTTCCTGACGGCAAGAGGTGAGGATGAGGACAAGTTCCGGGGCTTCGGCCTGGGGGCGGATGATTATGTGGTGAAGCCTTTTCTGCCGAAAGAACTGCTGTTCCGCATCGCGGCAGTGCTGAGACGTTCTTATAAGGAGGAAACGCCCAGAGTGCGGCTGGCGTCCTGCGAGATTGACTTTGCAAGGGCGGAGGTGCTGCGCGGAGAACAGCATCTGCCGCTGACTGCCAAGGAATTCGAGCTGCTCAGCGTCCTCTACCGCAACGCCGGCCGCATTGTTACGATAGACGGGCTCTGCGAAGCCGCCTGGGGCGATAACCCTTACGGTTATGAGAATTCCCTCATGGCGCACATCAGAAGAATCCGTGAAAAAATAGAGGAAAATCCGTCAAAACCGGCGTCTCTTCTGACCGTGAAAGGGCTTGGGTATAAGCTGGTGCTGCGGAAGTGAAGGGATTATTTGCGGTTATCGGATGTGAAATTCATATACAGGGAAATTGGTGCCGCACACCGAAGATTTTTGTCGGACAGGAGCAATAGAAAGCATATGAAAAAAACACTGCGCCTGATAAAGCGCTTTTTATTACTGGTCATCATCATTATTCCCGTCCTGTTCGCCCTGAACCTGGCGTTATTCGTTTCGTTCACCTGGCGGGAGAGAAGCGGCAACGGAGGCTGGGAGGCCGCAAGAGAGCTGGGCAGGGAGCTTCTGACAGACGATGAGGGAAATCTGTACCTGTCGAAAACGGGCGAACAGATATTAACGCAATACCGTGCATGGGGGATTCTGGTGGAGGACGGTACCGGGGATGTAATCTGGCGCAGCGACAATCTGCCGGCGGAAATTCCTCTGCACTATTCCGCAGCGGAGATATCCTGGTATACCAGAGGCTATATCGAGGATTACCCAACCACGGTGGGAGCCAGAGGGGATGACCTGGTGATTCTGGGACATCCGAAAGACGCCTACTGGAAACTGATGTGGAATACCTTTGACTACCATTCCATTGCAGAAATGCCGAAGATGCTCCTGAGTTTCCTGGGGATGAACGGGGTTCTGATTTTCCTGATTTATATGATACTGGCCACCCGTATCCTGCGTTCGGTAAAGCCGGTGGTGGAGGGAATGGAGGCGCTGCCCACGGAGGAAGTCCATCTTCGGGAGAGGGGCTTTCTGGCGGAAGCGGCTGCGGCGGTGAACCGGGTGAGCGAGAAGCTGCGCGCCCAGGAGAGGGCTTTGCGGAAGAAGGAAAATGCAAGGGCAGGCTGGATATCCGGGGTGTCCCATGATATCCGCACGCCGCTGTCCATGGTGATGGGATATGCGGCGGAGCTGGAGGAGGACACCGAACTGCCGGAGGAAGCCAGGAAAAAAGCCAGGGTCATCCGCCTGCAGAGCCAGAAGATGAAAAATTTGGTAGGCGACTTAAACCTTGCTTCCAAACTGGAGTATCAGATGCAGCCCGTAAAAAAGGAAATGCTGAATCTGACAGCCGTCTTGCGTCAGGCGGCCGCGGATTTTATGAATTTGGATCCGGAAGGCAGGTATCCGGTCAGCTTTCAATGTGACGAAAATGCGAACAGATGCATGCTCCTGGGCGATAAAGAACTGCTGCTCCGGGCAGTTTACAATGTGCTGAACAATTCACAGCTGCACAATCCGCAGGGATGCAGTATCAGCATGCAGCTGCAGGCGGAAGCACAGACGGCACATATCCGAATGGAAGACGACGGCGTGGGCGTCAGCGACGAACAACTGAAAAAACTGATGGATACCCCTCATTATATGATGGGAAGCGGAAGCGGGCTGCAGCGCCATGGGCTGGGGCTGCTGATTGTGCGCCAGATTGCAGCGGCCCATGGGGGACAGGTGCGCATCGGCCATGGGAGCAGCGGCGGGTTTCTGGTGGAAATTATTTTGGCGCTCCCTGTTCGGAATGTGCCTTAAATGCTCTCGCCATTGATGAGCCGCTTGATATATGCAATCCATCGGAATACCGATGGATTGGACTGCTTTTGCCGATCCATACGGACAGGAAATTCTACAAAACACCTGAAGAACCCGAGGAAATTGCAAAGCGCTCCATCTGTATCAATGCAGACATTGGAGAAGTATTAACAAATGCTTTCAAATAAATAAAAATTTTACTGTTTTGAAACCGCTCCCTTGCATATACTATTTTATATTGGTATAATAGGAATTGTAATGCGGTTTCGAAAAAATGAAAAAACCTATTTTTTGAAAGTGAGAGATCATATGAAGACAATAACAAGAACAAAGTATCTGAAACGGATTATTGAGTTGAACCAAACTCCTGATATCAAAATCATTACAGGCATTCGTCGTTCGGGAAAGTCAAAATTGATGCAGGCATATATTGAATATCTGAAAAATCATTATGAAAATATCAATATTATTTTCATTGACTTTATGGATCTGGTATATGAAGAAATCAGAGAGTATCATGCACTTCATGCTTA
>DKVC01000025.1:0-14972 GCA_002490995.1 Lachnospiraceae bacterium UBA7188
TGCTTTCCTTAGGTATTATACCACTTCCGGCCGTTACTTACCATTGAAAAATAAAAAGCTCCAAAAACTTTACGGCTTCTTTAAATGACACCTGTTTTTATGGTTTTTCCATTTTTGGCATACTGCAAAGAATTCAGTGTTTGTGCGGCTTTCAGCATTTTAACCGTTTCCCTGAAATGCCGCCTGAATTTCTATTAGTATCATTATTAGTGTCACACGTAAGTCAATACACCAGATGTTTTTTAATTAAATATCGTTCAGAAAATCATATAGGAAATGCCGACCTTCCAGTACGTCTAAAATACTGCTCCGCCTCCCCTCTCATTATTTCAAAGAAAGTATTGCCGTCAACCTGGAATACAAATGTTTCATTGCCTGAATCCCTGCTGTTTCCGGCCGAAAGCCCCAATTCGGAAAGCACCTCTAAAAGGGCTTCCTTATTTGCCTGCTTCATGGTAGAAATTGGTGATACCACCTCTGGCTCCTTCTTATTGTCCCCGAGAACAGCCATGAATTCTCTGTTCGGCGGGACTACGGTTCCGGTAGCAAGCCGGGGAATGGATACGTTGCTTAAATATCCAAGGTCAAAACCAAAGCTCTCCCCTCCAATCCCGGGAACCCACTTAGGAACGCTGAAATGCAGTGTGTTCAAGGCACCTATCATTCCGTTAATTCCATTTATTATTCCATTTGCCAAAGACTCAACTGCCGCCAAAATCGAATTAATGGGATTCCTTATTGCATCAGACAAAGCGTTCCAAATGTTTGTTGCTCCATTTTTCATTAAATCCCATGCATGTAAAACATTATCTTTTATCTGGTTTGCGGATTCCGTTGCAGAATTTTTCATGTTTCCCCAGGAATTACTCATATTGCTTTTGATGATGTCAAATACATTTCCTGCATTATTCTTTATAGCATCCCAGTTTGAGCGAAGATTGGACTTTACATTATCCCATGTGTTTCCCGTATTAGATTTTACGGAATTCCATTTGTCTGCAATTGTATTTCTCATACCTTCAAATTTATTGGAAGCATAATTCTTGATATTTTCCCACGTACTTGACAGGTTGCTTTTAATGTTTCCCCATGTGTTTCCAGTATTTTCCCTCACAGAATTCCACTTTTCAGCTATCCAGTTTCTTACATTTTCAAATGTATCAGACGCATTGTTTTTTACATTTTCCCATGTATCTGAAAGACTTCCTTTTATATTATCCCAAACCTCGGAAGTGTTTTCCTTTATCTCTTCCCACTTTCCGGATATTTTTTCTTTTATATCTCCAAAGATAGATGCTACTTTGTCCACAAGTGCGGATATGCCGTTGAACAATCCTTCCATCAGGAAATTGCCCATTTCCTCCATAACAGTAGAAGGGGAATGGATTCCGAAAAGTGTCTTTACTGTTGAAATAATTTTTTCAAAAATTCCATGTGTAGGTTTTTCTACATCTACGTTTTCAATTCCAGTAACAAGGCCGGCTGTTATATTGTCTCCTGTCTCCAAAGCTTTAGAGCCAAACAGCTCCATATTTTCGCCTGTTTGATTAAATTTTTGGTTCAGATTATCGAGCGCTTCATTAAACGCACCTATTGATTCACTGTCGTTTTTCATCATTGCTGTTGCACTGATGCTCGATAGTTTGTCTGCTTCCTCTTTATATTCCTCTATGGATATTGACCCGTCTTTATACTTTTGCTCTAATACTGCAAGCGCATCAGATGTTGCATTAAATATTTCATCCATAGATGCATGTTTGGAAACTTGTTCAAGGCTTTGAATTCCAACTCCTAAAAAGCCAATGCTGTTTACCACATTTCCCACAATTCCCGGCAATGAGCCAAAGGACTCCCCCATTCCAGATGCAG
Source organism: Lachnospiraceae bacterium UBA7188 (assembly GCA_002490995.1). Classification (GTDB taxonomy): domain Bacteria; phylum Bacillota; class Clostridia; order Lachnospirales; family Lachnospiraceae; genus Acetatifactor. Next base: position 1,870 of record DKVC01000025.1, read on the forward strand.
AATCACCTGTAGTTTTCATTGCAGATGAAACTTTTTCTGCTCCACCTCCAACACCAAAGAACTTTAATGCTGAAGCCAGTTTTGAAATAGCACCTGCCCCAAAAGATATTATGCCAAAGGCCGTTGATAGTGCTTTATATCCCAAAATGGCTTTACATATTTTTTCTAATCCATTAGCGACATCCTCAGGCCTAACATTGTCCATCCAATTTTCAATTGTAGAAAGAAAGCTTTCAAATGCCGGACTGTTTATAAAGTCTGCCAGGCTCTTAGACAGTTTATCAATGAAAATCAGAAGACCTTCCCCTATTGTTTCCGCAAATGGTTCCAGATGATCCCAAAATTCTGAAAGTCTTTTTCTAATAGATTCCCAGTCCACCTCATTGTTAAAGTCCGTCATTATCCGAAGCAGTTCCGGTAATCCTTTTTCAATTGTCCATTTTCCAAGCGGTAGCAGGACTTTCTCATAGAAATCTGCTACCACACCGCTTAAAGAATCAAATACTGGTACCAGCGAATCAATCCACCCCTGCAGCTTAGTTAAAAATGGAGAAAAATCTATGTTTTTTGCCCATTCTGCTGTTACATCTGAAGCATGGCGAATGTTTTCTATAATTACTCCAATAATGCCAAGGATTCCAGACCATATACTATCTCCAAGTCCTGCCGTGTTCCACGCTTCTGCTATCCGCTTTGCAAGGTTTCCAATTATGTTATATATCCCGGTTATAATTCCGAGGATATTCTCCCATATGGAAGTACCGATACCACTGCTGAATGCACGGCTAAAAGAGTCTCCTATGGATGTTAGCAGGTTATTTATATTGGTGAGCATACCGAATAACGCATTCACATTTTCAAACCCGGCACCCCAGTTCCATGCGTTTGAAAAAGCCGTTGCAATGGAGCCGATAACATCCAACATGGAACGAAGCAGCCCCAAACCACTTTCAAGCCATGTGAATCCGGCACCACCTGTGAAGACTTCATAAAATGTTGTACCGACAGATTTTGCGGCTTCTCCAAGGCTTGCAAGTGCCGCTTTTGCTGAATCAATTACTGACTGCCCTTTTGATTCCCATGCTTCCCGGAATACATCAAATATCCCGGAAAATATCTCTTTGATTCTATCAGCAATATCAAGGATTCCACCTTCGATAGGAACTTCCTCTTCAAACATCTGGTCTGACGCTCCGCCACCGACACCCCCGCCGCCACCGGAACTTAAGTTATTCAGCTTATCAAGACCACTAAGCTGCTTATTCTGCGCCTTATTCTCATCCTCAATCGCTGCTGTAGTTTGCTTAATTGCCTTTGTATACGTCTTCTGCCCAGTGATTGCAGCGGTAAACTGTCCGATAATGTTCATCAGGCTTGCCAGTGCATCTATGACTCTTTGTATGTATGGTATGGCAATTTCCACCAGGGGACGGAATGCTGCAGCAAAAGAGTTCCGAAGTGTCAGGGTACTGGCTTTCAAGCTGTCTACGGAAGCCCTGAATCCTGCCACATCTTTATAGAGGTTGCTGAATCCTGCCTTTATAGCGGAAGACATGGCGCTAAATGCTTTATTGACCTGGTTAAATATCAATGCAGATACAACAATACCTTTTAACTGGCTTCCAAAAGATGATAGTGCGCCACCTGATTTTTTTGCAGATTTATTTATTTTGGAAAATGCGCGCTTTGCAACATCTCCAAGCTTTTTAAACCCCTGCTTTGACTTTTCCACCATTTCAGACATGCCCATTTTTCCAAACTCCAAAACAAGCTTTGACAGGGCTTTCTTCTCATTCCCAAGCTGCACCGCAAGGCTCTTGTACTCATCAGTATCTTTTCCGAGAGTGAATGCCTTTCCGGTATCCACCAACTCCTGCACTTTGCCTTTGGCTTTTTCCAGTTCACTTTCCATCTCGGATATGAATTTGACCTTATCCCTATATACATCGCTGTCCTGCAGGCCGTCCGCTTCCATTCCTTTCATCTGCTCTCTCACACGGCCAATGCGGTCTTTTATGCCATCAATATATACCTGAAGTTCTTTATACCGCTCTGTTGGTATCTTCTGGTCTTTCAGAGCATTCATTTTAGACCGCAGGGACGCTATCTCGTCTGCGGTCTGTACTATCATGTGCTGCAGGGCAGAGAGCTGCACCTTTGCGTCCTTTGTGCTGATATTCGTGTTTATCCGTATTGCCCCATCATATTGAGCCATAATAAAAGCACCTCCACATAAGCAGAGATGCCTTTGCAAATCTGCCTGTAACTTTTTCAGGTGAGCGGCTGAATCCTGTTATCAGCCGGTATTGTTTGAATTTTACTTTACAACAGACAGGAAATTCCTTCGGAGTTTTTCTTCCTCGACAGGCTTAACTACTCCGGCAGTAAGCAGTATCTCCAGGATAACCTTTGCTGATATGCCTGCTGCAATCTCCATGGAATTGATAATCATCATGGCAAAGATTTCTTCTGTGGAGTCCTTATCGGTACAACCCTTTAATAATTCGCTTTTAAGTTCCTCCATAACGTCCTCCTGCCCTTTCCATGACTCAAACTGCTTATGAATCATGGAATTCAATGCCGTAGCAGTTAAATTATCCATTTTCTACCTCCACACCGCATTCTTCCGGAATCCCTTTCAATGCCATATCCAAATAATGGAAGAACAGCCGCCGCATCCCATAAAAATCACTGCGTCCGAGAGCGATCCTCTCAATTTTACCTGATGCATATTTTGCTTCCAAATCTTCATAGGAAGCATTTTCAATTACAGACATAATAATATGCCCCGCAGTTTTTTCATCAGCCTTGCGAGCCGCAGAGAGCACCACAGCATCATATTTACCTGACCTGACAATCCCAATCAGTTCATTCAGCCTTTCAGGTGTGATGCCGTAGTCTCCCCATGATGCCCTGATGCCTTTCGGCTTTCCTGCCTTACGCTCCCAGTATTCCCGGTTGTACTCCCTTACCTTGTCACGGTTCTCTGCACGCCATTTCTTTCTCTGGCTGTTGATTCTGTCACGGTTCCTGTGCCGGTATTCCCTTTGATAGCGCCTCCGTTCCTCCTGTGCTTCCATTGTCATCCCCATTTTCCTATCCTCCATTCCTACAGAATCTTCAATATATCACCATAAATCGCTCTTTGGTGTCTGATACGTTACTGGAAAGTCTTCATTGACAGAATCAAAGTTTTCATCGGAAAACGGCTGCATTTTTCCAATGCTATCCAATGCCAAATAATTCCAATAACTCTCACGATCCGCATATTCCCGCAGGACAGTGCCGCTCACACATGTGTGCCGGATAAGATTAGCAAATTTATTAAAGACTTCTCTACGGCTTTCCGGACTCTGCCCAAATGTGACACGCTGAGCATTCTTCTCCTGTGGCGGATTCGCGATGTACCGCTCCCTTAAAATCCGGGACATGACAGCATTATCTCTATTTTCATCTGCCAACATCTGCCAATCCTTAGATGAAAGACTCATACCACTATTCAGTACTTTCATCACATTATCGTCAATCCGGCTCCCGTCCAATCTGGCAAGGTCATCCATAATGCCATTGTACTCATTTGTCACAGTGTCAATCATAGACAATGCGCCCTCGATTACCTCATCCTTCCTGCGCCCGTGCTCTGCGATATGGGTGTCATATCCCTCTTTCCCAATCATACCGCTTTCAAGCAGCTCCTTTTCAAGCACGCAATTATGCTGATAATCTGCCTCTGCTTTTTCCACAATTGCCCTGGCTTTTTTCGCCTGATTTAATACCGCCTTGTAATACTCAGTAGTTGATTTCTTCATGGTAAAATCCTCCTTATAGTTTATTTGTTTACTCAAAATCTTCAATGTTCCGATCTGGTACCGGATGCCTTACAATATCCGCAAGTGTCTCCATGTTTTCCAGTACCTTCGGAATGTTATTAACAATCGTAACGGATGTATCCCTAAAGTTTGGCACCTTTGCAAATTTATCTACTACAATACCCATTACCGTTGCCACCTGTGAAGCACTGGACTCCCCCAATTTCTCCGGCAGGATATCCAGGCAGTGGTCTATAACTTTCTGCGCCTTGTTCTTCCTGGACTCCATAAATGAAAGCATGTCGGCAATGTTCTCTTCCTTTTTTTGTGCGACTATTTGCGATATCTCCGGTTCACTGCAGCACACCCTCCTGACAGTTTGGTCAGACACTCCGAAATGCTTTGCCGTGGTTCTATAGCTTCCGGTCACTGAATAATCAGCTATTATCTGTTTCTTCTGTAAGTCCGTCAACCTCGCTGCCGTTGCCATCACCTCCCCATACATCTGCAGCCGCATTGTTCAAGGCTTCAAGCAAAGTATCATCCAAATCAGACTCCGGCTCATCCTTCTGCATGTATTCCAGCTTGAGCAGTTCAATCTCCATCTTCCTGTCAGCCACATCCCGTTTCAATATCTCACGCCCGGCCGAAATCCTGTCCGGCATGGATGCCCCATCCTCTTCACCATTCATCACTCTTGTGAAGAATTTCAGGACTTCATCACCAGATGCAATTCGCTTTTGTTCAGCAGGGACAGTGCGGCTCTTTATGTATCCCAAAATGTCAACATTGGTCAACAATCTGCTGCCCTGCTGCTTCGGGTGCCTGTATCCGGCTTTCCTTGCCGCCTCCGTGGCATTGCCGCATTCTATATAGTAGTCAGCAAATGCCTTCTGCCTATCATTCATCCCCCGGAATCCTTCCAACGCAGACACCCCAATTCCCTTTTCATATTTCTGCTCACTCTGAAAACGAAGTCTATATTATCCTCCCCGCAGAAATTCACCAGCTCTTCTACTTTTCCTGTGTCCCTATAATCAAAAGACGCACCCGGAATTTCGACATATTCCGGTGTGGCGCGGAGAAATACGGTCACGCTTCCATCACCCTGTATTCTGCCCAACAGCTCAATCAGCTCTTTCTCTCTTGCGGCATACTCATCAAAGTTTTTGAACCATATATGCGCTTCAAGCCGAAATACCGTTTCTGTCTTTTGGGATACTATTCCCCTCACCGTCAATACATCCTCCATCAATGCACCTCACAAATTCTTTTCTTTCTTCCATGGTACCACGAAATCCACAATCAGTTGTACCAACTTAAACGCTGCTCCTGCAGATCTCGGGCAGGACAGGCAGCCATGACAGCCGCCCGCCCCATCACTTACTTTCCTTTCTTTGACTGTACTGCGAACACGACCAAAACCACAACTTCCAGTACAATGACTGCTAATACTCCGTCAACGAAACCATGCCAGTACATAAACTCACCTCCCCCCTATTACTCCGGCCATTGCCAAAATAATTACCAACAACAGGATAAACCCTAAAACCTCACCGATAATTCCTGCGATAAACCAGCAGAAAAATTTGAACCGTTCAAAATCCATCGGTTCCCTGTCTTTCTTAGACCGCAATCTGATTTCATCCATAATTTTCCCTATCCTTTCACATGCTTGCGGAACCTTATGCTGCACTTAGGGAAAGACCCTAAGCAGTTCCAGTCAGGCTCCTGACAAGGCTCCGCTGCCACCTCAGGGCTTCTTCCACATCCAACGGATTACGTCCGTTCATCTTTGCAAAATTGCGGACAGCGCTCTCCTTCGCCATACGCTGCCATTTTTCATCTGATACCATCGGAATGTTGAGGATGGGGAATTCCTGTTCCTCTGTGATAACCGTCCCAATAGTTCCATACTTCTCAATCAGTTCATGCATACTTTGTCTCCTCCCAACTCGTAAATCAATTTCCTGCGCCGGATCACATCATCCAGAATCCGCAATGCTCTCACAACCTCATCCATTGGAGCCTGTTCCACCGCCTGCTTCCTTCCGTCTTCGGACAGTTCAAGATAGCATTGAATAATCTGCGCATAATACTCATACAATTCATTGCTCTTATTGACGACAATCCAGTCTCTATTCGGCATGTAAAAGAATGCCAGATCTTCCATCCGTGCGCCTTCCGGCATATGCGTCCCTATCTTCTTCCACTGAATGGCATCCAAGTCTTCCAATCCTTCAACAATGCAGATGCCAAGCTTTTTGTTTATAACCCCGAATCTCATCCCATTCCACCTCCTTTCTGCTGAGCCTTTTCCATCCCCCTCGGCCTGTGCAGTGCACGCTTCATTGAGTCCAATGTCATATCCACAAACGCAAGCAATCCCAGATACCTGCAATATGAAACCTTACCCCCGTTCACGAAATCGCAGATAAGCTTCATCCCATCTCTCAGACCACCAAAGTGCGCAAAATAACAGGCATTATCATCGCCCGCCATGGCTGCATTATGTATCGTCAGATACTTTTTAATGAACTCCCAGATCATCACCTGATGCCTGTATGAAGACTTGTCCAGCTCTATCAGCTTAGGACATGTAAGGACACTGAACGGGACTTTCGAAAGCCTTACTATGCCAAAGATTTCACGGGCGGTCAGTTCCTCATCTCCCCGGATTGCCGCCTGCAAAAGTTCCGATGTCACGTCTGCATCTTCTGCAAATGAGTCGATATGGTACGGATGATACTTTATCAGTTCTTCCAGATTCAACATTCTCATTTTCATAAAATTTCCTCTTCCTTTCCCCGGAAGACCGTGATAAAATGGATATGCAAGCAACTTTCCTTTCACGGCTCCGGCTGTGCTGGCCCCTTGATAGTTGGCGCTATCTGGGGGCGTTTTTAAGTTTCTCCGCATATTCCTCCATGAGGTTATAGCATTCTTTCAAGCTTTCATCGTATTCCTGTCGGATGCAGCCAATAATCTTTGAAGCAAAATCTTCAGCAGGGACAGGAAATGCGACATCCCTTATCATGGCCTTTACCCCATTCCCGGAATAATTCCGCTCGTTCGGTATGATGTATTGAATCCTGATGTTATCAATATGTTCAGGCTCCTCTTTTCCGATTGTCTCCAGCCCATCCTCAATCCGCTTGATTTTGCTTGCAAGCTCCTCCATCTGCTGCACTATCTGTAATCTCTCACTCAAAGTCTGTTCTCCTTTCTTCCTCCAATGTTTCACTGTACAGTCCAATAAAATTACTCATATCGTCTGAAAAATACACCATTTCCGTACCGCAAATTTCAAGCGGCCTAATGTCTCCACTGGCGCACAGACCCATATAATAGACTGGGGACTCGCACTCGTTTCCGTCTTCTCCCCGGTACCTGACATATAAGGGCTTGATGCATGGGATTACCTGGACAATATGCTCATAACCTGATATGGCGCTTTGCCATCCGCCACGCTCGTCATGTGTCCGCAGCACTTCTCCATCGTCTAACTTAACGACAAGAATCTCATCTTTGGTGCTGTCCCGCCAGAATGACCTTATCTTGTCAACATTGACGTAAGTGTTACCAATCTTTTCAAACCTGACCATTTTACATTCCTTTCTTGTGTGGTATATACCACTTGCACCCTTGCCACCTATGCCACCCATTTCCTTATATATCTTCAAAATTTAATTGGGTGGCAACATCGGCATGGGTGGCATAGGTGGCAACATCGGCATGGGTGGCATCAAAAAAATATTTTCTTTTTCCTTTTGCCCCCTTATCCCTGTCATACCTTATACCATCCACCGTCCAAAACAATTGCTCGTACTTATTTATCAGGCTTCCAACATTGCGAACATCATCATGTATCTGCCTTGATAAATACTTGCTGGCATCCACAATATCACTGGCAGAACCCTCCCAATGGCCGCTCCCTTGCTTCACCAGCTTCTTGACCGTTTCCACAATCGGGCTATGTTCATACTCTTCTCTAAGCTGTCGCGCCTCGACTTCCACTGCCGTACCAACATATTCCCATTGGAAAGACGTTTTATTAAAACGGATTTTTAACTTCTGTGTGTCCATGTCGCGCCCTGTTACATGTAATGTGGCTTCTTCGGAATAACGGTCTTCCTTTGTAATTACCCATGCACAATCAAGCGCACCCATGACACCCACAGAACCAGACAATTCATTGAACACGTCCGATGGGTCTTTCATCTTCCGGGTATGATGTATCAGCATCAAACCAATATTGTGATTGTCTGCTATCTGCTTTAATACCTTGAAATCATCATAGTCCCTGTCATACCCTGTCTGGTTTCGTTTTGCAGACTGCCGTATCATCTGAAATACATCAACAATTATGAGCTTTATTTCCGGATGTTCCTGTAGCTGGTACTCAATCTGAGCTTCAAACCCTTCGCCTATTCTGCCTACATCATCAGTTCCGGTTATAATGTACAGATTATCCGGCGGCTCTCCATCCTTAAGAATCTGTTTCAAGCGGCTTTTCGGTCTGCGTTTTGTGCTTTCAAGGTCAAGATACATGCATGAATGCTTAGTGCTGTCAAATGATAGAAACTTCGCCCCGTTGCAGATGGCTATGCAAATTCCCAATGCCATATAGCTTTTATAATACTTGCTTGGCGCACCTATCATTGACAGGCCAATAGGAAGTATCTCATTCACGAGCCATTCAATCGGCGGAGTATCCATTTTAGAAAGCTCTGCTGCCGTCACTGCCCTTATGGGCTTGAACTCCTTTACTGGACGTGCAACGCCGCCATCGCATACCGTAGGCGTTTTCTTCATCTCCTCCAGGTTCCTGTCAAGAGCCTTTATCACCTCCTCGTTGCTTTTAATAATCATCTCATCATAATCCATCACTTTATCACTTCCTCGCTATAATGAATTTTGTTCGCTCTGCAGCAGTTCCTCATGGCTTGTCATGGCTTTCTTTCAAACGGGAATAGTCAATGTACTGCTCCGGGTCTACCCCCAGGGCCCTGCAGACTTTCCCGAACCGCTCAAATTTCACCAAGTAACCTTTTCGCACTCTGTAAACAACATTAACCGATACCCCGGCCCTGTCTGCAATCTCCTGAGGAGACATGCAAGAAGCCACCATTGCTGCTACGATTTTGTCCACTCTCGCTGCTACCATCCTCCGGCTTTCCTCCTCTCTTTCCTTAATCTGGTCAACTTCCTCCATAATCTCATTGTGACGCTTCATGAATTCCTCACTTCCAATGCCCAGGCGCCGCTCCTCTTCGGCCACCAATGCGTCAAGCTCCTCTTTCGTCATAGCACCTCTTTTCTGTTCATTGGTCACAACAGCCATTATATATACCATCCCATTTGTTTTCTAAGCAGCTGTGCATTTTGCAGACATTCTTATGGTACTCCTCCGACACCATGAACGGTGTCTCGCCCTCTTCATGATCAGGGTTGTAAATTACATCAATACCAATTACAACATTGCCAATCTTTTTTTCCAGCTCAATCATCATGCCAGAATCCTCTGCATTGATTCCACGGAACACCTTTGCCACCGTGAATCCCTCCATCATGCTCTCGCTTACCTCTGTGTAATCTTTGAATTTCTTTGCCATTTTCATATTCTCCTTTCCATCGCAACTACCTGCGACTGATTTCATTTGATAGCAGGTGCTATCAATCCTCGATGATAACAATGTCTTTGGCAGATAACCCCAGCGCCTTGCAGATTGCTGGGACTACCTTAACCTTGCCTACCCGGTTGCCGTTCAGGGCATTGGATACGGCTTGTTGGCTTACTCCGCCGGCTTTGGCAATCTCTGTTACAGTAGTACCCTTTTCAGCCATAGCCAGGTAAATCTTCCTTGAGTCCAGTTTGATTTTCATGTGGTTCCTCCTTTCTGAAATTCAGCCTTGACAATCATGTGATTGTGAGTTATATTATAGTACACAATCTAATGATTGTCAATAAATTTTTTACCATCTTTTGCTTTTGTTTTGAAATGTTATGTGTTATCATTATTTTGAGGTGATAACATGAACATAGGTGAGCAGATACGCAATTATAGAAAAAAGGCTGGAATATCCCAAAAAGAACTCGGAGAAAGACTAGGTGTGTCACAACAGCATATTGCACAATATGAAAATGGAAAACGGATTCCCAAAGTAGAAACTGTTCAAAAAATAGCCAAAGCATTAAATGTTGATTTATCGGAATTCAATGATTTATGGCAATTCGTCAAAGACGAATACGACCATGCTGGAAAAGTTATACCATCAGCTTTTACAATACAATTAGATAATAAATATCACGAAGAAATGGAACGTATGAAAAAATGTTTATCCGAAAATCCAAACGACCCTCAAATACACCAACAAGTAAAGGGACTATTAAATGATATTGCCACTGAACTAGGCTCTAAAGATGCAAGAGATTTCATATACAACTGTATACTTTTAGATTTAGATAGTTTAAATTTATATGGATTGGGAAAAGTCCTCGACTTTACAAGGGATTTGATTTTAGTAAAAAAATACATTCAGAATAAGCCAGATGAACCCCAGTCCTAGCCCCTGCCTTTCGGAATTCACTTTCCGAACTGGAAAGCCAGGAGCCGGGGAGACCTCCTGTTCCTCCCAGGAGCCGAAAGGAAGATTGCTTTGGGGTAAAGCCAATTTTGGACTGACCACTGTTAGTGGACAGCGCAACCTTGCGCCCGCCCTGGCCAATTCTGGCTTCGGCTAAACTGCCGAATCGACAGGGGAGCAAATCTGCTCCCCACCTTAGACAAGCCCATTTGGGCTTCCCTGCACCATGAAAACATAATATGCTTACCAGGGGAGCCGTTGGGGTGTTATGTCAGCCGCCGGACGAAAGGAAGGAGGCTGGTGCTTATGGTTACATACTCTGATTTAATTCAGTTTGTAATTATGCTTTGCGCTGTGATAACTCTTGTTATTTACATCACACGCAAAAAGTAGCGCCCCTGCTCTGGTAAAGTAAGGCGCTACTTTTTGCTCTAATACTTTCCGGCGGTCAGGTGTACGCTGACCAACGGCTCTCTTGCTAAGCATATTATATCCCAAACACAAATAACCGTCAAGCATAAAAAAAGCGGCTCCCGCGCCAACAGGAACCGCCTGGACACTATACGGACAGATGCCGGTATAATAGCCCCTCGACAAGGCTTATTATACCATTGCTGCACCCGTCTGTACAGGTGTATTTTTCATACCCATTTTACCGACAGGAGCGTGATACATATGGCACTCATACAATGTCCGGAATGTTCCGGCCAGATCAGCGACAGGGCTATTGTATGCCCCCATTGCGGCCTACCGATGAGGGATGGCAGTATTTCCACCATAACCCCCAGAAAAGCCCGGAAGCGCCGCCCCAATGGCTCAGGCACGGTTGTGAAGCTGTCCGGCAAGCGGAAGAACCCATTCCAGGTACGGGTAAATACCCGCATTGATATCAACGGCTACCCGGCCTATGACGTGATCGGCAACTATCCCGACCGGGTATCTGCGGAGATCGCCCTGGCAGAATACAATAAAGCCCCCTATAACCCCAATGACCGCAAGAAGCTGTTCAGTGAAGTATTTGCTTCCTGGTACCAGTGGAAATATAAAGCCCCTTATGAAGTCCGGGGAAAAAAGACCAGCGCCCAGGGATGTGCCATAGCCGCATACAAGAAATGCTCACAGCTCCACGGGATGGCCATGTGGGATATACGGACACAAAACCTGCAGGACGTACTTGACCGGGAAGATTTATCATTTTCCACGGTAGAACATGTGCGGAATCTTTTCAGGCAGATGTACAAGTACTGCATCCAATACGAGCTTGTGGCAAAAGATTACTCCCAGTATACAAAAATCACCAAAGAAAATGATAATGTCCACGGTATCCCATTTACCAGGGAGGAACTGTTGCTCCTATGGCAGCACAAAGAGATTCCTTTTGTTGACACAATACTCATATATTGCTATTCCGGATGGCGGATAAACGAACTTGCCCGGATGCCGATTGACAGCATCGATCTGGAGGAACGAACCTTCACCGGCGGGCTGAAAAACCGGTACAGCCGCAACAGGACAGTTCCAATACATTCCACAATCTATGATATGGTGTGCCACCGTCTGGAAGGAAACTTCAAGAGCCTGATCTACCATGATGGAGAAAAAGATATCTCCGAAAAAGACTACCGCAAATGTTTCAATGCCGCCCTGATTTCCTGCGGCATTCAGACAGAACACACCCCTCATGACTGCCGCCACACTTTCAATGTGCTCCTGGACAGTGCTGGGGTAGATCGCGTGACCAGGTATAAGCTTATGGGGCACAAGGGGAATGATATCAATGAAACCGTGTATACCCACAAAGACCTGGAGCAGCTCCGCGCGGCCGTGGAATCCATAAAAGTAGGGCATGACTGCTGATTTTTATGCCATGCCCTACTTTTTATTAGTGTCTTTATTAGTACCACTTCTCCCGGAAACACCGCATTTCCGGGCTTTTCATCCGCAAAACTTTACGTCTTCTTTAAAAGTTCTTTATGACTTATTAAGCCTCCATCGTTTATACTGTATTTGTAAGCGGAACGGAAAATATACCGCATCCCTTAATCCGTTTTTCCGTTCCATCAAGAAATGGCTGACTGCAGTTCAACAATTCCGCATCCATTTCTCCCGAATCGGCGCAGACAACGGGGAGAACGGATGCGCTCACGAACCTGAGCAGCCGTTACGGAAATACAAAAAGGAGGCTCCAAATGAACGACCCCATCACAAACCATAGCACAGCTTACGCCATAGAAACAAAGCAGGTTTCCAAATCCTTCGGCGACCTTCGGGCGCTGGACAATGTCAGCCTGCATGTCCGGACAGGAAGCATCTACGGGCTTATCGGTGACAACGGCGCCGGAAAGTCCACTTTTTTGAAGCTGCTGGCCGGGCATATCTTCCCCACATCCGGTGAAATCCGCCTCTTCGGCCAGTTCGAGGAAAAAGAGCTTCAGCGCTGCCGTAAACAGACCGGCATCATGGTCGAGTCACCCGGGCTTTTCCCCAATATGACCGTGGAGACCACCCTGGAATACTACCGCATCCAGAAGGGCATCCCCGGAAAGGAAAAAGTAGAGGAAATGCTGAAGCTGACAAAGCTGACAGAGAAAAGGAAGAGCAAGTGCAAGAAGCTTTCCCTGGGACAGAAACAGCGCCTGGGACTTGCCATCGCCATGATCGGCGAACCACGGCTGCTGATCCTGGATGAACCCATCAACGGCCTGG
>DKVC01000025.1:15265-37549 GCA_002490995.1 Lachnospiraceae bacterium UBA7188
GAACCCATCAACGGCCTGGATCCCAGCGGAATTATTGAGTTCCGCAGGCTTCTCCACCGCCTCAATGAAGAAAAGCAGATCACCATACTTTTATCCAGTCATATTTTAACGGAATTACAGCAAACAGCCACCCACTTCGGCTTTCTGAGCAGAGGAAAGCTGCTGGATGAGCTTTCTGCGGAGACTCTGGCGGATAAATGCGCGGACTACCTGGATATTGCCGTCTCGGATCCGGAAGCCTACGCCGCACTGCTGACCCGCCATTACCCGAATACATCCTTTCAGGTACTGCCGGACAGGACGATTCAGATCCGCCGCTGTCTGGAACCGGAAGTCTACAGCCGCCTGGCCATGGAGAACGGCCTTGTCATCAGCGCCCTGACCAGGCATCAGTCCTCACTGGAAGATTACTATATGAATTTGAAAAACGGAGGAAATGAATCATGCTGAATTATATCAAAAGCGAGCTTTACAGGGCAAAACACTCGGCGGAAATCCACGGAACGGCCATCGGGCTTCTGGGTTTAATCCTGTTCATGAACCTGGTACTGTATGCCATGAGCGGCCTGCCCCATTTTCACTATGGCATCACGTCCTTTTCTTACTCCATGCTGGTATCCTTTCCCATGCTGTACTGCTATGTGGCCGGGGATGTGGCGGTAATGCTTTACGAATCGGATAAGCGGAACGGCACTTTGGGAAACAGCATTGCTTACGGAATCTCCAGGACACAAATTTTTGCCGGAAAATGTATTGTCAGCTTCCTCACTGCCCTGTGCCTGCTGGCGCTGGCGCTGCCTGTCTATCTCTTAAGCTCCATGCTGCTGGAAAAAGCAGGCCCCACCACTGTCCGGGATATGCTTGCGGAAGTTCCCGCCGTATCGCTGACTGCCATTGCCGCCCTGATCCTCGCCGTTCTGCTGCTGGATATCTTCAATAACAGTTTCCTCAGCATCCTGGTCTGGCTTGCCATTTTGGTTTTCCTGCCAAAAGCCCTGCTGCTGGTCGGTATGGGGCTGGCACCCAGAACAGAATTCGTCCTGAATATCGCCATGTGGATGCCCGTGAACTTCTTTAATGCCGGAATGCAGGTCAACATGTCCGAATGCACTACTGTCTGGGACACGGCTGAGGGAATGGCCAGATGCCTTCTTTCCGGCGCGGCGGGTATCCTTGTTTTCGGCACCGCCGGTGTGCTATTATTAAAGAAGAAAGAAATCTAGCGCAGTCTCACAAGCATTACTCAAACCAGGAGAAATAAACATGCCACTTTTCCGTACCCCGCCGCTTATCATCACCATACTGCCATACCCGGCCCTCATCCTGCTGTCAGTGCTCCTTCTGGCTGCGGCAGGATACCTGGCCTTCCGCTTTTTTTCCCTGAAACGGGCACTTCGGGAAATAAATCGAGATTTAACGGAAATCCGTCAGAATCTCTCCCAAAACCAGATTCTCCATCTGCCGCTGCCTGACCGCGACCTGGAACGGCTGACAAACTCCATGAACGCCGCCCTGGAAGACGTGCGCCTGGAACGCCAGTCCTATGAAAAACGTGAGGCGGAATTTCAGAAGCTGATTGAAAATATCAGCCACGACTTAAGGACACCTCTGACGGTGATTCTGGGATATTTAAAATGGATGAAAAAAGCCGACAACGCCCCCCTGACTTCCTCCGGACGTGACTGCTCTCCTCTGTCGGATTCCAGGGATGTCAAGGGTATCAAGGATTCCAAGGATATCAAGGATGTCAAGGATTCCAAGGATATCCTTGACATCCTTGAGCGGAATGCCCGGGCCATGAAGAAGCTTGTGGCGCAGTTTTATGACTTCTCCCGCCTGAATGCAAGAGATTATGCGCTGACGACGGAGGAAGTGGACGTGTGCAGAATTTTGAAGGAGAGCATCGCAAATAATTATCAGATTCTGGAAGAAGCACGTTTAAGCCTGGATTGCCATCTGCCGGAACATCCTGTTATCATCCAGGGAAATACAGGCGCCCTGGAACGGATTTTCTCCAATCTCTTCCAGAATGCCGGACGATATGCCCGCAGCATCCTGGATATCCGTCTGGAGGAAAATGGCAGTGGACAGGTCTGCATTTATTTTCAAAATGATTCCGATTCCGTCAGAGAAGACGACCTGCCGCACCTTTTTGACCGCTTTTACAAAAACGACAGTTCCAGGCACCAGGAAGGTTCCGGACTGGGGCTCACAGTGGCACGGTCTCTGGCTGAACTGATGGGCGGCACGCTGACTGCGGACGCTGCACCAGTTTCCGAAATCGGACAGTCGGTAACGGAGCTCTGTTTTACATTGACTTTGAAACTGTAGCCACTGTGGGGATAGTGGCTTTGTTGTTGGTTACTGCAAATTTCATTGGTGTGCAATAAAATAATGAGTACTATATGCCTCAAGAAGATTTCCTATTGCGGTGACGCCGGCAGGAACCGGTCTACATAACCTGTTCACCCATATTGCATTTATGCCTGCTGCACCCGCACCTTTTACGTCACTGTTCAGGGAATCTCCAATACAGCTTTTACCACTGCCAAAACCTCCCGTTTTCCGTTCCTCTTCACCGGAATTTCAGCAAACCGTTTTCATACAGCGTCCTCAATTCAAAGCGCCTGGACCGCTCTTCAAACTGGATGACCACCCAGTTTTCCTCCAGTTCCGCAATGACGCCATTCCCGAATTTCTTATGCTCCACCAACAGCCCCTCTCCCAGTGAATCGCAAAACTGCCGGAATTCCTCCCGGGAAAACGGCTTTTTTCTGCTCACTTCCCGATGAATGAGGACAACAGGCTTTATCTGCAGCTCCGGCTTTTTCTGCAATTCCGGCTGGGCTTCCGGATTCTCAACGAAAGATACCGCACCATGCATAAATTCCTTTGCAAATACCGATTTTCGGTTTATCGTAAACAGGAAAAGCCGTTCCTTTGCCCTGGTCACTCCCACATAAAACAGCCGGCGCTCTTCCTCGTAGGTCTCCAGCTCCTTTTCCTCCGCCGTCTTTACATGGCTGCTTCCTGCATTCCCGATTCCTGCACTTCCATCCTTTCCGTTCCCGTTTTCTGCATTCCCGTTCCTTCCATACCCGGCTCCTGCATTCTCTTCTCTGCCGCTCCCGGTTCCTGCACTTCCGTTCCTGCCAGGTACCGCCTCTGCTGCGGAAGCTGCTTTCCCTGCGCTGCTCTCACCTGCAGCCTTCTCCCTCAGACGTTTCTCTCTCATGAACATTTCCATCAGAGATTTTCGGTCGGCAATCCTGCTTCTCATAGATGCCTTAGCAGTTTTTCCGTCCGCAGGCTCCGCGCCTGCAGATTCTTTTGCATATTTTGCACCGGAAGGCTTCATGTCTGCTGCCCTGCTGCTGGCAGGCTTTCTCCCATCACCGATTCCGCCGCCCTGGTTCTTCCCCGGAAGAGTTCCGCCATCCGGCACATTTTCCGGAAAAATCCCGTCTATCACATCCATCAGATAAACCGTGTCATACTCCAGCCCCTTGCTGGCATGAATGGTTGAAAGGATAAACTTACAGTTAGGGTCACCCGGCTTTTCCTTAATCACCTGCTGCAATTCCGCCAGACGCTCCAGCAGCCTGCGGGGAGATTCCTCGTTCCGCGCGATTGCCCTCAGCACATAGAGCTTTCCGTCGCCCACTCCTGCCCGCTCCAGGAAATCTGCATATCCCAGATCCCGCAGAATCAGGTTGACCGCCGTTTCCGCCGGTTCCCGCAGCAGATTTTTCAGCCCCGCGCGGATCGTCCTGCAGTTCTCCCTGACCTTCTGGGGCACTTCCCCGCAAAAACGCACGGCCTCAAAGACCTCAATGTCCTTTTCCCTACTGATTTCGCAGATACGTGCCGCATTGTCCTTGCTGATGTAAGTGGAAAGCTTATAATAAATCTGCAGAAACAATTCTGTATCCTTCGGATTTTCTGCAAAGAGAATAATATTCTGAATATCCAGCACCACCCGGTTCGTAAAAAATGCCAGCTCCGCATTGCGGATACGGTAGGGAATCCCTCTGCGTTCCAACAGGTCCACCAGCGGCAGCACACTCTCGTTATCACGATAAAGCACCGCCGTCTGTTTCCGGCAGCCCTCCGCCACCTTCAGCAGATATTTATACTGCGCGCCGCGGCTCTTCAGGTCAATCTGCCGGATATCCGCCCCTGCCGGCCGTGAGGCACGCATATGCTTCTCATGGCGAAGGACATTTTTCTGGATAAATTTATCTGCGGCTTCTACGATTTTGGCATTGGAACGGAAGTTTTCCTCCATCAGCAGCACCTTAGCCCCGGGGTGATCCTGTTCAAAGGACAGCAGAGCCTCCGGGTAAGCCGCCCGGAAACCGTAGATACTCTGGTCCTCATCCCCCACCATAAACAGTTGCTCCCGCTTTCCCGCCAGCAGCCGGATGATTTCATGCTGGATTTTGGAGGTATCCTGAGCCTCGTCCACACAGATATAAGGATACCGGTCCTGAAAATACTGAAGGACCTCAGGGTTTTTACGCAAAATCGCATATGCATATGTCATTTGGTCGTCATAGTCCATCATCCCCCGGTTCCGCATTTCGCTGCAGTAAGCTTCGTAAATCTCCGATATCTTAAAGTCCGACTCCTGATCCAACAGCCGGATTTCCTCCTCTGAAAGCATCCTGTTTTTGATATATGTAATCAGCACGCGGATATTTTTGATATCGCTCGCCGTGGCAAAGCCGCCCTCCACCTTCCGGTAAATCGCGGAGAGCATTCCCGCCGTACTCTTCTCATCCGTCACAAGCGTAAAGGAATTCTTTCCAATCAGACGCCCATAGTATTGAATCACTCTGGCACAGACCCCGTTGATTGTGCGGAATTCCAGCCGCCTGCCCAGCTCGTCTCCAAAAAAGGAGCGAAAACGGGCCTCCATATCACGGGTAGCCGCCACTGTGTAAGTCAGCGTCAAAATTTTTTCCGGCGAAATACCGGCACAGCAGATCATATATCCCAGCCTGGTAACCAGCACTGTGGTCTTCCCGCTTCCCGGCACGGCAAGCAACAGAACCGGTCCCCTGACGGTCTGAACCGCTTCTGACTGCTGCTGATTTAACTGAATCTGAAACTCGCTGCAAAACTCTTCATATGTCATCTTTTCTGATACCGTATCCTCAATTTTTGTAGTCAGCACTGTGTCAGCGTCATTATACCCGGAAGCACATTCCTTCCTGACACTTCCTATCTTAAAATATAGTATAATAAATTATTTGTGTCAAGTTTTCGCCGACTTTTCTCCCTGTGGGCTGACTCTACAGTTTTTTACGTATCAGATTTTGTCAGGAACAGGGATTGCCTATCGGTATTTCCCGCAGAACTGCCCCCATTTCCTCTTAGCCATAAGCATCAGCGCTGCTCCCAGAAGCGCAGTCCCGGTCCAGAGCAGGATAACCGTCCGCCACCCTGCCCTGTCCGCCACGGCGCCGAAGCCGTAAGTGGACAGGGAGCTTCCGATATATGTAGCCGCATTGAGAATGCCCGACACCGTGGAGACCTTGCCGAAACCGGTGAAATGTCCCGGTACCCGGCTGATCAGCATCAGGTTCACGCCATGCATGCAGCCTGTGATTAAAGTCATCATCAGAATACAGACTGCCGGGAATCCGTCATAAAAGGGCAGCATGACCGCACTTGCCGCCATACCCGTCCCGAACAGCAGCGCCGCCGTAAACACCTCACTCTTCAGGCGGCTTAACAGCATGGAGGCCAAAAGGGTGCTGAACACGCCGAACACGGGAAGCGCCGCCGCGGACAAAATGGATTTGGCGCTGCTCATGCCGAAAACCTCGTTCATATACACCGGCATCCAGGTGGTCATGCCGTCCCGCAGGGTTCCCTGAAGGATAATTGCCAACAGGATAAGGACCAGGGGCGCCTCCGCAAAGAGCTGGAAAAATGTAGTTTTCTGCAGGCTGTTTTGCCCCGGCGAACCGGTGACCCTCTCCGAACCCACTGCTGTCTTCCGCGATGCTGCTGCCTCAGAGGATAACGATGCTGCTGCCGCCGCAGCCTCCGAAGCCGTCGGGGTTCCTTCCGCTGCTCCCTCCGTGTCTTCTTTCCCGGTCCTCCCCAGCCTTCTCGTATTGACAATCCAGAAAACCGCCGCCAGTACGCCCAGCACGCCCGGCAGGATAAAGACTGTCTCCCAGCCGGAAACCTGAATGCACAGGGGCGTAAACACATAAATTGCCACTGTCGCCAGGGAAGAGGCCATGGACACCAGCACACAGCTTTGCCGATACCATTTATCCGACAGCATCTCCGCCATAATGCGCACCATGGGAGGCCAGAGCATGGATTGGAAAAAGCCGTTGGCGCACCATACAGGAATAATTATTTCCATTCTGGGGCAGGCAGCCACCAGAAGATTGCAGGCCGCGCTTCCCGCCAGCCCTGTGAAAATCATCCCCTGGGGGCTGAATTTATCTCCCAGAAAACCGCAGACCAGCTGGCCCACTCCATAGCTTAAAAAACACATGGTTACCGGCAGGCCGGCAATCCCCTTCCCTATGCCCAAAACCTGCTGCAGCTCCACCATACATGCCGCATAATTCAGCCTTGTCAGATAACTCATAAAATAGGCAAGGCAGCATAAAAAACAGAGAAACCTCATCTCTTTCTCAGATGTAAGCCTTTTCGTCATAGCAAGCAGTCTCCTCCCGATTCCTTCCCGGCAAATTATCCCCTTAACCATACGCTTCTTGAAGCGGAAAAACATTTCGGCCAGATCGCCTTCTCAGGATTCCTTCCCATTCCGCCGCTCTCTCCGTGAAGGAAGTAATCATCAACACATATCACATCAATTTAGGAACTGTCGGAAAATAACTGCTACAACTTCTTTAGAAAAAAGCCAGGAAACATACGGAAAACGGCTCTCAACTCGTAGCAGTTATTTGTAGACAATTCCTTACTATCTCTGCTTCTCCCTGCCCAGTTCCAATACCGACTTCTGGGGCCGTCCCGCAATCAGCACAGCTCCGTCCGTATATCCTTCCTCCCTGCCCTCCAGCTCCCGAATCAGAATATTCCTGAGATGGGCAACACGTTCCCGGCACATGGGATCCTGAATCCGGTCATGCAGCTCCTTCGGGTCACTGTTCAGGTCGAAATACTGCTCCCGGCCGCTCTCCATAAACCAGCAATACTTATCCGTTTTGGTCACAATATACTGATTGCCGATATCCCCGCCGCTGTGTTCCCCGTGGAGATATTCCCGGCCGTTGGGATGAAGCATGGATATTCCGTCCACGTTCTCCGGGATATCCGCCCCGGCCAGTTCCGCAAAGGTGGGAAGCACATCCCGCAGCTCCACCAGATCCTCCTGTACCCCTCTCAGTCCCCCGTTCCACAGAATCATGGGAATCCTCACGCTTCCCTGATAGGGCTGAATCTTCCTGTAAGTATGATGGTCGCCCAGAAGCTCCCCGTGATCGGAGCAGAACAGGATAACGGTATCCTGTAAAATGTTCTGTTCCTCCAAAGCCATCAGGATTCTCCCGATCTGGTTGTCCACATGGGAAATACAGGCGTAATATCCGATCTGGGCCTGGCGCATCAGCTCAGGATCCGCAGGGCCGGTGTCGGAATCCACAATGCGCCCGTATCTTGCCAGCCTTTCCTCATTCACCCAATCCCCCACAGGCGGAGGGGTCAGCTCCTTATCCCTGTACAGATCGAAAAAGCACTGGGGCGCGTCAAAGGGCGGATGGGGCCTTACATAGGAGGTCATCAGGAAAAACGGCCTGGACCGATCCCTGCTGTAAAGAAAGTCAATACTGCGATCCGTCACCCAGTTTGTGGGATGGTACTTTTCTTCATAAGGCCAGGGGCGTGCCACCCAGGAATTTACATTGATCCCGGTATCCGTCAGATCCCGGTTCATCCCCAGTTCGTTTTTCAGCCACCGGAAATAATCGTCCGCCACAGACTGGTGCTCATAAAAAGGCACGTCTGTGCGGCGATAGCTGCCCAGATAGCCGTCGTGCAGCTCGATATGATGAAATCCCATCATGTTCCTCAGGGGATGGACATGCATTTTCCCCACGCACTTGGTATAGTATCCGGCTTTGGCCAGCTCTCCCGGCAGCGTCACGGAATAATTCCACGCCGCCCTGTCCTGGTACCCCACCCGTCCGTGGTGCTCCGGGCACAGGCCTGTCAGCAGCCCGCACCGGGCGGCGATACAGGATGGCACGGCAGTATAGGCATTGGGAAACAGCGCCCCCTTTGAAGCCAGCTGGTCCAGCCAGGGCGTCTTCACGTCAGGATGCCCGGCAATCCCAAGGCAGTCCCCCCTCATCTGATCCGTCATAATCAACAGTATGTTCGGTTGTTTTTTCGCTTCCGCACTCATCGTTGTGCACCTGCCTCTATTTTATTTTGTGATGCATCCCCTGCCCCACGGTGGGACAAAGGATTAGTTAACGGCATTCTAACATTTTTTGTTTTGTTTGTAAACATCTGCAAGCTCAGATCATTGCATGCGGCCGCTTATATTCTCCTCCTGTAACCTTTCTTTCGCCTCCTGCCCCCTCATAAGGCTGCAGCCTTCCTCTACAGCGCCGGCTTCCGGGGATCTATCTCGAAAAACAGAACAGACTCCAGCCCTGCCCCGTTTCTCCGCTCACATTCCAGGTATACATCCTTTTCCGGAGCAAGGGGGTCTATCTGAATCCTCAGGCTGTCAATCCCCTCCGGCTTGTAGAATTCCAGAAAATCTCCATAATAAAACTGATCTCCCACAATTCTCTCCGGACTGTACACAGCAATTTTGTCTCCGAAATAACGAATCCGGATCCTGCCCTCCCCTTTCGGGATTTCTTCCGCGATCCAGGTATCCTTCCCTGCCTCCCGAAACTGCAGCGGATTCCCCTCTTCCTGCCCCGGTACAGGTCTGGGGCAGACATGGATCGTGATGCCGTCCACAACCGCGGTATCCCGGATCACCAGCTCCCTGCCGTTATCAAAACAAAATCTCGGCTCCACGCCTTCTATTTCTTCAAAATAAGCATCCTTCCCTTCCATGCCCAGGGGCTGTGCAAAAGCATACTCCAACCGCAGCTCCTCTCCCAATTTCATCCTCACCGGCATTACAAAACTGACATCTGTAGGAATTGCCGGGCAAACCATTTCCGTTTCCCCGTCTGCAAATTTTATCTGAAACCGCACATTTCCATGTTCCGGAAGCCGTTTCCCGTGATGGTGGTTATTGATAAATAAAAATCCTTCTTCGCCGTCCGAGCGCAGGCAGCACCGGAGTGTCTCCGTATCCTCCAAATCCGCAGGACGCAGATCCGGAAATACCGGAACCATGGGAGCCAGCCGGGTTCCGCAGCACTGCAGGAAACGGAAAACGCTCTGCAGCCTGTAGTAAGATTCCCTGCGGTATCCCGCTTCCCCGACGGGCGCCTGGAAATCATAGGATATGACAGGACAGTCGTTGGGGGAGCCGGACTCCCTGCTCTCCTGCATGGTGGTAAGCCTGCCCAGAGGATTGCTGCCCCCATGGAACATATAAAATCCCAGCAGATTACATCCGTCACCCAATGTGTCGATTGCCATGGTCAAGGCATCCTCCGCCGTAATCCACGGACGCCTGTGGTCACAGACCTGTACGCCCGGCCCGATTTCACAGGTCATATAGGGTACGCTCTCGTCCTGAACCACCTCCTGCATGGGAAGCAGGTCATTTCCGATATAGCTGTCGTTCCTCACTCCTGTAAAGAAAAAGTGGGAATTGGGAAGGGATTTTCCCGTACTCTGGTTCCAGGGCTGCTCCGGATAGCCCCCGAAAGTAGGCAGGAGCTTATGGTGCAGGCTGCTCATGTCGAAGCCCCAGGCAGTGGCGGTAAAGAAATCCGCCTTAAAGCCGCATTCCCTGGCCATATCATAGAGGCTTTCCAGATGCTCTTTATCGAACACCAGTTCATTTTCTATCTGGATGGAAAAAAGCCTCCTCCCGTTCAGATGCTCCAATACTTTCTCAAAATACTTTCTGACATAAGTCATATAAGGCTCCGCATTGCATCTTACCTTTCTCCCGCATTTTTCCAGAAGCCAGTCCGGGAAACCGCCGTTCCTGCATTCCCCGTGGGACCAGGGGCCTATACGCAGCGCCACCTCCAGCCCCCTCTCATGGCACAGGTCAATAAACTCTCCCAGGTTCAGATTCCCTTCCCAGTGAAATTCCCCCTCAATCTCTTCATGGTGAATCCAGAAAATATAGGTGGATACAATATCCAGTCCCGCCTCCTTCATCTTGTCCAGCTCCGCCTCCCAAAGCGGCCTGGGCAGCCTGGAGTAATGCAGCTCCCCGGATGAGGGCAGCCACGGTTTTCCGTCTTTCGTCAGATACCTGTCCGTAATACCATACTTATCGCCCCCGAAATTTTCAAGTATTTTCGCTTTTTCGGGAACCGCCGTACGAAATACATAATTTTCTGTCCTGCTCATAATTCCAATCCTCCTTCTGTTTATTCCACGATATCCGCCCGGGACAAGCCGGGCCGAAACTTCAGTGCTCTACACCGCTACATTTTATTCCCGTGGGCAATGAGCCAGGTGCCGTGCCTGCACGGGCAAAAAGCCAATTTATACTCACGGTCAAAACATTTGCCAATATAAATCTATGGTGTTAGTCAATAATCGTGTTGGTTTCCGAATTATGGCTATATCAGGAGACCGTGTTTATGGCACTTTCGGGCTGCACCAACACATATGTTGACTAACGCCAAATCTACAAAGAGTGGGCGCATCAAATTCCATGCCCTACTGCCTGCGCGGCAGGGTTCTTGACTTATGCATCCAAGGCCTCACTGACAGCCACATTCTCGCAATGCTCTATTACCACCGGCTGCTTAAAACCGAATTTTCCGATCCATTCATTCCCCGCTGTTTCCACATCCCTGCAGTAGGATAGTTTTATCCCACAGTCGGCCGGATGCCACTTGTCCGCGGAATAGCTTCTAAATATCCGGTTTTTCGAGAATTCCAGGCCTCCGCAGGAATACGCGTACAGAACCGGCATGTCGGCACAGTCGAAAATATTTCCGGTAATCCGGATATTTTTATGGTATGGCCTGGAGACCAGAGGCTCCGGCACCACAGGGCAGATACTGACAATCCCCTCGCAGAACTGGTACATTGCGCTCAGGCACCGGTCGGTAAACACATTGTCCCGGATTTCCACGTCATTGCATTCGCCTGACTCAAACCAGTAGTTCGAGTCCCCGGCCACCAGAACCGCCGACCCGGAAGACTCGAAATAGTTCTCCGCAATCAAAACAGGCTTCGGCGTGGACACCAGAATTCCCCGGCCGCGGCAGCTTCCGAAACGGTTCTTCGTACAGACCAGGGCAGCGGTATGGCTCACATTGTCAAGGGCAAGTCCTTCCCCACCCTCAGCCAGGGACTGCAGCTCCCGGGGCAGCGGCTCTTCCAGTGTCAGCAGAAATTCCTCATTGCTCTCAAGGGTATAGGAAGCTGCCCTCAGCGTACCCACCCGGGACATGTGCCTGCGTTCAATCACTGCGATCTCATCTCCGGCCTCTGCCCAGTACAGAAAGCCGCAGGATTGTCCATGCCCATACCGGCAGCGCAGCGTCCTGCCGTCAACGATTTTCTTCAGCGCAACACAGCAGCCGTGGACGTTGACAGGATCATCCATCAGGCCGTTGAAAATACATTCCGTAATCGTCACCGTCCCCGAATTACAGGTAATCTGCATCCCATCATCCCTGCCGGATGTAATCCGTCTTCCGGCCTCAGTGTCCGGCACAAAATTTACCCGCCGGTATGTGAGATTATGACAGAACTGCGCAAGACAGCCCAGACCTCCGCAGGAGTGGACCGTAATGTCCTCAAAAACCAAATCCTCGCATTTCTCCGCAAAAATTGCCGCGTGCATCCTCCTGTTATGCCGCAGTACAAATATATTTCCGTCGGCAGTATCCAGCGGCTGACTGAAGTCGAACTTATATAGATTGACACCAAGGGTTTCTATTGTATCCCAGGAAATATCAGGCCCGGTTATACGGCGGATACAGCGGCTGCCGGCGTCATACTGGACCATTCCTGTCAACGGATACCATTCCCCGGCGCCAATGTCAAATTCCAAAGTCCCCCCGGATAAACGATGAGGATATTTCTGCGGATCAATGAATAAAGCCACCTCAGATTTCGTGTGAGCTATGACCACCCCCTCTGCCACCATGGGCTTCTTCCAATTCATAATGAAATTCTCCATCTTCATGTCACGGCAGCGGTCCATTGTAACCGGCTGCATATGCCCGGAAAACCAGAGCCTGGCTCCGTTCCCCTGAAGAATACATCCCTCCATCCCCTGCATCCAGAGACCCAGTACCCTGCTGGACGCCCTGTCGCTGTTTGACAGGCGATAATCAGCCTGCATTTCTTCCCTGGGAGAAAAATAGTAATCCCCCTCTTCAAATACAAAAACCGTATCCTTCGGATGCCGCAGAAACAATTCCCTCAGCTGTAATGTTACATCCGTATCCGGCCGTATACCATGTTCTGATACCTGTATTGTCTGCAAATGCTTTCCCTCCTTGAACCTCCATGTGTTTTGTCTTAGGAATTGCCCGATATTGTATTTACTAATACTTATAATCATAATTTGTATTTACATATATTTTAACATATAACGATTAAAAAGGAAATATAAATTGCATAATTCGGGAAAAAATTTTGAGAAAATCAATGCTGCTATATGTTATAATAAACCTAACCCGGACGAGCCGGAACCAAATTTTGCCAGAAAGCGCAAGATTTCGTTGTTAAGTGCCTAAATCACATGCGGAGGAAAACGCTATGCCAGAAAAAAGGAAACAAGCCAAACATAGTCTACATCCTGGCCGACGATATGGGATACGGCGACATATCGGCCTTCAACGAAAAATGCCCCTTTACCACCCCGAACCTGGACAGAAGCATTGACCAAATGAATGCTCACGCATCCGCCTGAGCCATTGCCTGCGGAAATTAAATACTGCTTACATATTTCTATAGAAAGGAAGCGATGAATCATGCCAAAAGACAATATTCTGTTAATCACCACAGACCAGCAGCGCTTTGACACCATAAACGCCTGGGGGAACCAGAGCATCTTCACCCCGCATTTAAATTACATGGCAGCCATGGGCACCAGCTACACCGGCTGTTATGCGGGCTGTCCCATCTGCGTTCCCTCACGCACCACCATCATGACAGGTGTGGAGGGCTATGAGAGCGGAGTCACCTCCAATGCCACCCATGCGGCATTCATGCAGAAATGTACGGAAAGCCGTTCCACTCTGCCCGCCGTGCTGACAGATGCCGGATACCAGACCTGTGCCAGGGGAAAGATGCATTTCGATCCCGCCAGAGCCCATTATGGCTTCGAACACATGCGGCTGCCTCTTGACTACATGCGGGAATACGATAAAAAACAGCCTCTGGCCCGGCCCAAGATCCACGGCGTGGGCGAATGCGAAGCGGAGCCGGTCATTTCCACCGTAGAGGAAAAGGACAGCATCACCACCTGGATTGCCGATGAAACCATCGATTTCCTGGAGACCAGGGACGCCACCAGGCCTTTCTTCCTCTGGACCAGCTTCACCAAGCCCCACCCGCCCTTTGACCCCTGCCGGAATTACTGGGAGCTGTATGACGGCATCCCTCTTCCCCGTCCCATTACCGGGGACTGGTCCGAAACCGTGGAAAGCACGCCCCAGGGCTTCCTCGCCGGCTCTTATGAGAATACCAATCTGCACCTCTTCGGCCCCGAGCAGAAACAGGCCAGCAGACGGGCTTATTATGCCTGCATCACCCAGATAGACTATCAGCTGGGCCGCATCTTCGGCGCCCTGCGGGAAAACAACCTGTTCCAGAATACCTGGGTGATTTTTACCTCTGACCATGGAGAGATGCTGGGAGACCACCACATGTCCCAGAAGAATCTCTTCTTCGAGGGAAGCGCCCATGTGCCCCTGCTGATTATGCCGCCCCAGGGAAGGGAAATTCCCCACAACCTGAGGACGGACCGCCCTGTGACCCTGGCGGATCTCTATCCCACCATCCTGGCCATGGCGGGACTGTCCGCCCCCCAGGGTTCCGGACAGAATCTGCTGGACATTTCCGGATTAAGCGAAGACAGACTGTTCTTCGGGAACAGCCTGAACAGAAATTTCTGCGTGATGGAGAAGAAAATCAAGCTGGTCTATTCCGCAGTGGGAGACCACACCCTGCTTTTTGACCTGAACAGGGATCCCCAGGAACGGCACGACCTGTCCGGCTCCCCGGAATACGCCCGGGTACTGGAACGTCTCCGGAATCTGTTGATCGATCACACAGCCCGCCACACCCCTGCGGCGCTGACGGAGGACGGGCGCTTTATCACCTATGACGCCCCCCGTTTCCCCGGCGATATGCCCGGGCGGTGGTTCGGATTCCACTACCATGATTACAGCGTGGATACCTTCCACTGACAGGAAAAACATCCGTCCGCACGGTTGTATCAGCCATTCTTTTGCTTCCCCCGCAGACCGGAAGAGATTTTGCCTGTTGATTTTATTTTTAGTTTGTGCAAAATTTATTCAAAATCAAATAATAAAACTTGATTTTTGCATTTTTAACTGCTATATTGTAAGCAGAAAACGGAAATACCATGAATAGGAGGTAGTCGTTTATGCTGCTTCAATTTACAATGGAAAACCACAGATCAATCAAAAGCAGTGCCGTGGTCAGCTTTCTGGCCTCCAGGGATAAGTCTTTGGAAGAATATCTGCTACATCCAGATACAAAGAAGCCCCTGCTGCCTGCTATTGCCATTTACGGTGCGAACGCCGCAGGCAAGAGCAATGTGCTTCACGCTATGATGACGATGAAGGATATGGTCATTGGCGATGCGTCAAAGGTGTCCAAGGGGCAGAAGCTGCCATGGGAGCCTTTTAGCGGATATAAAGAACCTACTTCCTTTGAGATCGTATTTCTCTATCAGGGTGTGCGGTATGCTTATGGCTTCTCTTTTGATGCAGAAAGCATCCATTCGGAGTATCTCTATCACTGGCCCAATGGCCGGGAGGCGCTGATTTTTTCCAGAGAAAACGGCGTGTATGAGTTCCGGGAAAATATCAGCGAGCAGATTACCCTCAGCAACCGTACCCCGGACAACAAGCTCTATTTGGTGTCCTCCAATGACTGGAACCTGCCCCAGACAGAAAGCGCTTTCAAATGGTTCCTGGAAAAGCTGACTTTCCTGATGGAAGAAGAACCAGACGCATCGGAAACGGTGGCTCAGATCGTCCACGGAGGTGACAGGAAAGCCCGCATCTTGAAGGAACTTCTGATTGCCGACCTGGGTATCACCGATGTAAGCGTAAAAAACATTTCGTTAAAGATGCCGATTATCACCACTACCCACCGCATTATACACGAGAATGGAAGCACGGAATATTTTCAGCTTCTGATGGATCAGGAATCTGCAGGCACTCAGCATTTCTTCACCCGCATTGGCGGATGGCTGCAGGCACTGGAAAACGGTGCGCTTCTGGTTGTCGATGAAATTGAAGATAGCCTCCACCCTCTTCTGACCAGGCGGCTGATTGAGATGGTGCAGGATCAAAGCATCAATACCAGGGGCACGCAGTTGCTGTTCACGACCCATGATGCCATGCTGCTTGACCTGACTCTCTTCCGCCGGGATCAGATTTGGTTTGCAGAAAAGAATGAAAAGACCTGTGCCACCGAGCTGTTTTCACTGGCCTCTTTCTCTGCGAGAAAGGGCGAAAATGTACGCAGGGGGTATCTGCAGGGACGCTTTGGTGCCATTCCCTTTATCGGAGGTGACAGCGCATGGCAAAGATGAGAAAAGAATACAATCCTGACAGACCAGCCCGGCGCAAGCGCAGACCGATCATTTACATTATTTGTGAGGGCAAGGAGACAGAGATTCTTTACTTCAAGCATTTTCGTTCCCGAAACTGCCTGGTGGATATTATCCCGATCTCATCCAAGCACAAGGCAGCCGAGCATCTGGTGAAACATGCAAAATCTCTCATTTCACAGTCGGCCTATTATCCCAAGGACGGCGATCGGCTTTGGTGCGTGCTTGACTGCGATGATAATAAAAATGCGGAATTGATGGCAGCTACTGAATACGCGCAGAAGCATGGGCATCAGATTATACTCCAACCCCTATGCTCACCTTCGGCAGATTTGTAAACTCTGACGGTCTTGAGTCTAATAAAGGGTTCTGCGGACAATCTCCAGTACGGCTGCGGGATCATAGTCCTGACGCAGCAGCGCGGACAGCATCAGGGAAAACAGGACATCCGCAAATCTTTCCGCCGTAAACTGCTCTGTAAACGCATCTGCCCTGATTCCGGCATCCCGCTTTAAGACGGAGCACAGCCCATCCAGAATATGCTGCCAGGTCTGCTGCATTTTCCGCTTTCCATCGGATTTCTCTTCCTGCATAAAGCCAAGGGCGTGCAGCGTAAAAAAGTCTGGATACTGCCTGCCGCCGTATTCCATCCTCCCATACATCCAGACAATACAGGCCCGGGTGTCCTGAAACACCGCCCTGTCCTCAGGGAGGCGGAAAATCTCGCCCCAGATGCTTTCTACCGTGGCGCATACCAGCGCGGCCTTGGAATCAAAATAATTATAAATGGATCCCACCGATACCCCGCAGGCGGCTGCCACAGAGCGGATATTAATTGCAGGCCACCCCTGCTGCTGAATCAGTTTGCGGCTGGTTTTCAGGATATCCTCTTTTGACGTTACAACTGTATTCATCCGATCACCTCAATATGAACTATGTTCAGTATAATGGGACGCATTTATCCTGTCAAGTACTTTGGCCATACTTTTTTCAAAAAGGCCTTCATTGGTGAAACCGCATGATTCTCCCCTACTCGCCGCGCGGCCTGCATACTGCGTCAGCAGTAAAATCCCATATGCAGGCCTGTGCATTAAAAAAGAGCCGTTAAAAACCCGGCTCTTCTTATCCGCTGTCACTGAATAAAGGCTTCCTGCCCTTTCCCGTCCTTTCCCAGCAGCGCAATCTGCCCGTGCCCGTAAACAACCTGCCTGGTGCCATCCCTGTCCGGATCGGAATACCGGGCAAACCATTGTCCCAGCTGTTCCCGCAGCGCGGCAATCCTCTCCTGCACCTTAAGATCCTCTGAGGCAGCCAGATTAACCTCCTCATTGGGATCCGCCTTCAAATCGTAAAACTCGTCCTCCCCGCCCAGATACCGCCGGATATATTTATACTCCTCCGTGCGTATCATTCTGGCCGGGCCGTATTCGTCATATACCACGATAGCCTTCCCTCCGTCCGGTACCTGTCCCCGGAAAATTTCCGCAAAGCTGTGTCCGGGACAGTCAGGTTCCGGCGTCTCGCCCACCAGTTCCGCTATGGTGGGAAGCAGGTCGTAATGACTGTAAAGCCCCCTGGCTATGCTGCCGCCCCGGATGCCTTTGGGATAAGTGATCATCATAGGAACCTTCACAGCGGTATCATACAGATTTAACGGGAAGGTTCCGTTTCCTTTTCCGAATATGCCATGATGCCCCATGCTCATGCCGTTGTCCGCCGTAAAAATGAAGATGGTGTCCTCCCACAATCCCTCTGCTTTCAGACGGCTGACGATCTTTCCGATATCGCTGTCCATGGCCGACACTGCGGCATAATATCCCCGAAGCCTGTTCCTGCGCTCTTCCTGGGTATAAGGCGCCCCCCATTTATGATGAGGCACATTGGGCGTCTCTGTAAAAGAACAGTCTTCATAGAGATCATAGAATTCTCCCGGATGCTGCCCACGCTCCCATGGGGAATGGGGAGCCGTATAATGCACGCTCAGGTAAAACGGCCTGTCCTTTTCCCTTATGTCCAAAAAATTCAGAGCCTTTTCCGTGATATGATTGGTGATGTAGGTGTCACGCAGCATATCGAACTGGCCGTCCCTCCATACTACAGGATAGTAATAGTTATCTCCTCCCATGGCAATGGGTTCCCAGTAGGTAAATCCCTTCTGGGGACAGGCTGCGTCCCCCAGATGCCATTTCCCGGACAGGCCGCAGACATATCCATGCTCCGCCAGCATCTCCGTATAAGTCCGGAAGCCGTCCAGATACCGGATGGCTTTATCGCCCTTCAGCTGCTCCCTGGACCATGCGTACTCCCAGGAAGCATTGGGATCCGAGTGCTTTTCCCTCAGGGAAGGCGATACCTCCTCATAGTTGATATGCCCCCTGCTGATCCAGTCCTGCACGCCGTGCTGGGAGGGCATTTTCCCGCTGAGAATCGAAGCCCTTGCCGGGGAGCATACCGGCGAAGTGCAGAAATAATCCGGGAAGAGCATTCCCTCCCCTGCCAGCCGGTCCAGATTCGGCGTCCGGATCTCCCTGTTTCCGGTGCAGCCCATGGACCAGAAGCCCATATCGTCTGCCATAACCATCACAATATTCGGTTTTTTTGTCATAACCCGCACCTCCAAAATGTCGTTATGGCAAATATAATATAAGGAATGTTATATGTCAAGCTTTCCCGGGCTTGTAAAAAATAGGAAATGCTGTAAAATATAAACAAACAGAGGAACGGAGGAATTCAGCTGTAATGGAACTTTACAAGGAAGAAAAAACAAATGCCGAAGAAAAAACAAAATGTGAGGAAAAGCCAAAACGTTATTGCGGCACGGTATACGACAATGACACGGGAAATCCCATGGCTTCGGTTGCGGTAAGCAACGGCAGGGACGTTACGCTGACGGACGAAAGAGGACGCTACACCCTGGAATCCTGGCACAAGGCAGGCTTTGTCACCGTCACCATCCCCTCCGGTTACTGGACATCAAAGTACTACATACCGGTATCCGGCAGGGAAACGGGCTACGATTTTTATCTGGATAAACTGGAGGCAGATCTCACAGACCATACCTTTCTGCAGGTAACGGACAGCGAAATCGGCGCCGCCGGAGCCGGAGAATGGATTGAAAAGCTGCGCAGGACAGTCCGGGAAATCCGCCCTGCATTTATCGTCCACACCGGCGATATCTGCTACATTGACGGCCTGAAAGCCCACATTCATGAAATGAACGATGAAAATATGGGCGTTCCCGTCAGGTATGTCAT
Organism: Lachnospiraceae bacterium UBA7188; assembly: GCA_002490995.1. Classification (GTDB taxonomy): domain Bacteria; phylum Bacillota; class Clostridia; order Lachnospirales; family Lachnospiraceae; genus Acetatifactor. The sequence continues at coordinate 34,445 of DKVC01000025.1, forward strand.
AGGCAATCATGACTATGTGAACTGGGGGGAATACGGCGAGGCGCTGTTTGAGAGCATCTACGGTCCCGTCATGTATTCCTTCGAGGTGGGCCGCATTCATTACATTGTAACACCCATCGTGTACGGCGACGTGAAAGCAAAATATGACAAAAGCGATGTGACGGCATTTGTGGAAAATGACCTGAAACATGTCTCCCCCGATAAGAAGATCATCATGTTCAGCCATAATTACTGCGACAGCGACGAAACCGGATTTGTGCTGTCCGACGGTACCACCCGGATTGACCTGAAAAAGCATGGGCTTCTGGCATGTGTCTTCGGGCACTGGCATTACAATTATCTCAATGAAATCAGCGGCATTTTCAACATCACCACATCGAAGCCGGACGCGGGAGGTATCGACGCTTCCCCTGCCACGGTCAGAAGCGTTAAGATCCGTGGAAATAGCCTCACGGCCAGCAGCTGCCATTACAACGATTTCAAAGGCGCAAAGCCGCCCCTGGGATACCGATGGAGCGTTTCCCTGGGCGGCAATATCCTCTACTCTGCCCCCGCCGTCAGGGAGGGCGTGGTATATGCCGGCACGGTTGACGACGGCTGGCCTAAAAACTGTGCCGTGGCAGCCGTGGACGCGGATACCGGCCGGGTGCTCTGGAAATACAGGACGAAAAATTCGGTGAAAAGCGACATCCGCATTGTCGGCGGAAGGATTGTGGCACAGGATACGGAAGGCAATGTCTGCTGCCTGGACCCCGGCGGAAAAGAGATATGGACGACAAAGCTGCGGCTTCTGGATCCCAACAATTCAAGCAACCGCATCACGGCTGACGAAAAGCATATTTTCTGCGGCGGAATGCAGGAGGCTGCCTGCCTGGACGCCAGGGACGGCAGCATAATTTGGAGCAAAAAGCTCTCCGGGGGCAATACTTCACCAGCAGGCTTTGTGCTCTGGAAAAACATGCTGTTCGTGGGCGCCCAATGGGATAAGCTATATGCCCTGGACACGGCATCAGGGGAAGTTCTCTGGACAAACGCCGCAGACCTGCTCCATAATTTTATCATGACCCCCGCCGTTTACAAAGGATACCTGTACACCGGCTCCGGAAACAGGCTGTACAAAATCCACGCCTCAACCGGCAAAACCGTAAAATATAAGGAAGCGGAAGGATACATTTTTCAGAGTGCTACTACACCTTATGCGGAAAACGGCATCCTGTATCTGGGCACCGCCAACAGAGGGGTAACTGCCGTAGATATGGAAAGCCTGGAGATTCTCTGGAACTTTGAGACCGGCAGGAACCTGATTTACACTTCTCCCTATGTCAGCGGCGACATTGCCACAGTAGACAGCGCCGTGATTCCAATGGGAGAACATCTGTGCTTCGGCGCATCGGACGGCGGGCTTTATCTGATTGATAAAAAAGGCAGGCTCCACCAAAAATATGATGTGGGCTCGCCGGTGAACCAGACCCCTGTAGTAGGGGAAGATTTTATCATAACGGCCGATTTCAGTGGGAATCTTACCAGATATGATACCATGTAAGCCAATGGCACCACGGCTGTCTGCCTTAAACGGGAGGGGAATTTGTCCTGCAACCCCTCCCGCTTATTTGCAGGCATTTCCATACTTCCGCATAACCGCCCTACATTCCTCCCAGTTCAGCATGAAGGTATAATAAGTGAAATGAGTATTCGACTTTTTTCAATCCGATACCCCCAATTCCGCTTCCAGCTCGTCAGCAGATATGGTTCCTTCTTCCCGAACGGAAATCTCTGTTAACCTTTCCTATGCCAGTTTCTTATGCTTCCCCTTCCTGTCTTTTCGCAGACAGCACGAATTCAGAAGCAAAGCCCACCTTGCATCTCTATAATGGGATTACGGAAAGGAGAGGTGTAACGATGAATATCAAAGAAAACAAACTGAAAGCGATTCTTCAATTTTCAGTCCCCAGCGTCATTGCCATGCTTTTGGAGACGGTCATCACCATAACGGATGGCTATTTCACCGGAAACTATGTGGGGGAAGACGCGCTGGCGGCAATTAACCTGGGATTGCCGGTTCTTTATTTCTATCTCGGCATAGGGTTGTGCGTAGGCGTGGGAGGGACGGTGATCTGCGGAAAAATGCTGGGGGCAAAAGATTCACACAAAGCTTCCCAGGTGTTCTCCCAGACGGTCGTCACCGCCGGGATTGTCTGTGCCGCCACATCCCTTGCGGTGTTATTGCTGTTTTCCCCGATTTTGAAAGTGCTGAGGGCAGACGGAAAACTGGCGTCTTACTTTACGCAATATTATAAAATCATGCTTATCGCTTATCCGCTGATGGTGATCGAAACCATATTAGGCATGTTCCTTCGTATGGACGGAAAACCTCAGGCGTGTATGCTGGTGCGCGGCGCAAGCTGTATTCTAAACGCGGTTCTCGATTACATCCTTGTAGGCAGGCTGGCGCTGGGCATACAGGGAAGCGCGGTGGCGACGCTTGTGGTACAGGCCGTTGCCGTTCTGTTACAGGCTGTTTATTTTCTGAAGCTTTCCTCCGATATCCATTTTGAGCGTTTTCGGTTTGACAGGGCAGTGAACAGGGAGAGCTTCCTCAACGGTTCGTCCGAGTTTATCGGAGAGATGGCCAGCACGATTTCCATGTTTACCTACAACTATGTTCTCATGAAATATGTGGGCGTCCAGGGCGTTGCCGCGTTTACGGTCCTCGGCTTTGCGGTATATGGGTACAGCATGGTCACGATCGGCTTCGGGCAGGGTCTCACCACCCTTGTCAGTGTCAGCTGGGGTGCCAGAGAATGGGAAACCGCAATGGATTATCGCAGGATAACGAATAAAATCCTGTTGATGCTCGGCGCCCTGTCCGCGGCATGCTTTTGGATTCTGGGAAGAAGATACGCGAATCTCTTTGGGTGCAGCAGCGGCGTCGGGGATATGGTAGCCACAGGATTTCGGTTTTGTGCGCTCACCTTTTTGATCATGGGATATGATGTGACGAATTCCATGTACTTTACCAGCTGTGGCGACGCATTCAGCTCTGCGCTCATCTCCGCCCTGAGGGGGATCGTGCTGCTTCTCACGTTCCTGCTCCTCTTCCCGGCT
>DKVC01000198.1:0-7123 GCA_002490995.1 Lachnospiraceae bacterium UBA7188
ATAGTATATTCCTCCTTGAATGAATTTGAAATGCCTCTTCCTTGAGGCTATTGGGGTCTGCTTCCGTCCGGTTCGCACGTCCGGACTTCCGGACTTCCGCCAACCATAATTGGGTACATCCCGGCAATCGTGCGAATTACCCTGGGATCCCAAGATGTAAGCTGAAAACAGATATGTCTATCCTTAGCACCAGAAGCCAGGCTAATACAAGGCTTCTCTCTGCTTCCACTCCACTTAGTAAATATATCGGAATCTTTCGGGATTACTTTAGCACATTTTAGAAATTTCCTCTTTCATCTAGATAATTCAGGTACTTGGCCTTATCCTCCTTTTTGTAATCGCTTTCGTAGTCTACGATGGCAGCAGTGCCGTCCGCGAGTTCGAACAGATTGTCCAGGCGCAGTTCCTTTACCCTGACAGCCGGTATATTTGTGGGCAGGACGGCTCTGATTTCAGGCAGGTTAAGCCTGTATACACGAATTTCGCTTGACAATAAAGAAAAGCTTGGATAAACTGGAAGTGTTGAAAAAACGCTGATGCAGGCGTATTTGGGGTGAGGTGAAACAGGTGTCAGACTGTACAGTATATATTGATGAAGCGGGCGATTTAGGCATCAGGCGTGGCACACAATGGTTCGTCCTGAGCGCCGTAATCGTAGACAAAACAGACGAGCAAAAAATCAGGAGCAAAATTGCGCAGATTAAAGCGGCAATAAACGTAAATGAAATTCATTTGCGAAAAATACCGGATTTTAACAAGCGGGGGCTTATTGTCAGAGAATTGAACAGCGAGAGCTTTACGTATATGAATATTTTGGTGGATACCACGAAGTTTGACCAGGCAAAGATACCTTCGCCGATCATTGCGTACAACTACGTTTGCAAATATTTATTGCAGAGGGTTTCTTGGTATTTGCAGGCCGCCGGAAAAGTGGCGGATATTGTGCTTTCTGCGCGTGGTACAGCCCGGGATGGAGAATTGATACAGTACATTCAAGACAAACTTTTGCCATATCCAAATAATGATATAGATAAATCTGTTTTTGACAGAGTATCTGCGCGAACTGCGGCAACATGGGATTTGCTACAGTTAGCAGACGTATGCGCCACAACAATGTTTCTTACTTATGAAATTAACGGATACGGGTTTTCTGTTCCATGCTATTCAATGGCCTTAGCAGACCATCTTTACCGAAAGAATGGAAAAGTTGATAGTTATGGAATCAAATTTTTTACACAGGAGATGAAACCGGATGTTAATGAGCTAAAGGCAACCCGCATATGTGCAAAAAAAGAAAGAACCCCCGGCACGACTACCACATGACAAACATGCTGGTGAAACACCCTCGTGTGATCCGGCAACGTTCTTTCTATCCTTTAGTGTATGCGATTTCATGTCAAATGTCAATAGGAAAATAAAAAACAAGTATAATCTACAGCTATGAATTAACCAAGCCGGGACAGTACGCCCTGGTTCGCCTGGCCGGCTTGAGCCAACATTGCCTGGCCGGCTTGAATTTCCTCTTTCATCTGCTGTATTTTCCTGTCCTCCGGAAGCAGGAGTTCCATCTGTCCTATCACGGCTAAAGCAGCCTGGTACTGCCCTGCCTGGGCGATATTTTTGATCTTTTTCCGTTTATCATACAGCGCCCATTTCCCTGCGCATCACATCTATCTCATCCAGAGTAAAGCCTGAAACGATGGAGGCAATCTCTTCAGAGGAATAGCTCTTTCTGATCATTTTGAGTACACATTCCCTTTTTTCTCTGGCGAGATTCAGCTTGTTTTCTTCCTCCGCCTTGGCCAGCAGAGACTTTTCTGCCTTAGCAAGAGCCAGTCTCTTCTCTTCCTCCGCCTTTGCAAGAGCAAGTTTCTTCTCTTCTTCTGCCTTAGCCAATGCCTGTAGTTTCTCTTCTTCAAATATTCTTGCGACTTTAGTCATCTCAATCATCCTCCTTATTTTATTGGCAGTTTCCTCATCAATCAGCTTATCTGTGAAAGCCAATATTCCCGCCAGTGTAAAAAGCTGCTGGCTTCGATCCCGGATCTGCGTCGCCAGAGTTACTGTTTCACGAATTTTCTCTTCTTTCTCTTCCTTTTTCCGATAGGAAAGAGGCATGATAATAAATCTCATCAGATCCTCATCCTCAAGCAGTTCGTTCTTTTCCACTTTGGATTTCAATTGCCGGAAAATTCTGTCAGAATCCTACTCCGACAGGAAAGCTGGTTCCAGTGTCACTTTGACGGCACCGATATTATATTCAGCAGAGATCTGTTTTCTTGTGATGTCTCCTGTATAGATGACAATCATACGCAGCTGCGGGCAGTCCATTTTTTCATCCAGGTATCGATTAACGATCCCAGCCAGATAATTCAGGTACTTGGCCTTATCCTCCTTTTTGTAATCGCTTTCGTAGTCTACGATGGCAGCAGTGCCGTCCGCGAGTTCGAACAGATTGTCCAGGCGCAGTTCCTTTACTCTGACAGTCGGTATATTTGTGGGCAGGACGGCCCTGATTTCAGGCAAGTCAAGCCCGTATACCCGGAAGCTTTTTCCTTTGAAAGATTCGGCAAGTACCTTGCTAGTGATATCTTTGTTTTGGTAAGCGATCGGATGGCCATCTGGATAAATCACTTCCTTTGCTGCCGCGTTTTGTTCCATCCCTTTTTGGGTTTCGTTTTCTTTCATACTTTTGCCTTTCCTGGATACAGAAATGTCGCTGCAGGAAAGACGGTTCTCCCTTCCTGCACTGGTTTATATGTTTCAATTACGTGGGATACAGGCTCCCGCCCAGCAAGAAGTTCGATACAATAGAAGTCATGAAGAAAAGACCTTATAGTCTTTGAATGACTGTTGGATTTGAATTCTTTGCCTGTGTTTAGAGTATCATAATGATACCGGAATTGCAAGGGAAATTTTCAGAATTCGTGCTGTTCCACAAAGTGCAAACAAATGTACTCACGAATATATACTCACGGTCAAAAACATTTGCCAATCTGAATGTATAACAAGCGGGCGCATCAGTACTGTAGAACAGAAAATGGAAAGTAAATGCGCTCGCGAGTATAATAAACACGGCATGGGATTCCTCACACACCGTGCCTTTTCATTCTTTATAGAATTGTCTTTTGTACTTATACTCACGTTTAAAAACATTTGCCGGCCTACATGTATAACGAGTGAGCGCTGATGCAATGCGGTGTAAAATGGTGATAAATGAATGCGCTCACAAGTATAGCCTACAGCTATGAATTAACCAGGCCGGGACAATACGCCCTGGTTCGCCTGGCCGGACTGAGCCAACATTGCCTGGCCGGCCTGAATTTCCTCTTTCATCTGCTGTATTTCCCTGTCTTCCGGAAGCAGGCGTTCCATCTGTCCTATCACGGCTAACGCAGCCTGGTACTGTCCTGCCTGGGCGAGATTTTTGATCTTTACCTTAATCTGGGCGGCCAGCATCCGGAATTCTCCCGCAGCCTGCCGGGATTCCTGCTGTCTGCGGTTCATCTGCCTTTCCAGCCATCTCAGATATTGTTTCATAATATTGGATAGGCCAGGAAGTAAGCTGTTGAGTTCTTTGACGCTGTTTACGGCTTCCGAATAATTGCCCTCTTCCGTCTGCTCCAGCAAGTGCAGGACGGCATAAGCGCCTCTGTCTTCCTCAGGCAGGATATCCGGCATCTCCCGGATGATTTCTTCCCGATAGATCCTCTGGCACAGGGCCGTCCTGCAATCGGCGTATACCCGCAGCCCTTCCAGTATGTTTTGGGAATCGGCGTTGTCAATTTCCTGCCATGTATCGCCTTCCCGTCTCTCCAGCGCAGCAGCCGCACTGCTTGCACGGCTGACACCGCAAGCCGCTTCCCAGGCCAGCATGCGGATGCTCCCAGGTTCCAATACAGCCTGAAATTGCCGGGTCCACCATTCCGCTTCTCCCCAGGAAAATCTGCTGAAATACCATGTAATTCCTCTTTCCCAGCGGGAAAACGGAATCTTTTCCAGTACTAGTCCACTGTCGCCGCCAAAGTGTTTCACTGCGCCGGGTGTGTCAAAGGATTTCATCAGAGGCATGCTTTCTTCCATCCTATCCCAGAGTTCCGATTCCAGCCGCTCCGCCTCTTCTGCGGTATAGCCCCGCGTCCATTCTATGGCAGATTCCCCAGGGTCTCCTACTGTCCCATTGTCTTCCTTATCTGCATCCGCCGCTTCCCTGTCCGGCAGGAATGCCGCCACAGACAGGCGGAGCAGTTTCAGGAACCAGTGTTCAGACGCTATGTCCTGGTAAGCGGCAGCCGTCTTTATCCGATCCGATAAGGTCTCCGCCTTTTCGCAGTTTTCCCTGATCTGCTGTAACAGGAAATCTTCCCATCCTTCCCGGCTTAAAAGGATATCGCACATTTCCCTGTATAGCCCCCGCTCTTTCTCCTCCGCCTTCCCCATACGTCCCAGTATCTCCTGCACCATGGGAAAATCAGCGTAGTCCCGACCCTTTTCCCATTCCATGCGCCGGAACCACTGCCAGGCTAGGGCATCCTTTCCCTGGGAGATGGCCGCCCTTACCCCATTGCCCAGGACGAGGCTCTGGCGCCTGGGATGAAAGCAGGTGTTGGTCATTGGCATGTTGTATTCCATGTACTCATCATCGTTTTTCAGGTAATCCTGATAAGTCTCCCAGTAATATGTCACATGTTCCAGGCATTTGTCATATTGCCCCTTTTCCAGATAGGCCACGGTGAGCCGGCCTGCTATCAACGCTTTTGCCATCTTGTCTATACGGCTGTTTTTCAGGTGGCGTTCCCCTCTGTCTATGGCCTCTTCATAGCGCTGCAGTTCGATATAGCAATTGATCTCATTGGCATAGAGGGATGGCAGGAAACAATCCTCATCCATTGTCCCCTGTTCCGCCTTCCGGATGCTTTCCAGGGAGAGAGAGAGGGAGGCTTCTCTGTCGCCGATAGAATTGTATTCCTGTGCCAATTGCATGGCATTGCGTATACTCGTGGGATCTTCCGCCAGTTCCTCCTTCAGCAGGCTGATATTCCGCCGGGCATGGGCTTCCTGCTCCTGAGGATTCTGATAGATATAGCCATAATGGTGGACATAGACGTCCAGCTTCTTCGGCAAGCCCGGCGCTCTGTTGAAGCACTCATGGATCCGATGGATAAACCGGATATCCGGCTCCAGGCGGATCATCCTCCCCACCACCAGCTCCGTATACTCGGAGCCGTCCTGAACCAGGTAATTGCGCTGGGTATAGAGACCCACGCCATAGCCCCTGTACTCCCCGGAACGGAAAAAGCGAATGATTTCTCCCACATCCTCAAACCATTCGTCGTCATCCAGGTACAGGAACCATTCCCCTTTCGCCTTCCGCAATCCTGCATTGCGTGCTTTCGAGAAATCCCTGCACCATTCAAAAGGAATGATTTTGTCAGTATATTCCCCGATTATCTTCCTCACTTCTTCGCCGCAGCCTGTGTCCACCAGAATTAATTCCGATGAGAGATTTTCCAGAAGCGGTTTCACGGAATCCAGGCACTTCCTCACGGTGTCCGGGCGATTGGAGATCAGAACGGATATGGTCAATAAAACTGGGCGTTTGTTCATGTTATTTTCCTTCCTCCAGGAAGCGCCGCATAAGGGGGGTCCTTCCTCAGTACAGCCATTTCCTTTGAAAAAACGACGCGGGAAGAACCCGCGCCGCATTTTTTAGTCTTATGAAGCTTTGTTTTTGTACTTACCTTAACAGCCCGAATTAGCCTAACAGAGACAATACGCCCTGGTTTGCCTGGTTGGACTGAGCCAGCATTGCCTGGCCAGCCTGAGCCAGAATCTGGTTGTTGGAGTAGGTAACCATCTGCGTCGCCATATCCGTATCGCGGATTGCGGACTCTGCAGACTGGGTATTCTCTACTACGTTGTCTAGGTTGTTGATAGTGTGCTCCAAACGGTTCTGTACTGCACCGAGAGCAGCTCTCTGATCAGACACCTTCTGAAGGGCGTCTGCTACTACATCGATAGCTCTTGTGCCGTTGTCTACCGTGCTTCCGCCGATGTTCAGGCCGTTGACGCCAAGGCCTCTTGCGCTCATCATAGAGATGTTCACACTGATCTTGTTGTCGCTGGAAGAGTCGGCACCTACATGCAGACTGAAGTTGATGGCATCGTTCAAGTCTGCGAAGGCTTCTACCTTCAGTACAATGGTATTCGTCTTATCATCAAAAACAGCAGTTACGGACTTCAATTCTGTGCCAAACTGACGGCGGATTGCAGAGGACAACTGATCCATGCTGGTGAAAGCTTTTATTGTAGGAGATTTCTGGGTGGTACTGGTACCAAGCTTGGCATCATTGATTGCTTTTACTACAGCGCTTGCACTTGCTTTATCCTTAGACGCATCATTTGCAGATGTACTCTCAATCAGGACATAAGTAGTGAGACCCACTGTAATCTGCTTACCGCTGATCTTTGTATTCGTAGCTGCCTGACCAGTTAATTTGATGGTACTAAACATACCATTAGCACCAGTACTATCTTTTGCTGCAAATTGTCCCTTGATAGCCGCACCGAAAGTAAGTTTCGCTGTACCAGTTTGCTGATCAAGCTTAATCTCATTTTGTGTAAGCGTAAGATTATTTACACCGGACGTCGGCAGTGTAGCCTGGGTTTTAGTCATATTCGACACACTAGTAGTTACCTTTGTGTATGTCAGGCTGCCAGCCACACTACCATGAGCACCCTTCAGCAGATAGGTCTCATTGAACTTGGTCGTTGTCGCTACACGATCAATCTCAGTGGTCAGCTGGTCAATCTCGTTCTGGATAGCATCCCTGTCGCTCTCGGACATGGTTCCGTTAGCGGCTTTTACTGCCAGTTCGTTCATTCTCTGCAGCATATCATGCACTTCGTTCAGGGCACCTTCTGCAGTCTGCACTGCGCTGATGCCGTCCTGTGCATTGGCGGAAGCCTGTGTCAGACCGCGGATCTGCTTTCTCATCTTCTCGGAAATAGCCAGACCTGCCGCATCGTCAGCTGCACGGTTGATTCTGTAACCGGATGACAGCTTCTCGGTTGCCTTTGCCTGAGTCTTTGTAGTAAGGCCCAGCATACGGTTGGAATTCAT
>DKVC01000198.1:7432-15074 GCA_002490995.1 Lachnospiraceae bacterium UBA7188
GCTTCCGCCCGGTTCGCACGTCCGGACTTTCACTGACCAATATCGGGAGTCCTCCTAAATCGTGCGTATTGATTCGGATTCCCAAGATGAAAGCTGAAAAAGCTTCACTTGATAAATATATCGGAACATTTTGAGATTACTTTAGAGAACAATTCTTATTTTTTATTTTGGTTGCTTGTTGCCTTATGCTTCAGGAGACGCGGAAAAATTGCATAGCACCTGCTTCTGTATAGCCGCACGTCAAAAAACAAGCTATTCTATCTACCATGGCCATCCTCCTAATGCCGGATCATTCGTTCGGTACAAATCCCCTAACTCCCAATTGCCCAGTTCATCAACAATGTTTTTATACTGTATTTTTTTAATCGTCGTATCATTTCCAAAAACAAAAACCGCCACTTTCCCACGCTTAAATTCTTCAGTAAACACGTCCAGAAAGTCCGGCGAATGTGTACTGATAAAGCATTGGTTGAATGTGTCTGCCGTTTGCATCCAATTACCAATTACCTTTTGCCAGGCAGGATGCAAATTTATTTCCGGCTCATCAATCGCTAATAATGTTCTTGATTTATTCATGGGCATATTAATCAACATATTGAGTATTAAACCCTTTAATGTGCCTTCCGATACATCCGACAAATCATATTGCTCATTATCGTATACTAATTTGAAAATTAATTTGTCATAGGCGGTCACCGTATCCGCTACTTGTAAATTGGGTATGAGTTCCCTTAGTCTATCTTCAAATTTTATTTTCCAAAGCACATCCTCCGATTTATATCTATTGAAAACATTTGTAAAATTTCCAGCATTTTGATTCAGCGAATCATCCAAAGCCTTAACATTAACAGCTTCCCGCATCTTATCCGAAGCGAACTGTGCACTGAAATAAACATGGAAGCCCTCAAAATACTTTTGTAACTCGTACAATAATTGTATATTCCTAAAATTATGACATGAAAATTTGTTAATCATTTTTCATTGTCCTCCGTTTTCTTTTTATTATACTCAAAGCCTCCACAATTTACAAAGCTGCCTCATAAAAATTTTCATTGGTGGTTTCCATTCATTGCTTCCCCCCGTAATTCCGGTGATTGCATTATACCATGCCAAACGATTCTTCACAAGTTAGCATAACAAAAAACAGCCATACTCACCTCTCGTCGACATGAGTATGACCGTTTATAATTTCACATGAAACTTCTATTTATGTTACACTGTTTACTGGAGCAGGGACAATACACCCTGCGTAGCCTGGTTCGCCTGAGCCAGCATAGCCTGACCCGCCTGAGCCAGAATCTGGTTGTTAGAATACTCAACCATCTGCGTAGCCATATCCGTATCACGGATGGAAGCTTCCGCACTTGTCGTATTCTCCACTACATTATCCAAGTTCGCGATGGTATGCTCCAGTCTGTTCTGGATGGCACCAAGGGATGCACGCTGATTGGATACCTTCTGCAGAGCATCCGAAATAATATCAATAGCCTGGGTAGCTGCATCAGCATCATCACCGTTCATCATCAGCCCGTTTAGGCCAAGCCCCCTGGCACTGAGCTGTGCGATATTCATGTAAATCTTATTGTCATTCGAAGAATCAGTACCTACATGGAGGCTCACATCTATGGCGTCGTTCAAATCCGCAAAAGCTTCTGCCTTCAGGGCGATAGTGCCGAGAACCTCATCATAGTAAGATGTAATCGCCTTAATATCCGTACTATGCTGGCGCCGGATAGCGGACACCAGGGAGTCCATACTGGTGAAGGCTTTTACCGACGTTGTAGTACCTGATTTTCCACTCCCAGTAAAATCCGTAAGCTTTGCATCGTTAATGGCTTTTACCACAGCACTGGCACTAGCTTTATCCGCCTTGCCGTCCTTAGCAGACGTACTTTCAATCAAAACATATATAGTACTGCCTACCTGGATCTGTCTGCCGCTAACTCTTGTGTTAGTAGCTGCCGATCCATTTAGTTTAATTTTATTATTACCTTGCACAAACGTAAGGGATGCAGCCACTCCCTTCAAAGAAGTACCAAATACCAGCCTTGATGTACCTGTCTGGGAATCTGTCTGTATAAATTTCCCTTGAGCATTACCAGCGCCATAGGTACTTGACTGCCAAAAACCTGTACTTTGAACATTCAGGCTAGCAGCTGCCTTCGCATAAGACAAACTTCCCGACACACTGCCATGAGCGCCCCTCAGCAGATAAGTCTCATTGAATTTCGTAGTCGTAGATACACGGTCGATCTCAGCTATCAGCTGGTCAACTTCGTTCTGCACAGCGTCTCTGTCGCTCTCGGACAGGGTCCCGTTGGCAGCTTTTACAGCCAGTTCTGTCAGTCTCTGAACCATATCATGCACTTCGTTCAACGCACCGTCTGCGGTCTGCACTGCGCTGATGCCGTCCTGTGCATTTAAGGAAGCCTGCGTCAAACCCCTGATCTGCTTCCGCATCTTCTCACTGATTGCTAATCCCGCCGCATCGTCGGCTGCACGGTTGATCTTATATCCGGACGAAAGCTTCTCTGTGGCTTTCGCCTGAGTAGCGGTGGTCAGACCCAGCATTCTGTTGGAATTCATCGCCGTAAGGTTGTGTTTTACTATCATTGACATCTCTCTATTCCTCCTTGAATAACTACCGCCCATGCGGTTCGCTTCTTGCTTTCCATCTCGTTGAACTCTGGTAAGATACCACTTGCTCTACGGTGCTCTACGGTATGCATTCCACTTTGTCAACTATTCAAAATGTATATCGGTCTTTCTTGCTGAAATATTTAGTCTGTTTCAAAAAAATTCCGCAGCTTTTCACTGCGGAATTCAAAAGCATGCAATCACTACTTTTTGCTGTCCATGAAATAAGGCATCACCACAGAAGATTTGTTCATGTTCTTATAATAGTTGATGGCTGCTTTGGAGGATCTGCGTCCATCCCGGATTCCCTCCCGCTCCTTGCGGAAATAATCCTCTATCAGTTTCTTATTGCGGGCTTCCTGTGCCTGAATTGTGACACTGGCGTCAGTCACCTCCGTTATCAATCCCTGCAGGACTCTGATCTGTGAAGCATACTGCGCACGACCGCCTTCCAACTGTTTTGCCACCTTGGCATAAAGCTTCTCAAAGCCACTGTCCAGGTTATTCACCCTGTCGATAAGCGCACCTTTCTCCTCCACATATTCATCAAATCGATCCATATCCACATTTCCAGACTGGAATATCTCCTGCTGGCGCAGATTGTATGCCTGGATTTCGGCCATCACCTGCAGCTTTCTTCTGAGGCTTTCCTCCAAAAGGGACAGATAGTTCTCCGTCATATTCCTATCCCCTGCCTTTCTTCATGACTTCCTTCCAGGTATCACGTACGGTACGCAAGTGTCCGTTTACTTCATCCAGAATCTCTTTGTCCTTCTTAATGTTAGCCTCAATCAGACGTTGGCTCAGATAAGAATAAATACGTTCAAAGTCCTCGGCGACCGGATATTTCATATCCAATGTCTGGCGGAGATAGTCGATAATCCGCTCAACTTTTCGGATATAAACATGCGATTTTTCGACATCTTTTTCCTCCACTGCCACTATGGCTATGTTGCAGAATTTAATCGCTCCTTCATAGAGTATCAACGTCAGCTCTGCCGGAGAAGCCGTCAAAATCTTACTGTTATTATACTGTCCAAATGCATTGGGTAATGCCATATCGCACCTCGCCTTTCTATCTCTTTTCTCTGAGCCGGGGGCCTGAGCTGCCTGCCCTTCCTCAGCTTCAGCCACCCAACAAGGATGTCACGGCGCTGGCATTGTTCTGCATCTTTGCCATAGCCGTCTCCATAGCCGCAAATTTAGCATACCACTTATCTTCGTAATCTGCAAGCTTCTTTTCCAATTCTTTGATTTTTGAGGTATAATCATCATAGTCTGTCTGCATTTTCTTGTCATCATAGACAGTCATTGCAGAACTAAACCCTTCCCTGCTCTTCATCAGGTCGAACATCTTGTCGGAGAGCTTCTGGGAAAGCTGGGTAAAGAAGGATACCACGGTATCAGGGTCATTGGCAATCATTGACTTCAGTTTGTCAGCATTGCCGGAGGTATTCTCGTCGTCAGGATCGCCGTCGATATGATAAGCGTTCTTCTCATTCTCGCCAGCCAAGAAATAATTCAGGGTATTGATTCCAAAATTGGAAAGGTACATCTGCTTGCCGTTTACTTCCACCCCTTCCAGCATAATGGTCTTCATGGCCTGGGAGAATGTGCTTAAAGTGCTGTCTTTACGAAGAATCGAATCCTTTATTTTGGTTTCCCACTCTTCAATCTGAGAATCCGACATTGCTTCCTTTTCCTCATCAGTCAGCGGGTCGTAACCCTTGGATGATTCGGCATTGTAGAGCTTATCCATCTCGTTGATGATGGAATTGTACTCCTTGAAGAAGTTCTTAATCATGTCGTAGATGCCGTTGGTATCGTCTTCGGTGGTGATGGTAACTTCTTCGTCGGGTGCGGTTTTGGCGCTTACTGTCAGGGTAATGCCGTTTACTTCAAAAGTATTCTTATCTGAAGTATAGAGCACATCATTCAGATAAATTTGAGCATCTTGTCCTTGGGTTTTCTGCCCCATTGCTGCCTTTTCATCATTAACAGCTTTCCTCGCAGCAGCTTTCCCAGCAGCATCCAGAGAAGTATCGGCTTCAATATCGGCCAGTTTCTTATCAAAGTAATTTAGTCGATTTAGCACTGCCTTAGCATCATCCGCCTCTTTCTTTACTTCGGCTGTTACGCTGTCTATCACAGTTTGAGAAAGCTTCGGCTTCCCGCCATCAAGTTGAACTCCTCCACCTGCAACAGAAGAACTCCCTACAAAATTATTCTCTACTGTGATCAATTCATTTTGGTTTTTAATCCATCCATTAAAGGATTCCGCCAATGCAAAGGCGGCATTTTTCACATCCTCATCTGTCCCATTTTCATAATCTGCCTGGAATTTCTCCTGTGCTTTTTTCACTGCACTGTCAATAGCATCCCAGCCCGCATAATCATCTTCTGCAATATCAGTTTTCGCCCCTCCTACATTCTTCACAATCTTTGGTGTTTCATCACTATTGTCTACTTCCAGAGTAAAACCGGCACCTGCAGCCGACAGTTGATTATTGACTTCCTCTATGGCATCCTCACTAAATCCTGCCAAGATTCCTCCACGGTTATTCTTAATCGATGTCCAATAAGTATTAAGGGAATCCCTGCGACTCTCCAATCTGTCATTAACCACACTCTTATTTGGATCATAAAAGCTGTCATAAATACTCTGATATTTCCGCTTCAAATCCGGGTCATCATACCCATAACTCAGTTTCAACTTTTCCAGCGCTTCAAATCCTCCCCCGTCTACTGCCGTAATGGAAAAGTCGTTCTTGACACCGGAAGATTTAGATGCTACATAGAGCCTCTGGTTCACCTCGTCAAAATTCGCATTTAATCCTACAGTACGCAGTGCGCTGACAAACTGCTCCACTGTACTGTCCCCATTTACATCAAGGTAACTGACTTCTCCGTTTATTCTGACCTCCAGATTACCAGTATCGGAAGTAAAACCGAGCTGGCTGAGCTTTGTGCTGCCAGTGACAGTAGCATCCGATGCGGCTGGATTCCCATCTGTGTCTTTCTCCAGCTTGAGCCTGCCGCCTGTCAGGAATCCCGTCTTCGCCAGTTCTGTCACCTTCAGGCTCTGGACACTGTTCATCGCCTTCTCGCCCGTAATAACAGACACTACGTTACTGTTGGACACCTTCGTAATCTTCTTGATATAAGAACTTTGAAAACGCATATTGGTAAGAGACTTGTTATACAGATTCACAATCTTCTTGTTCAAGTCCTTCCATGCGTCCTGCTTAAACTTCAATGACTTCTGCGCTTTTACTGCCTTCGTTACCTTTGTCTTCCTTGCCTCTACCAGCTGGGATACGATTGATTCAGTATCCATGCCGGACATCAGGCCGCTTAATCTCATTGGCATATTCCATCCATCCTTTCTGCATTCTATCTTTTTCGGAACCAGCCGTTCCCATTGTCTCCATTGCTGACTTCAATCCAAATCCCGATGAAGAATAGCCGCACAACACCGCAAAGTAACCACGCTTCCAACCATCCTGCATCCTTCGATGTAAGAACGGCAGTACCTCAGATATCCGGATTTTCCTGGTTTACTGCCTTTTCAGGTTAAGGAACTTCCCCTCACCGTCTCTCATCAATCAAGATACCGGCCATCTCCCACACTCTGGCGATCATGTCCAGCGTCTTCTCCGGCGGCAATTCCTTGATTACTTCTTTTGTGCTCTTGTCAACAATCTTAATTGTCACACGGTTGGTATCCTCATGGAAACCAAATACTGCTTCGGAGTTACTCATCTTCTTGTTCAGGGCTTCCACAGCCTTGCGGATCTTCTCATGATACGCCTGCTGGTCCATCTCCTGCTCACCATTGTTAGACTGACCCTTCTCCTTTGAGTTCTCCACCACACTCGTTGTCTTGTCTACATACTCTACAGCCGCTGTCGTGCTGGCGCTGCTGTTCTCCGGCTTCTCCGCCTCGGCGGGAGCCTGTGGCTTCTGTACTACACTTCCCTGTGCCTGAAATGTCATTACACTTGAAATCGGTTCAATTGCCACTTTACACACCTCCTTGTATCTTTAAATCCGCACATCAAAAGCATCCTGCTTCTTGATATTCCTTTGCGTCTAGATAATTTATCGGAATTTTTCCATAAAAAGTTAACCGAAAATCTCTATAATTTGGCTCCAATATAAACCTTATCTTATTTCAGCAGCTTCCGCAATGCCTCCATTCCATCCACGTTTACAGCTTCTTTATTGGCCTCCTGGATCTGTCTGTACACTTCCTTTCGATATATGGGTACATCCTTGGGAGCAGTGATCCCTATCTTGACCTGATCCCCTTTCACCTCCAGGATAGTAATCTCCACGTTATTGCTGATGATGATCGCTTCATTCTTTTTTCTTGATAATGCCAGCATGCTACACCCCTTCCTTTCCCGCCTGAAGTATATCATAAATCGGGAACCTTACAGGGTAATCACCGTTTTCCAATATCAGCTGGCAGCCCTTGTTTTCTTCAATATTGATTACAAAAGGGCCCTGCAGATTCACGCTCATCCGCCTCAAATCTCCAGGGATTGACACGGTCACCATCACCAGAAGGTTCTCCGGCGTTATATTACCTGCGGATGCCAGCAGTTCGTCATCTACCACAGGGTTATAGTCAGGCTTCACATCAAGCGGGTTCATCACCGGCATTGCAAAACCCGGCTCCTCCAATGACTGAAGGAAACGTATACCTGCCCTGTCGCCTCTCTCCTCGTCATGAAGAAGTGCAAACCGTTTCAAATCAGGAAAACCTATAATACCATCCTGAAAGGATATCACCTTATCTTCAGAAATTTCTATCTCCCCGAAAATTTTTGTATTGATCTTCATAATACTCCTATCTGTGTTATCCTGTCACACATTTGAATTCACAGCCCTGTTCTGCCGCAGGCTTACCCTTGCCGCATCACAGCGCACCCTATGCTGCCAGTCTTAAGAATTGTCGGAAAATAACTGCTGCAATTGCTTCAGGCAAAAGCCCGGAAAT
>DKVC01000198.1:15346-41675 GCA_002490995.1 Lachnospiraceae bacterium UBA7188
AAAAGCCCGGAAATACAATAAAAAGTGCAAAATTTCTTATAAATGTCCAAAATTGAAAATCCCGCCTGCCTGTTTCCATGAGGCAGACGGGTAAAGCCAAACTCCAATCAAAAAGCTGCCGTCATTAAATAAAATTCAACAATGTAGTCTGCATCACCTTACCGGCTGCCATCAATGCCGCATCATAAGTCAATTCCGCCGCATTGAGCTGAATTGCCACCTCTGTGATATCAATATCCTCATTCTCGCTCTTCAGAGTCTCATAGGTTGTCTTCTGGTTCTGGGTGCGGTTCTGGATCAGCTCCAGCTTGCTTCTCCTGGAGCCGCAGTTCGTGACGCACAGGTTCGCATCGTCCAGATATCCCTGGAACTTGGTGATGCCGTGCTGGAACAGATCCTGCTCTTTCTTCTTCGCAAAGGTCAGTGCTTTATTAACAGCATCCAACTGTTTCTGAAGCGTGTCAAGTTCATCTTCCTTCGTAGTACTCTTTATGATACCTTCAATATCTGTCTTAACGCCCTCTAAATCCAATACATCCTGCATGGCACTGACTATGTCATCCACTTCCCTGCCAACACCATGTTTGAAGCACTCATCCGCAGTGGAGTTAATCCGGATTGTCTGGTTAAAGCCTACATCGTATTCGATTACCTGATGTTCCGCACCATGATTCAGATAATTCTCATTGTATGTAATGCGATCTCCGCTTTTGTCCTCTTTATCAGCCTTGCAATAAAAGTAATGCTCTGGGCGCAGATCCCCTTTCACCCAATTACTTTTATCATAAGTAACACGAATCTCGGCCTCGTTGATACCGGAAGTGCCCTCGCTGTCTTTTGTAGCCATCAGCGTTTCATATCGCTTGCTTCCCAGAAGTAATTCACCTGTTTCCGGAATGTATACAATCGCCTCTTCATTCTGCGCGACATACGCGTAGGGGTTTAGGGACGGATCACCTGTGCTTTTATCATAAGAGTGCATCATTTCAATTTGAGTATCCCATTTCTGTACATTTCCGTTTTCGTCCATATATTCAATTACTGGGGGGTTCCCATTATCCGAACAGTCATTATAGGCCAGGCGGATCCGATGCACTTCCGCAGAAAAAATGTCATCCTCGTTCACATCCATGGCCGGATCCATATAACTAGTAGAATTGATATCCAACAGCTTATCCGTCTCCACCTTGCTCACCGAATCAATGGCATTCTTATCCAACTGCTCGGTGATGGTATAGTTCTGTGTCTTCGCCTCCAGGAAACTCAGGGAAGTATCCGTACGGTACCCCGTAAAAACATACCTTCCCGCATAATCCGCATCCCCTGTAGTATAGACTTCCTTACCCAGATTCTGCATCTCTTCCAGGATAATCTGACGGTTTTCTGTAGTCAGATAACTGTCAACACCCTTTTCACATCTGGCGATCATGGTGGTCATAATCTGGGAAAGGTTGGAAATGGCATCTTCCGTCACCTTCAGCCATCTCTCCGCGTCAGGAATATTCTTGCTGTAGTACTGGGTAATCTCCGTCACATTGCTCCTCAGACGCAGCGCCCTGATCGCCACCACAGGGTCATCGGAAGGACGGTTGATCTTCTTCTGGCTGGACATCTGGGTGCTCAGTCTGTCCTGGTACATCTTGTTGGTATTGATGTTGGACAGATTATTCCGCTGCATAATCCTGTTCGTTATTCTCATGATATAACTCCTCTTATTTTCGCTGCTGCCTGCCCTGGATATAAAGCCGCCATGGGGAGGCATGAACTAAAGTTCGTCTCGACTTCCATACCAGCCCAAACTGGAACTGCGGTTCACGTCCACAACCCGGCCTGTTCATTTGCCCTTATACGCCGGTCTGTAAGATCAGCCTGTCGTAGATCTCCGTCAGCGTCTGGATCATTTTCGAAGCAAGATTATATCCGTTCTGGTATCTAACCAGGTTCACGGCTTCCTCATCCTCGTCCACACCGGAGATGGAAATTCTCTGTGTGTCAATAGAATAAGCAATGTCCTGGTAACTCTTATAAAATGTCTCCGCCCTCTTTGTGTTCAGCGCGATATCCGCCAGGACACACTGCAGGAATTCCCCTGCGGAACAGCCGCGGAAACTCATCTTCCCCTTATTGGTCGCCAGATCCTTCAAATCCCGGAGAAGGTCGTTCTGCTCCACACCGTCTGATTCTTCCCGCTTGTTCGCCAGACGGTCGGGATCGTTCTCCAGGGTAGAGGATATGCTGACGTTCTTGCCGGTCATCAAATAATAGTTGTCGTTGCCTGTGACATTCTTGCCAACAGATACCGTCAGCTGGGCAGCCTTTTCCGCTTCATCTTTTGAAAAAGCGCCGTTAAGCTTATCATTGGTAGCCTGAAGTTTTTCTACTCTCTTATTATAAGCCTCTTTGGTCTCCTTATCATATCTATAGTCCGTGATTGCCTCCAAACGGGCTTCCTTTTCCGTGAGTCCTTTCACGGCCATCAGTTCTTCCACCCTTTTCAGGTAATCCTCTACAGATTCCCCTGAATAATCTTCAAAGACATACTGCTTATCTTCCGTGGCCATATCAGCAGTGAAAAGATCAATTCCAGGTATATCGTCCGAGTATCCGCTTCTCAGGATGTCATTGAACTTCTGTGAGAAAGTCCTCACCCATTCGTTGATCTGCATCATGTAATAAGGCACGCCCTGGTAAGAAATACCGGTGCCGATGGTTGCTTCCTTGCCCACCCTGTCATTGGTAAGCCTGCGGTCATTCAGCCCTTCATACTGTTTAGTAGACGACAGGGTAAAAGTATAAGAATAAACTGCCTTCCCTTTGTCATCGTAGCTGACATTGTAAGTCCAGGAATCATAATAGTACTCCCTGTTCCCCAGTGAAATGACCCCGCCGCTGTCGGACAGGTTACATTTGTTTAAATCGATCAGATAATGTCTTCCCACTTCCACTGTGACCGTATCATGCTTTCCGTCTTCCGTCATACCGATTTCTTTTACTGTCCCGGTAAAATACTCGCTGTTATTGCCGTCACGCATTTCCACCAGCCCCCTCAGGGCGCCGCCCATGGAGGCATTGTCCAGATGGAAGCTGGAACCGTTCTTCCACTGTACATCGTACAACCCGTCGATATCCGTCTGGTTCACCTTCTCATTGGTGGTCCTTGCCACGCATTCCAGTTCGTTATGCCTGTCCCCGTCCACCAGAGTCTGGCCTCCGGCAATCCTCACGATAAAGCGGGTGCCGCCGGTCTCACGGTCCTCATTATTCACGTCGAGAACCTTTGTCTCCTTCGTCTCCACGTCAACAATCTCAGATAACTGATCCAGAAGAAGCGTTCTCCTGTCGCGCAGCTCATTGGCTTTCATGCTGCCGTTTAATTCAATGGTGTTAATCTGCTTGTTCAATGTGGCGATCTCGTCGGCAAGGGAATTGATCTCATCTATCTTTACCTTGATTTCCTGGTTCACGTCTTTCTGAAGCTTCTGCAGGTTCCCCACCGCTCCGTTGAAATATTCCGCCAGCGCGCCCGCGTATCCGATGAACTGTTCCTTATTGGACAGGGCGTCCGGATTGTCCATCAGGGCCTGAAGCCCGGTTACCATAAGCTGGTCAAATACCGTCTTGAAACCGGCGTTCTGGCCGTTGTCATCAAAGAAGCTTTCTACCTGCTCCATATAGTACTGCTTCTGGCCGTATTCTCCCACCTTTGAATTGTTCACCCAGTACCTGGAATCATAGAATTCATTCCGGATCCGCTCTATGGCCAGGGTTTCCACTCCCGCTCCCGCACAGCCATAGGTCTGGAAAACACGGATGGCATTTGCGGCCTGCTGCGTCACCTGCTGGCGGCTGTAGCCTTCCGTCTGCACATTGGCGATGTTATTGTTTGTCGTATTCAATGCCGCATTGCTAGCAAGCAATCCGGTATACGCTATATTTAATCCAAAAAATTGTGAAGGCATTGATAAGTCCTCCTGTTCTGCCTCTCCACTCCAAAATGATGTTTGTGAGCGTGAGTATATATTAACTAATTTTCATCCATTATTTCAGGCGCCAAGCGCGCTCAGCAGATGTTCCAGCATCTCATCCAGCACATTGATATAACGGCTGGATGCATTGTATGCATTTTGAAACTTAATCATATTGGACAGTTCTTCATCGGAAGAAACGCCCGCCACCTGCTCTCTTGCGGCATAAATAGATTCCACCGTGCCTTCCTGGTTGGTGTAAATGCTCTGGAACGCATATCCCGAATTGGCAATCTGCGCTACCAGGTCATCGTAATAATCCACGAAAGTAGCCTTCTTCTTCACATTGGGATTCAGCGTATATTCCTCTTCCATAAACGCGGCTTTCAGTGCCTCTGCCGTCTCCTTATCCTCTGAGCCGTCTTCCAGACGCAGCACCAGCATGGAGGGCTTCTGCATCAGCTCGTCGTCAACCTGCAGATTCTCAACGCTGTAAAGCGTCTCCTGTGCGCCTTGGGGATTTTCCAGGTTCTCTTCGTTATATACCCAGAATTCCACATCTTTCTGCCCGGTCACATTACCGTTCTCATCCTTCACATCCACCGTTCCGGTTACCCTGCGGTATCCATCGGAAGAAATCTTTGTAAACATCTGGATAGGGCTGCCGTCATCCTTGCGCATATAACCACCCACATTATTCTCACAGTAGCTTTCGCCCTCTTTGACCAGGACGGTGCCGTCTGTCGCAACGATGCCACCTGTTCCCGCCTGCGTAACCCCTGCCGCGGCAGCCAGGACTTCATTTACCTTGACAGCCACATTGTGAATCAACTGATCGAATTCCGCCTGGATGTTCATAAGCACTGACTGTGAAACTTTATCGTAGGCTTTCTCATTAGCTACGTCCGTGTAGTCAGCCCTGTGATCCCCTCTCGCCAGCAATATGGCCTTCAACCCGCCGATGTCCGTATTCAGATTGGAAGAGATCTCTCTGTTTAAATTAAAAACTTCCGCCCCATTGATATTATATTCCCTGGTCCCGTTGGGAAGGGTACGGAAAGTAGCATCCTGATACCAGAAAGGTGTATAGAAACCGGTTTTTTCATCCACATCCAAGCCGATTTCATAGTATTTGTCACCTTTCACAAAATCTGTTCCCTCTATTTTCACCCAGACATCCCCATGAATGTCTTCCGCGAAATCGATATCTGCCATCTGCGCCAGTTCGTCCAGTATCTGATCCCTCGCATCCCGCAGGTCATTCGCGCTCTCTATTCTTCCGGCCTCAATGCCCCTGATGGATTCATTTAAAGCAACCAGCTTTTTCCCATATTCATTAATGATATCCACCTGATCCTTGACCTGGGCATTCAGATTGTCCTGGTAAGCGGCCAGTCCCCCGTACACCGCCTGCGCCTTCTCTACAAATTCCGCCGCACTCTGAACCAGCAGCCCCTGTGTCACGGAACTGGCAGGATCCTTTGTCAGTTCCTGGATAGATGTCCAAAAGTCCGTAAGCGTATTCTGAAACGCCTCCCCGTTCATCTCCCCAAGCTGATCCTCCACTTCCATCATCACTTCAGCAGATACCTGATAAAACATACTGCGCCCGGACTCTCTGCGGTATGCCTTGTCAAGGAAATAGTCCCTTATATGTTTTACCCTGGAATAAGTGACGCCAAGACCGGTCTCCTGATTGGAGACTGACTTGGGGTTGAATGAAAGAGTCATGTAACTCTTCGAAGACTGCTGCACCTGCTGCCGCACGTAGCCGGTGGTGTCCATATTAGAAAGATTATGTGCTGTTGTGTTCAGCGCATTCTGACTTGTCTGTAATCCTGAAGTTCCGATATATAAACTTCCCATCAACGGCATAACATTTACCTCACGTTCTACAAGGATACAGTCACCCGGCAGCTGCAGTTCATACCCTGCGCTGCATAAGCTTCCGGTTACTGTTTTGCATCAAAATTTCCGCTGGCCACGCCCATTTGTGTCCCTGAGCTGTAAGCACCTCTGGTGTAATTTGCCGTCTCCGGTGCGGCTTTTGAGGCCTGGATGAGATTCATCTCAAATTCCACCATTTCCAGCGCGTTCTCCAGCAATTCTCTATTCTGTTCGTTAATCCGGCGCAATTCCCGGACGCTGCTCTGCAGTCTGTCGTATGCCTCGGCCAGCTTCGCCTGTTCCTGCGGGCGCGATGACATCATTTCGATCATCCTGGAGAGCTTTAACGTCTCAACATCCCTGTTCAATACGTTGGCAATGTCCATGGTCACTTCCATCCTTCTCCTGTCCAGATGGTTGACCCTCCCTACTGCTTCCTGTTCATCATCCGTGATTTTCTGTAAATTCTCCAGATTTGCACTGGCAATTACCTGTGTCTTCTTCTGGGATAAAGCCAGAAGCGCTTCATATGCATCGCATTCCTGGCCGAGTACCTCGATCAGATTCTCCATTAAACTAGCCACAGGTATCCTTACCTCGTTTCCTCATAAGCCGCCTCCAGCTCAGATGCCTTCTGCATAAGCTTCTGGGCAAAGGATGCGGTATCTACCTGATAAGTACCGTTTTGAACTTTCGTCCTGAGAGGAGCTACCATTTCCTCCCTGATATCAGGAGTACCCGCGAGCGCTGCCTGCGCCGCCCTGATTTCCCTTCCCATATTGCTGAACTGCAGCTGGTCTGTCCGGGCCACACCGCTCTTTTCACGTACATTGTTCACCTTTTTTGCCTGATACAGCTGGTGAACCTGATTATATGCCTCTATACGCATTTCGGAATCCTCCCTTCCTGAAAGGTTCACTTCCAATTATGATTGCTCACATCAATGTGATGTTCTGTATAAATTATCGGCACCAGATTCAAATACTTTAGTGCTGCCGACAAATTTAAGAGCGATCCTTTAAGGACGATATGGCTTCCTGCCGCAGCTCTTTTTCTCTGTGCAGTATCCGGTAACTTCACATTTCGGCACAAAAAAATGTTCTACCAGGTACTTCCACTCTTCCGAATACTCCGAAAGCGCCTGGCAGATGTCACCCATCAGAAGCCGGTATTCCCAGTAAGCTCTGGTACAGAGCCGCTGATGGGACATTTCAATCAGATTTCTCACATTGCGCTTGTCCACAATCTTCGTAGACATTCCCAGGGGGAGGAGCATGGCGGCATCCTCCCGGGGAATTCCAAATTCGCTCTCCAGGCGGCTGCAGGCCTGCGCAATGGCTGACATGGTCTCCCTGTAGAGCTGCTCCGCCTCCGGATTCTCCGTCACGGACGGAGGTGTGGTGTAGGAAAAATCCCTGTAATTGATATAGCGCGTGCTTGCCTGCAGCCTGGTGGGCGCCCCGCCGATATGTGTGTACCACTCCCGGATGACGCGGGCGGAATAGCCGTCCAGGATCATTTCCACATTGACGTATTCCATCACACGATGATGGCCGGATTTGATGCAGTCCAGGCCGCGTTTGTAATTTTTCTCTGCGTTATTTATGTCTGCGCCCCAGCATACGCCTGCGCGTTCTCCCATCAGGGTGACGGGATTTTTTGGGGTTTCCTTCAATATTGTAATCATGATTCCGCGTCTTCCGCCAGTGCCTGCAGGTAGCCCTGGACACGGCCCTTTCCGCTTTTTCCCAGCTTCCGGTAATTCTCTATGAGAACATACTCTTCGGAGCCTTTGCGGACCATCATATAGTCCACCTCCGTCTCCACGGCTGTACCGGCACTCTCAGCCCCTTCCATGCCGTCAGCCAGCAGCTGGGTGGGCGTAACCTGGAGGGCATCACAGATTGCCATAATTTTATCCGCGGCAGGATTGGTCTTCTTCCGCTTCCAGTCGCTGATGGTGCTCTGGGCGATTCCGGTCTCCTCCGAGAATCGCTTCCGGCTTACGTTCTTTTTGTCCATTAATTCAAAGATTCTTTCGCTGATGATCATAGTGTCCGCCTTTCTGTCGCTGCATGTTATACTCGCGAGCGTATTCCTTTGCCGCTTTTTTTCCACCGCTCACTCCTGTTTTTCATCTTCCGGCCTGTCAGGAATTGTGGGGCATTTCCCTGCTTTACGGCTTATGATATAAGTATACTTGGAAAATCCATTTATTTCAAGTAATTATTGTAAACTGTTCCCTTTATATTAAAAAACTGGAATGGGAATGATTGCAAAAATCACTCAAACTGCGAAGCATACAGCTTATAGTAAAACCCTCGACGCGCCATCAGGCTCTCATGGTTTCCCTGTTCCACTACATCCCCGTGGTCAACCACCAGGATATGGTCCGCATTCTGTATGGTGGAGAGACGGTGGGCGATTACAAAGCAGGTCTTATCCTTCATCAGCTCCCGCATGGCTTTCTGGATCCGCCGCTCCGTGCTGGTGTCCACATTGGAGGTGGCTTCATCCAGAATCAGCATCCGGGCGTCATAGAGCATGGCCCGGGCGATGGTCAGGAGCTGCTTCTGGCCTTTGGAAATGTTTCCGCCGTCCTCGCTGATGACGGTTTCGTATCCTAAAGGCAGGCGCATGATAAAGGAATGAATATGAGCGGCTTTGGCAGCGGCTACCACCTCTTCCCTGGAGGCGCCTTCTTTCCCGTAGGCAATATTCTCGAAAATCGTTCCCTTGAATACCCAGGTCTCCTGAAGCACCATGGCATAGGCTCCGCGCAGGCTCCGTCTGGTGTAATCCTTGGTTTCCCTGCCCTCCACCAGGATACTGCCCTCGTCTACATCATAAAATCGCATCAGCAGGTTAATGATGGTGGTTTTCCCTGCGCCGGTAGGACCCACAATAGCCACAAGCTTCCCTGCGTCTGCCTTCAGGCTCAGATTGTGGAGAATGGTTTTATTTTTCTCATATCCGAAGGAAACATTCCGCAGTTCCACATTGCCTTTCACATCGGTCAGTTCCAGCGCAGCTTCTCTGTCCGCAGGTTCCTCTTCCTCATCCAGCAGTCCGAATACACGTTCCGCAGCAGCCAGGGCGGAGTAGAGTTCATTGGTGATATTCGCAATCTCGTTGATGGGGCCGGAGAATTTTCGGGAATACAGGACAAAAGAGGAAATCTGCCCCAGGGAAATCCGTCCTCCCATATAGAGGAAGGAGCCGAATACCGCAATCAGGCTCAGGCCCAGGTTATTGATGGAGTTCACCGTAGGTCCCATGGTGATTCCGTAATAATCCGCATCATAATAGGCATTGGCGGCAGCCGCGTTCACCCGGTCAAAGTTCTCGGCTACTTTGGTTTCGTAGGCATATGCCATAATCGTCTTCTGTCCGGAAAACATTTCTTCCACAAATCCGTTCATAATGCCGTAATTTTTAGAACGCTTCGCAAATCTGGGCTGTGTAATTTTACGCATCTTAGTCACATAGATAATGGCGGCGGGAATCGTCACCACGACCACTGCTGCCAGAGCAGGCGAGATATAGAGCATCATGGTGAAAGAGCCTGCCACGGTGACCAGGCTGGTCAGTATCTGCACCACGTCTGTGGCCAGGCAGGTGCTGACTACATCAATATCGTATGACACGCGGCTGATAATATCTCCCGCCTGGTTTCTGTCAAAATATCCCACCGGCATCCGCATCAGCTTGTCGAAGACATCCTTACGCATCCCTTTGGCAATCCATTTGCTGACATACATCATAATGATATTGATGGAGATGGTGAGCAGGGACGACAGCACATAGAAGAGCAGCATCCTGCCGGCATAGTAAAAAACTCTGTCAAAGTTTACCTTCCCCACACCCGCAGCTGCCTCGTTGATGGCTGAGCCCGCCATGCTGGGTCCGAGAAGGGCAAGGATATTGCTGGTGAAGCACAGGGCAAATACCAGCATAAGAATCCATTTATAATAACCGATGTAATGCAGCAGACGCTTGAAGGTTCCTTTTGTGTCTTTTGGCTTTTTGCGGACAGTGTCTCTGGATGCCATATATATTCACCCTCCCATCTGGGTTCTGTATATTTCCTGGTACATGGAGCAATTCTGCAGCAATTCCTCATGAGTGCCGTGCCCGATGATTTTTCCTTCGTCCAGCATGATGATATCGTCCAGGGCCATAATGGAACTGATCCTCTGGGCGATAATGATGGTGGTGGTGTCTGCATGGTGCTCCCGGATTGCTTTGCGCAGCGCAGCATCTGTCTTGTAGTCCAGCGCGCTGGAGGAATCGTCCAGCACCAGTATCCTGGGGGCAGCCGCCAGCGCCCTGGCAATCAGTACGCGCTGGCGCTGTCCGCCGCTTAAATTGGCACCGCGCACTACAGCTTTGTGATCGTATGTATCTTCGTAGCTTTCAATAAATTCCCTCGCCATGGCGTCCCCGGCGGCTCTGCGCATTTCCTCCGTCTCCACATCACGCCCGAAGGAGATATTTTCCTTCAGGGAATCGGCAAAGATAACGTCATTCTGGAATACCACGCCGAACAGCCTGTGCAGCTCGTCCTTCTCGTAGGTACGCACGTCTTTTCCGTCTATAAAAATATGGCCTTCGTCCGCATCATAAAAACGCATCAGCAGATTGATGATGGTGGTCTTACCACAGCCGGTGGCACCTATGATTCCCAGGGAACCGCCCTTTTTCACGGCAAAATCGATTCCTTCCAGGCATTTCTGGCGCTCCTGTCCGTCGAATCTCGCCATGGCTGACAGCCTGGCGGATTCTGCTGCTTTATCGTTATTACTGTCCGGCGGATTCTGCAGCTTTCCGTCCGCCACGGAATTTCCACGGCCTCCTGCGGACAGCCCTCCGTCCGATTCGGATGCATCTCCGTCACCTTCACCCGTCTCCTCGTCCGATTCCGTATGTCTTCCATAGCTGAATGCCACCTGTTCAAAGACTATGTACCCGTCCCGCTGCGTCACTGCCGCTTCCTCTGACGAAACAGGCACCAGTTCATCCTCGCTGTTCACCACTGCGGCAATACGGTTTGCGGATGCGTTCGCCTTGGACATCATCATGAAAATACGGTTCACCCCGTTCACACCCATAAGGATCATATTAAAATAAGTCAAAAAGGCCAAAATGACACCTGGCTGGGTGACACCTCCATTCACACGGTAAGCCCCCACTACTACCACAATCGTAAGCCCGATATTCAGCATAAATGTCATGACAGGTCCGGGCAGCGCCATGACAATGCCCGCTTTCACGTCCCGATTCGCCATCTCCCTGTTCGTGTCCTCAAAGCGGCGCATCTCGTAATCTTCCTTCGAAAGCGCTTTTACCACCCGGATGCCTGTGATATTTTCCCGCATAATGCGCACGATATCATCCACGCTCTTCTGCACCTTTTCATAGAGCGGGATACCCTTCAGGGAAACAAATACTACCGCTGTGATCAGGATAGGGGCCATAATGCAGAGAATGGATGCCAGTCCGGCGTCCATAATCAGAGTTATGGTAATACCGCCGAACAGCAGAATCGGCGCGCGGATTCCCATGGTCTGGCTGGACTGTATGAAGCTCTGTACGTTGTAGGAGTCCGAAGTCATCCTGGAATTCAGGGAAGGCAGCCCGAATTCGTCCAGCTGCCCGCCGGACAGGTTGACGGATTTCCAAAATAAATCTCTTCTAATTTCGTATATAGTTCGCTTCGCCACACCCACTGCCGTACGGTTCGCCTTCACGTTCGCCTGGCGCACATAGACCACCAGCGCAAGCATGACTGCTCCCCACAAAAGTATCAGCTTTATCTCCTGCAGCGGCGCTACATCGTCAATCAGATGTTCCAGCACGTATGGGAGAAGCAGCTCGGCCAGAGCGGCTGATAATTTGATAAGCATACCAATTGCTATCATGGAACGATATTTTTTTGCATATGACAGTATAAATTTCATCCTGCGGCTCCTACCAGACTTTCCTGCTTATTTTTCTTGTTTTCCTGGGATTTCTCTTGAATTCATCTGTGGAATATGCTATAGTAAGCATAGGGAAAACAACCGCCCACAAGGTGGGTTGACCTCTTAGGATAGAAAAATCCACCCGTCCACCGGTCAAAGTTTAGGGGTGGTTTTTCTATGTACTAGCAAAACATACATAAGCTGTTACTTACAGAACGTAAAAACGAACGTAAGCAATGCTAAGAGGAAGAGACCAAAGGTCATTAAATCCACAAAATCAAAATGATTTTTGTGTTACCCTTCAAAGACTTGCTGTAAACAGTAACCCGGCCGTCCCGCGGCAGACAGGCCCGGACAGGACAGTCAGGTTACATATGCAAAACCTCTTTTCCTTATTTCAAAAATTTCCCCAGCACCTCCATAAATATTTCCACATCCAGCGGCTTGGAAATATGGGCGTTCATGCCGTTTTTCAGGGCTGCTTCCTTATCCTCCTCCAGCGCATTGGCTGTGGTGGCGATAATGGGCATGGACTTTACATCCCTCCTCGGCAGTGCCCGGATGGTTCTGGTGGCTTCATAGCCGTCCATAATCGGCATCTGCACATCCATCAGGATAGCATCATAATAAAATTCCTCCGATTTCCTCACCATATCCACAGCATCCGTACCGTCAGGCGCGGATTCCACTTCGAATCCCGTCTCTTCCAATATCGCCTGGGCAATTTCACGGTTCAGCTCAATATCCTCCACCAGCAGGATTCTTTTCCCGCGGAAATCCGCCTGTGTCCAGGCTGCTGCTTCTTCTTCCTTCCCTGCAAGGTTATTCGCCGCCAGCAGGGCGGATTTCAAATCAGACAGGAACAGAGGCTTTGCGCAGAATGCCGTAACGCCCGCTTCCTTCGCTTCTTCCTCAATATCCGTCCAGTCATAGGCAGTCAGAATAATGATGGGCGCCTCCGTCCCCACCACGCTGCGGATCCTTCTGGCTGTTTCCAGACCGCTGGTTTCCGGCATCTGCCAGTCTATGATATAGGTATGATAGGGATCCGCCTCCTCATGGGCCTGTTTCGCCCGGTACACTGCCTCTCTTCCGGAAGTCGTCCATTCGGAACGCATGCCGATCTGCTTCAGCATCTTGCTTACACTGTCGCAGACATTAAAGTCGTCGTCCACCACCAGCGCCCTTAAGTTCTGCAGTTCCCTGATCTGCTCCGCATCCTTTTTCACATCCTGAAGCTTCAGACTCAATTCCACCGTAAAAGTGCTCCCCCGGCCGGTTTCACTTTCCACGCTGATGGTGCCGCCCATCATCTCCACGATGTTTTTCGTGATTGCCATCCCCAGGCCTGTCCCCTGGATGCCGGACTGTGTGGCTGTAGCCTCCCGCTCAAAAGGCTCGAATATATGCGCCACGAAGTCCTTTGACATCCCTATACCGTTATCCTTCACAATAAATACATAGTCCCCGTATCCATGCCGGAAAGTGGCCTTCTGCATAATGCGGAAGGAAATCGTGCCGCCTGCGGGCGTATATTTCACCGCATTGCTCAGCAGATTGATGAATACCTGATTCAGCTTCAGTGCATCCGCAATCACATCCTCGTTTGCCACCTCAAAAGTATCAATGAACAGTTCCAGCTGCTTTGCCTTCACCTGAGGCTGGATGATGCTGACCAGATTGTGCATAATCTCTGAGACATTACATTCCTGTTCCTTAATCTGCACCTTCCCGCTCTCAATCCTGCTCATATCCAGGATATCGTTGATCAGGCTGAGCAGATGGTTGCTGGACGACAGAACCTTCTGCAGACAATCTCTGACCTGATCCTTATTGTCAATATGGCTGGCGGCAATGGTGGCAAAACCAATGATGGCATTCATTGGCGTCCTTATGTCATGGGACATATTGGAAAGGAACGTGGTCTTGGCCCGGTTGGCGTGCTGGGCCTGCATCAGAGCATCCTGCAGCGCCTGGGTCTGTTCCTTCTGTTTCCGGACCTGCTCGGTAATCTCCCTGGTCACCACCATAACCATAATGTCATCGGTGTCATCGTCCTGGGTCATAATATAAGACTGCCGGACACATATCTGCCCTTCCTCCCCATATGTTTCCCAGTAGTCAATATCCACTTCGGCTTCCCCGTTCTCAAAGCATTCCTTCAGATGCTCTGTATTGACCGTTTCACTGTATTCCTCCTTCGATTCCTCCAGGATATAATCCTTCCATTTTTCAAAGCATTCCGATGCCCTGCAGGGCGCCTTCAATCCCACTCTTTCCAGCAGGGAAGCCTGCCGCCCGTTCCGGACGCGGACGATATCCCTCTCGATTACATCCTTCGTCAGGTTAAACTCAAAGGTACAGAGCGAATTAGACATGATTGCAATGCGGTACTGCCTTTCCTTGCGGCTGGCAAGGGACATTTCGGCCTGCATACGGAGTTCTTTTTCCTTTATTTCGGTAATATTCTGACGGGTAAACAATACCTTGCAGGCCCTGCCCTCCTTTCGCTGCAGGCACACGGCGCTCACATGTTCCCATTCCGTGCGGCCATCGTACTGCACATGGCACTCAAAGCGGACCTCATCCTTTTTCTCCAGCGCCCTGATAATGGCATCCCCTGCAATGGCTTCGGCAAATTCCTGTCTGGCCGTCTCATCTACCAGAATAGAGATCATATGCTCTGCCAGCTCCTGATAGCTGCCCCTGGCGCTGATGTCGCTCTCTTCCGGGTGCGTCTCCGCCAGATACTGATAGGTATCCGTCTCAAAATCGGCAACCGCAAAACGGCTGAAAAGGATATTGACGCCGTCGATAATATACCCCATTTCTCTGTTTTCCCGCTCCAGCAGCTTCTTCTCCCTGCCGGAACGGACCAGAAGAATGACGATGTATATGGCAAACAGTACAATAAGGCCGATTTCCAGCTGGATCCCGACCATATTCTCCGCCCTGATCATGTCCTGCGTAACGTCTTTGGGAAAGGTCTGTACCAGCACAAAGCCATTTTCTGACAGATATGTCACACAAATATTATCCGTTTTGCTTCCTGTATCGCACAGAAAGCTTCCTCTCCCGCCATTTTCAAAGACATTCCTTACATTTGCCGCCGTATTACCGTCGATTATGCCCTCCTGTGCCAGGCCTGACGCCAGGTCATCCTGATAAGCCCTGCCGTTGGAGCTGGCAATCACCCGTCCTTCCGGGGTGCACAAATACACCTCCGCAGCTTCGCCGAAATATGTGGCGGCAAGCATATTCTGCAGATATTCCTCCGCCAGGTAGGCAGCGCGCAGCACTCCCACAACCTCTCCCTGCCAGTAAACGGGGGCATAAAAACAGACCATGGTCTCGTCAAAGAAATAAGGGTCGAAAAGAATCTCAATGCCGTTCTCCCCCCGCATACCGTCCTGATAGAAGAAACGCTCCTTCACATCCGCAGTCCGCCCGTCGGAAGCATGATCGATGCCGTCCGCATCCGTATACATCAGCGCGTCAAAGATCACATTTTCTTCCATCTTTGCCAGCCTCTGAGCCGTGACCACCGGTTCCTCCATACTTTCTCCCACAAAGTAGGCATATGTGGAAATCCTGTTCAGGGCGTTCCGCAGCTCTCCGTCAATCTGGTCTGCCTTCATCTGGGCCGCGTCCGCCGCATAATTTTTATTCTGTTCCTCAATGCGCTGCCGGTTCCGCGTTGTGTACCACTGGAACAGGATGATAACTGCAAGCAGGAGAAAGGGGACGTAGATTATCTGCTGCAGGGATTTCTTTCTTTTCATATAACGGTTCTCCTCTGAATCGCTCTTGTTGAGTGCCGAATATTCCAACAGAGTGAAATATAAACCTATTATACTACCGGACAGGACTGAAAGCAATAACGGAAAAAAATAACTCCCCACGCATCCGGCAAAGCCATCATCCATGGGGAGTTTTCGTTTATACTCTATGAACCCAGACGTTTAAATATTTATCGAATTTCGGAAGACCATGTCCATCAGTCTCCGTCCCAACCGCAAAACTAATCCTATTTCTCCGCCCCCTGCCCATAATAGGCATTGGCGCCATGCTTTCTGTAATAATGCTTGTCCATCAGCTCCTGAGGCGCAGGCTGCACATGATGGTTGATGGATTCCGTGCGGTAAGCCATCTTCGCCACCTCTTCCAGAACCACAGCATTATGCACTGCATCCTTCGCATCCTTTCCCCAGGTGAAGGGGCCGTGATTCTTGCACAATACCGCGGGTACGGACACCGGGTCCTTGCACATTCTCAGGAATTCGCTGACAATCAGTTTCCCGGTATTCTCCTCGTAGGCATCGGCAATTTCTTCCGCCGTAAGGCATCTGACACAGGGAACCTCCCCATAGATGTAATCCGCATGGGTGGTGCCGTAGCAGGGTATGCTTCTGCCAGCCTGAGCCCAGCTGGTGGCATAGGAGGAATGGGTATGCACGATACCGCCTATCTCCGGAAATGCCTTGTAAAGCTCCGCATGGGTCGCGGTATCAGAGGAAGGATTGTAACGGCCTTCCACCTTTTTGCCGTTCAAATCTACTACTACCATGTCATCCGGCGTCAGTCTGTCATACTCCACCCCGCTGGGCTTGATGACAAAATATCCGCTCTCCCTGTCGATGGCGCTGACATTCCCCCAGGTGAACGTTACCAGGCCGTACCTGGGTAAATCCATATTGGCTTCGCATACTGCTTTTTTCAGTTCTTCTAACATCGTATCTTACTCCTTCCTTTTACGGTTCCGCCGCTTTCGTCCAGACACTGATCCCTGTCTGGATTCCGCATCTCCGTTCCGGTTCCATATTTCAGCTCCGGTTTGGCATTTCTGTTCCGTTTTTACGTTTCTTATTTGCTTTCGCGTTTCTAACCCAACTTCCGTCTTACAATGAGGCCGTGCATCTTTCAGGCCTGTTTCCCATTCCTTATATAAGCCCTTCCACTGCGGCTTTCTCAGCGGGCAGCGTGCTCTTATATTTCTCGATAAATGCGTCAAATCCGGCCACATCCTCCGGCTTCGGCTCAATGGTGGTCCCGGTCTGTCCGGCAAAAATCCGGCTGCTCAGATAATCAGGCAGCGTTTCGCCCTCCGCTTTTTCTACCATATAAGCTGCCAGCACTGCCATGCCCCAGGCTCCTCCCTCGCTTGCGGTATCCATCACTGTCACAGGCGCATTCATGGCTGCTGCCATCAGCTGCTGCCCCACCACGGGAGTCTTGAACAGCCCGCCGTGCCCTGTCAGGGAATCCACCTTCACCTGTTCTTCCTTCAACAGGATATCGTTTCCGATCTTCAGCGCCGCCATGGAGCTGTACAGATGACTTCTCATAAAGTTCGCCAGCGTAAACTTCGCGTCAGGCGTGCGGACAAACATGGGCCTGCCACCGTTCAATCCTGTAACCGGCTCTCCTGCGAAATAATTGTATGCCATCAGCCCTCCGCAGTCTGTATCCGCGGTCAGGGCTTCCCTGTAGAGCATGCCGTAAAGTTCATTCTTATCCGTTTTTATTCCAAGCTTTCCGGCGAACTCCTCAAACAGGTTCACCCAGGCATTCAGGTCCGACGTGCAGTTATTGCAATGAACCATGGCCACAGGGCTGCCGTCCGGTGTGGTGACCATGTCAATCTCCTCATGCACCCTGGAAAGCGGTCTGTCCGTCACCACCATGGAGAAAATGGAAGTCCCCGCAGAAATATTACCCGTATGTACCTTCACGCTGTTGGTGGCTGTCATGCCGGTTCCCGCATCACCTTCCGGGGGACACATGGGTACTCCCGGCTGCAGATTTCCGCTGGGGTCAAGAAGCTTCGCACCCGCCGCACTTAAGTAACCCGCCTTCTCTCCTGCCGGCAGTACTTTGGGAAGGATGTCCTTCAGCTTCCATCCAAAGCCCCTGTCCTCCACCAGCGCGTCGAATTTCGCCACCATCTCCGCATCATAATCACAGACCGCGGAATCAATCGGGAACATGCCGGATGCCTCGCCTACGCCCAGCACACGCTCACCGCTCTTTTGGTCCTCACCGGAAAGCTGCCAGTGAATGTAACCCGCAAGTGTGGTCAAATAAGAAATATTCTTCACATGCTCCTCACCGTTTAAGATTGCCTGATACAGATGGGCAATGCTCCATCTCTGGGGAATGTTAAACCGAAACAGTGGTGTCAGCTTTTTACACGCCTCTTCCGTCATGGTATTGCGCCATGTGCGGAAGGGTACAAGCAGCTCTCCCGCCGCATCAAATGGCATATAGCCGTGCATCATGCCGGAAAACCCAAGCGCTGCCAGCTTTGTCAGCGTCACGCCGTACTGCCTCTGCACATCCTCCGCCAGGCTTTTATAACAGCCCTGAAGCCCTTTCCAGATGTCCTCCAGACTGTATGTCCAGATATTGTCTGCCAGGCTGTTCTCCCAGTCCCAGGTTCCCATTGCCACAGGTTCGTGGCTTTCGTCCACCAGTACTGCCTTGATCCGGGTGGAACCAAACTCCAGCCCTAAAACAGTCTTTCCGTCCTGGATTGCTTTTTTAATCGCTTCGCTCATGTATAACCTCTCTCTTCCCGCCCTGGGCGTTATCTATACTGCACATCAATGAAACTCGCAATGATTATGGGAGCCGCTCCGCAGGCCCTGCAGCCTGAGGATATGCCTCCTCATACAGTATAAAAAAATTATGTGGTAAAGTCAAGAAAATTGACGTTTTTCGAAGGAATTACCGAGGCAGCCAGGCAATCGAACGACTGCCTGGAATTGTTTGTGCAAAGTGCGCACGAACATGCCTCGCGGTGGCACCGAGTGAACAGTAACAGACATATAAAAGAATTGCCAGGACCTTTCCCTACAGCCCCAGCAGCTCAATCAAGGGCACAAAATCAAACTCGTCCAGAAAAGCGCCAATCCAGTGCGCAAGATAATTGTGCTGGTAAACCCATGTCAGAAGGGCACTTTCTTCCGTACAGGCAAGGATAGCCTGTCCGATGGCTCCCATATCCATCATCATGATAAAAGCATAAACCGTCCAAAGCAGCAGGACCACCTCAAATATTCCGAAGACAATCCCCAACAGCTTATCCAGAGTATGTACAATGGGAAGCTTTGAAAAAAGCTTCGCGGAGAAAAATACCAGCCCCAGAAGATGGTGGACAGTCATCACCAGAATAAACAGAATCACCGCCAGTACCACATGAAATACTTTACCGTCATGATAGCCGTTGACACCGTAGGCAATCAGTGCCGCCACCACACAGAGCACCACCATGGATATCAGAGAGATGACCTCCCTCACCATTCCTTTCTTATACCCGTCCGCCATTTTAACTGCCACAGCCAGCACCGCAATCACCAGCATCACATTAAGGCCCAGTCCATCCATTCCGTTTCTCTCCGTTTTCTTTTTCTATTTTAATTGTATTGTATCCATGGAATCGTCTGTGACCAGAAGATACCTGTACCTGCTTCCTGCCGAAAGCATCATCCGCACCGGCTTCGCAAAGTTCCCATGGAATTTTTCCACGCCATCCATAGTAATGACCTGGCATTCCGTCTCGTTATAGATCACAAAATTCCCGTTTCCAAAGAAGATATCCGTATAATCCATATCAAAGTAAAAAACTTTCGCCTGGGAAGACAGGTTCTCCGTATCGTATATATTAACCTGATATCGATTTTCGCTGTTATCGGAATAAAATACCAGCCCAACATACCTGTCATCACAGAAAACCGACTGTATTTCCCTGTCAAACATATGCTCTACTGGAGAACCCGGCACATGGCTTCCCGAATAAATCATCAGCCTGCTGTCCCCGACTGCAACGGCTGTATCATCATCCAGGAATCTCACATAGGGAATCAGCATGTCCGTGTATGACCATGTACTCACAAGCCTGTCGCTGACATTTGACCCCACCGGTCCGAAATTATAAAATGCCATCCTGGTCATCAGGACCCCCGCGTCCACATACAGGTAAGCCACTCCTAACAGTTCACCGTTGGGAGACAGGCTGAGTGCCATCGGATATCCGGAATCATCCACATGGGTCCGTCCTTCATTTTTCAGTTCCCCGCTGCTGTCATACCTGTTGACCCAGGTGATATCCGAGTCGGTCAGTACTGCTGCCACATAGCCCGCCTCGCAGACAGCCAGCTCCCTGATGGGCATCGTAGTACTGATCTCCCCCAGCAGCTTTTCAGAATTTGCGATGTAAATGCTTCTTCCGTTATACTCTCCCAGCGCAACGGCATTTCCGCTGACAGCCAGCCTGACATCCTGTATCTCAAAAGTCTGGTTCCAGACCACATTCCCCTTGATATCCGTACAATGCGCCCCATCCTTGCTGTAAGTCAGAAGGGCGTTCTTCAGCCTGACATCCGTGGTCCCGCTGATGCTGTCACTCTCCACTGAAGCGACAATGTCATAGTCCGTGTAGACATGCCGCTCATACTGTATGTAAAAAAAAAGGACAACGGCAATGAGCACTGCTGCCGCCAGCAGGATTCTGGTCAGGAAAGCCATCTTATGCCGGGCAATTTTTACCCTGTAGTTTTCCTGCTTCCGCTCCCTTTTTTCCTTCTCCTTCATGTAGCTTCTGATATCTGCCATGATACCTCCGGTAAGTTGGGTACTTTGTTGTCTTTCCAATTATACCACACTTTTCCTATTGTGGTAGAAATATTTTTTCACCAACCTTAATATCATCCGGATTTTCAATATTATTGAGGGAACAGATTTCGGATACGCGCATGTCACTTCCGTATCTTCGTACGCAGATGCCGATGAGGGTGTCGCCTCTCTGTATGGTATAGGCCTCCAGCTCGGCAGTGGGACCGGCTGCAGGCTTTGTCTCCGGTGTCTGCGCCTCTCCCTGGTCCGGCTGTTCACTGCCGCCGGATGACGCTGCCTGGTCTGTCCCCGGAGCCTGCTGGCCCGATTCCTGGGAAGCACCGCCGTCATCTCCCTGGGCTGTCTGCTGTCCGGCAGTCTGGTTCTGCGCCTGGTCTCCTTCCTGTCCGCCCGGCTGGGTCTGGCCCTGGCTTCCTTCCTGACCACCCGGCTGGGTCTGACCCTGGACTTCTTCCTGTCCGCCCGGCTGGGTCTGGCCCTGGCTTCCCTCCTGACCACCCGGCTGGGTCTGGCCCTGGCTTCCTTCCTGTCCGCCCGGCTGGGTCTGGCCCTGGCTTCCTTCCGGTCCGCCTGGCTGGGTCTGGCCCTGGCTTCCTTCCTGTCCGCCTGGCTGAGTCTGGCCCTGGGCTCCCTCCTGGACAGATGGCTGGGCCTGTCCCGCTCCCGACGCCGTCAATGAAGGGTCTGCCGCCGCATTCTCATTCAGAATCGCATTGTTGAGCTTGTCCTCTGCTACAATCGTTCCCACCTGAGCAGTTCCGTTTGATACCTGTACCGCATCAGGCAGCTGCTGCTCGGACATATTTTCCATCAGCTGTCTCAATGCCGTCTGCCATTCATTCAGTTTCTCCCCGTTTCCCATGGCGGCAAGCCCCGTTACGCACAACAGTGCAAAGACGGCGGCGGCTGTCAGCTTCATGCCCCTGAGTTTTCCGTTTCCGCCCGCTTTTCCATCCGCGTTTGTCCCTGCGCCGGCACCTGAGAATACGCCTGCTTTTGTCCTCACGCCGGCACCTGCATTTACGCCTGTGCCGGTTCTCGCGGCGCCTGCGTTCGCTCCCGCCGCTTCATGGGCCGATTCCAGTGTGCGGGAATTTTTCCTTCTGGACAGCATGGCATGTCCGCTTTTTTCCTGTGCCAGTGCGCGGCGCTCTTCCTGCCGCCTTTTTACCACATTATATTTCTCCTGGTCAACCGTTTCCGGCTGAGCGGCTTCCTGACGTTCTTCCAGCATGAATGCCAGCATGGCATCATTTTTCTCATAAAACTGCGCATATCCCTCTACGTATCTGCACACACCCTGCTCGCAGATATGGAAGCCCTCTATCATTTCTCCGTCAAGCAGCCTGTAGCCCAGGAAAACCATGTCCGGAAAGAACTTCTTCCGCTGCTTTTCCGCCTCCTGCAGCACTGCCTGGGATAAATGACGGCATTCCTTCTGCAGGAAAACCAGCCTGCATGCCCCATAGAAAAATAGATAAGTAATTCCCGCTTCCTCTTTCCGGACACCGTACAATGCCACTGCCATCTCTTTTTCATCTGCATACTGATTCAGCTGTTTTATGTAAGAAATGACATAATCCTCCACATAGACCTTGCAATGAGGATTGGTTTCTCCGATTTGTGTAATGTTTTTTGGCAATTCCATATAAAAACACCTCCCATACCGTTTATAACCATCATAACATCGGTATGCGAGGTATTTTAGCATTCTTTGTCGCGCTTAAAAAAGAAGTCTTCGACAATCTTTGCAGTATGCCGGGGCAAGTATCCGTACAGTCCTGCAATCTGTCCATCTGGAGCCGGACAGCGCATCAGCCGGACCAAAACAGGCATTTCTCAGGAAACGCCGAACTGATATACCGTCACGGAATCATATTCTGTCCCGTCCCCGAAAACTGCCCCGGGGAACTGCGGTTTGTGGATGGCGTCCGGAAAATACTGGCTCTCCAGGCACATCCCCGAACGGAAGCCATAGGACGCTCCGCCCTTTCCTGTCTGATTGTCAATGAAGTTCCCGGCATAGAACTGTACTCCGGGCAGCGTGGTATAGCATTCCATGACTCTTCCGGAAGCCGCCCGTAATGTGGCAAAATGCCGCAGTGTCCCATCCCAGCCGTCAATTACCCAGTTATGGTCATATCCGCCCGCAAATTTCAGTTGCTGGAAATCTGCACCGATTTCTTCTCCCACTTTTTTCAGACTCCGGAAATCCATGGGGGTTCCTTCCACCGCCGCAATCTCTCCGGTAGGTATGGAGTCTGAATCCGCAGGGGTGTAACAGGATGCC
Source organism: Lachnospiraceae bacterium UBA7188 (assembly GCA_002490995.1). Classification (GTDB taxonomy): domain Bacteria; phylum Bacillota; class Clostridia; order Lachnospirales; family Lachnospiraceae; genus Acetatifactor. The sequence continues at coordinate 38,086 of DKVC01000198.1, forward strand.
GCCAGCTGCAGCTCATGTCCTTCTATACTGCCGCTGTCATGTCCTTCCAGATTGAAATAGCAGTGATTGGTCAGATTCAGGATGGTCCTCCTGTCACTGGTGCCGTGATAGTGAAGCTTCAGCGCATTTTCCTCGTCCAGAGAGTATGTTACGCTGGCTTTCTTATTTCCGGGAAATCCCAGCTTACCGTCTGTGTCCTCCAGCGTGAAAGTGACACTATCGTCAGATATGGCTGCTTCCCACAGGCGTTTGTGCCATCCTTTCTCTTTATGGCTGTGCAGATTGTTAGGACCGTCGTTTACATCCAGCTGCCAGGCAGTTCCGTCCAGTTCAAAGGACGCGCCTCCTGTCCTGTTGGCATTGGGCCCGATGACAACTCCGAAAAAACTGGGATTGTTCAGGTAGTCTTCTCCTCGGTCGAATCCCAGCACCACGTCTGCCATCTGTCCGTCTTTGTCAGGGCAGATGATCTTTACCAGCGCTGCGCCTATATTTGTTACCGCTACCTGCATTCCCCTGCTGTTTGAGAGGATGTACAGGGTTATTTCTCTTCCGTCCGGGTATGTCCCGAAAGGCTTTGCTGTTACTGACATGTCTGTCTCCTATCTTATATTCAATATTCTTTCGCTTCGGTATCTGTACAGAGAAGCGGCTCACCTGCTCCAGTACCCAAATCAGGAAGATTTCAGGACTTTCACAGAAGAAACGCTCCTACAGCTCCACACGTCCCTCCAGTGCGCGGAGAAGCGTCACTTCGTCTATGTATTCCAGATCGCCGCCCACCGGTACGCCGCTGGCAATCCGCGTCACCTTAATGCCCGTGGGTTTTATGAGTTTTGCTATGTACATGGCTGTGGTCTCGCCCTCCAGGCTGGAGTTGGTGGCAATGATGACTTCCTCCACATCTCCCTGGAGCCGCGCCATCAGCTCTTTCAGCCGGATATCGCCGGGGCCGATGCCAAGCATGGGGGAGATGGCGCCGTGAAGCACATGGTATACCCCCTCATATTTGCCTGTTTTCTCATAGGCGGCAAGATCCCTTGTATTTTCCACTACCATGATAGTCTTGTGGTTGCGCTTCTGGCTGGCACATACCGGGCACAGCTCCTGGTCCGTCAAGGTGAAGCATTCCCTGCAATACCGCACATTTTCCTTGGCTGCCGTGATTGTCTCCGTCAGGCGCCGGACCTTATCCCCGGGCATATTGATCAGGTGGAACGCCAGTCTCTGGGCCGATTTGCTGCCAATGCCAGGAAGCGCCGCCAGTTCTTCAATTAATTTGTTGATATGTCCGCTGTATAAGTCCATCAGAAGGGCAGTCCTCCCAGGCCCCCTGTCATCTTGCCCATCAGCTCATTGCCTGCTTCTTCCGCCTTGCGCAGAGCCTCGTTAACGGCTGCCACAATTAAGTCCTGAAGCATCTCAATGTCCTCCGGATCCACAACTTCCTCCGACAGCGTTATTTTCAGGATTTCCTTTTTGCCGCTCACCGTCGCTTCCACAGCTCCGCCGCCTGAGGAAGCAGTGAATTCCTTTGTCTCCAGTTCCTTCTGCCCTTCCTCCATCTGGCGCTGCATGCGCTGTGCCTGCTTCATTAAATTCGCCATATTCCCGGGCATCGCTCCCCCCGGAAAGCCTCCTCTTTTTGCCATTGCTCCTCCTGTTCCAGTTCCATAGATGCTGTTTTTATTCCAGTTCCACATCTGCCCTTCCAGTACCATTCACGGCAGATACCCTCACTCCTGCTCTTCTTCCTCGATATCCATCTGAATCAGTTTGGATATGTCTACGTAGTTGTCTTCAAATTCCTGTTGTCCTTTCACGGTCTGGATGCCCACTTCAATCTCTTTTCCGGAAAAATCGGACAACAGCGCTTCCAGACGTGTCTTATTGTCCGGATGCTGTGTAAAATAATCCGAAGCCATGCCGTCCTCCAGCACCATCAGCAGCTTATTGTCGCCGCCAAGGCTGAGCTTCGCGGATTTCAGGTAGATCCGCATGGGATTTTCCGCAGTTCCCACAATGGACGGCCACCTGGCTACAATCTGCTTAACGTCCTCCGGAATGGCCTTCGGCAGTTCAGGCTTCGCCTTCTTCTGAATTCCGGGCGCAGCACTGGTTCCGGCCGGAACCCTCCCCTCCGGAATCACGGCTGCCACACCGTTTTCCACCTTTTCCTCCACCTGGCGGATGCGGTCAAGCATGGCCTCCTGCCCGGTCTCCATCTCCGGTTTGCACAGTTTGATCAACGCCACCTCCACCAGAATGCGCTTCTGTGCCGAATAGCGGATCTGTCCGGACAAATCGGAAAAAATGCGGATATACCGGACAATCCTGTCCATATCCGCCATCTCCGCCTCTTCCTTCAGCCTCTTCAGGTTCTCCGTGGACATATCGATGACATCCTCCAGGTTGTCGGAGGCCTGCAGCAGCATCAGGTTCCTCAGATACCAGGTAAAATCCGTCACAAACTGGGTGAGTTCCCGGCCCTGCATGACGATTTCCTCCAGAAGCTGCACACAGCCCAGCACGTTCCGCTCCAGACAAAAACGGAACAGCCTGCTGAACACCTCCGTGTCAACAGCCCCCAGCACATCCAGAACCTTGTCATAGGTCAGCTCTTCTCCCAACAGGAAAGCGATGCACTGGTCCAGAAGGCTCAAAGCGTCTCTCATGGAGCCGTCCGCCAGCTTTGCGATATAGCGTAACGCTTTTTCCTCCACCTGTACATTTTCTTCCTGAATCAGCTCCTTCATCCTGTCGGTGATGGTGTCAATGGTAATCCGTTTGAAATCGTATCTCTGGCAGCGCGACAGTATCGTGATGGGCAGCCGGTGCACTTCCGTGGTAGCCAGGATGAAAATCACATAGGAGGGCGGCTCCTCAAGGGTCTTCAGCAAAGCGTTGAAGGCCCCTGTGGAAAGCATATGCACCTCGTCTATGATATAAACCTTATATTTTCCCTCCGCAGGGGAATAAGATACTTCCTCCACAATTTCCCTGATATTGTCAACACCGTTGTTGGACGCCGCATCGATCTCGATAACGTTCATGCTGGCGCCTGCGGCGATGGCACGGCAGATACGGCATTCCCCACAGGGACCGTCCGGGGTGGGATTTTCACAGTTTACCGTCCGGGCAAGGATCTTCGCCACAGTGGTCTTGCCCGTTCCCCTGGTTCCGGTAAACAGATAGGCATGGCCGATGCGGTTTGCCTTCAGCTGGTTCTTCAGCGTGGTTACGATATGATCCTGCCCCTTTACATCTGCGAAAGTATCCGGACGAAACTTCCGGTATAATGCCGTGTATGACATATTCTGCCTCCCTTGCATTTATTTACTCGTGAACGCATTTCTCTGGCGCCCCTCGCCGAAAATCAGCGAAGGGCACCCGAAACTTCCTTAGTCGCCGAAGCAGATTCCCAGAAGCTTCGCCTCCTGTACAATGGTGGCATCCGGGGATACTTCCTTCAGCTTGCCCGCCACTTCCTCCAGCGGAACGCGGACTACTTCACGATTCTTATATCCTACCATAAAGCCGTACTGGTTGTCCAGAATCAATTTGCCGGCTTCCGCGCCCAGGCGGCTGGC